>JABFXP010000539.1 GCA_013361685.1 Catenulispora sp.
GTCTGCGCGGCCCCGCGCCCGCCGAACCGCGCCGCCAGCACCGCCGTCAGCACCACGCACCCGGCTTGCGCCGCGATCGCCAGCAGCCGCACGCCCAGCAGCCCGCCCGCCGCGTCCGCGAACCGGGCCAGCAGCGGCGTCAGCGGCGGCTGGTCCACGTACCCGAACGCCGGGTGCCTACCGCAGATGACGTAGTAGAACTCGTCATGGTGCCAGCCGAACCGCGTCGCCACCGCCAGGTGCACCGCCGCCGTCACCGCCGTCACCAGCGCCACCGGTCGCCACGCGACCGTCCCCGCCCTACCGGTCCCCATGCCGAACGCCCCCTTCGAACCGCAGCTTCGTCGCGGCGCAGCCTAATCTGACTGACTGAGTCAGTCAATCAATTCCGCGGGACGAGGACGCGACGGTGAAAATGCCTGCATCAAGCCGCTGAGCGTCTGCCATCATCAGGACACCGCAGCACACCCACCCCGGCGGCCGGACTGTCGGCGCGTGTCCATAGGCTGCGATCAGAACACTCAGACTCACGAGTTCGACACCATTGGGGGGAACACCATGGCCACCAAGCTGAGCCAGATCATCGCCATCGAGAAGGGCGTCAAGAGCAAGTCCTACGCCGACCTCACCCAGGCCCACCACGACGTGCAGAAGCAGGCGCTGCTCACCGGCCTGAGCCGCACCTACCAGCCCAAGGACGAGGACGGCGAGCAGCTGCCGCCGGAGTCCACGCGGGTCCAGGTCAAGGCCGAGGACGTGCTGCGGCAGATCGCCGCCAACCTCACGCGGCTGTTCGACGTCACCGCCACCAAGGACTGGGCCAACTGCACGGCGCGCGCCGACGTCGTCGTCGAGGGCCGCACCCTGCTGCGCGACGTCCCGGTGTCCTACCTGCTCTTCCTGGAGAAGCAGCTCACCGACCTGCACACCTTCGTCAAGAAGCTGCCGATCCTGGACGGCGCCGAGGCGTGGACCCACGACCCGTCCACGGACTGGTTCCGCACCGAGCCGGTCCGCACCCTGCGGACCAAGAAGGTGCCGCGCAACCACGTCAAGGCCGAGGCCACCGAGAAGCACCCGGCGCAGGTCGAGGTCTACTACGAGGACATCGCCGTCGGCTACTGGACGCAGACCAAGTTCTCCGGCGCCCTGCCCGCGCAGCGCGTCAACGAACTCGTCGAGCGGGTGGAGAAGCTGAGCCAGGCGGTGAAGTTCGCGCGCGAGGAGGCGAACACCTTCGAGGTCACCGACCAGCACGTCGGCGAGGCCGTATTCGGTTACCTGTTCGCCTGATCCCTCCGCTAGGATCGGCGGCGAGCGACCAAGCTTAATGTGACGCTTGAGATTGACCGACACCGTGACAGTGGGGGTTCGAGTCCCTCCCTCTGCATAACCGTGCGGAGGTAGCCCAAATGGTAGAGGCAGCGGTGAGTAAATTCAGACTCTCGCTCCAAGCTAAGTCCTCGCCGTCCATCGCCGGATCGACCGGAAGCGGGTCATTCACTGAGGTTGCGGGTTCGAGCCCCGTTCCCTGCTCTTCGTGCGGGGATAGCTCAATTGGGAGAGCGCAGTGTCATGAGACTAACCCACTTCCTTAAACGCCATCGGCGTGCGCACAACGACGGCACCACACTTGAGCAGTGTGGAGAGGCCCAGGGCGGGCAAAACCCTGGGCCTCGCCCTCGTTTCGGCCCCGATTACCGGAGACCGGGCCCTGTGTAGTCCCGGCCCTCGGCCGCGGCGAGCTTGCGACCGGCGTTGAGCTGGAACGGGCTGATACCGCCGGCGTCCCACGGCCCCACGCTGCCCGCGGCGACGGCTTCGTCGCTCTTGTCCGGCAGCATCAGCTCCCTGCGGAGCACCGCGACCGGTTTGTCCGCCACCGCGAACCAGTCGGTGGCCATGAAGTCGTTGCTGCCGGTGCACAGTGCGGCCCGGCGCAGCGCGTCGGAGAACCGCGCGGCCATGCCCGGCTGGGACAGGTGTCCCTTGTCCGCCTCGAACAGTCCGGCGCCGGCGGCCAGCGCCCCGGTCTCGAACAGGCTGACCACCATCGCCAGCAGGGAGAAGGCGTGCAGGTCGTCGTTGGCGCGGGCGATGAAGGCGAACACCTCGATCTCGGATTCGACCCGGGTGCCGTAGTCGGCCAGGACGTGGACCCAGTCGTGCTGTGCGAGCAGCGGCGGCGCGGAGCCGGGGGAGCCGGGGAAGGTGAAGCCGCGGGTGCGGTAGAAGTCGTACACGCCGCGGCCCAGCGTCCCGGCCGGCAAGTCGCCGAGCGAGGCCCAGCGGGCGGCCAGCGCCGGGTCGTCCTCCACCGGGGACCACGGGCCGTGCAGCGCGCCGTCGCCGACGTGCAGTTGGGCGGCGTGACCGGGGTCGAAGTCGTGCAGGTAGCCGTTGCGGTCGAAGTCGATCGCGGCCAGCCGGCGGCCTCGGTCGGCCGAGGCGTGGAGCACCTCTTCCAGGTCGTCGTGCACTCCTAGTTCGGCGGCGAACTCCGCGACCCGGTCGGCCACCGCCGCCGGCAGCGGGTCCAGCACCAGTTCGGCGGTGACCATGTTCTGCACGACCCGGCCTCGGAACGCCGCGTTGCGCCGGTACAGGTCCTGCGCGAAATCCTGGGCGCTGTAGGGCTTGTCGGCCAGTTCGGTCTGCACGGCGGCCGGGTCCACCTCGAACCCTGTCATCGACCGGAACATCGCCGCCAGCAGGGTCTGCTGCAACCCGGTCAGGCCGCCCTCCGGCGCCACCGCGGAGATGATGCCGCGGGCCAGCATGGCGGTCTCGGCGGCGTCCGGCGGCCGCAGCAGGACGGTGGCGGCGTCGGGGAGGGGGACGGGCATGCGCGGGGCCTTCCGTTCTCGGGAGTCGCGTCTGGCGTTGGTCGTCTCGGGCCGGGTCGCTTCGGGCAGGGCCGGATCGCGTCGGACCGGGTCGTTTCGGGCTGAGTCGTTTCGGGCCGGGTCGTTTCGGTCGTGGGGCGCGTCGCGGCCACGCCTCATTGTGGCCTGCCGGTCGCGTCTGGGCGCGGGGAGCCGCCGGGCGGCGGAAACGGTCAGGTCAGGGCATTCCCCAGCATTGCGAAGCGCCGGAAATATCTTGTGAGACCGATCATGTTGCCTCTACGTTGACGCCGTTGGTCTAGACCTGAGGGGGGCGCTTTGACCGCGACCTGTGATGTCCCGATCCGTGCCGGTTCGCCGCTGTGGACCCGCGATTTCCGGCTGTACTTCACCGCGCGCCTGGTGTCCCTGCTCGGTGACGCCATGCTGCCGGTCGCGCTGCTGTACGGCGTCGTCGAGCTCGGATACGGCACCACCGGCGTCGGCCTGGTGCTGGCCGCGCAGATGGTGCCGTTCGTGGCGTTCGTGCTGTTCGGCGGGGTGCTCGCCGACCGGTTCACGCCGCAGCGGATGATGGTCGGCGCCGACGGCGCCCGGTTCGTGCTGCAGGCCGCCACCGCCACCGCCTTCGCCGTCGGGCATCCCGCGCTGTGGCTGCTGATGGCGCTGTCCGGGCTGCACGGCATCGGCACCGCGGCGTTCCTGCCGGGCGTGGCCGGGATCGTCACCCGGGTCTCCCAGGACCTGCAACGCGCCAACGCCGTCATCCGCGTCGCCGAGGCGATGGCGAACCTCGGCGGCCCGGCGCTGGCCGGCGTCCTGATCGCCACCTCCGGCACGCCGGTGGTGCTCGCCGCGGACGCCGCCACGTTCGCGGTCAGCGGCGTCTGCCTGCTGATGCTGCGGCTGCGGCCGGTGCCCAGGACCGGGACCGAGGTCTCCACCTGGCGCAACCTCGTCGAAGGCTGGAACGAGTTCCGCTCGCGGACCTGGATGTACTCGGTGATCATCGGCTGGATCATCCTGGGCATCACCGTGTGGGGCCCGATCCGGCCGCTGGCCACCGTGCTGGTCACGGACCGGCACGGCGCCTCCGGGCTGGGCTGGATGTGGACCGCGTTCGGCGCCGGCGGCGTGGTCGGCGGCCTGGCCGGGATCCGCTTCCGCCCGGCCCGCCCGCTGGCCTCCGGCGCGGCGGTGCTGGTGACCTGGGCGGTGTGGCCGCTGATCATGGCCTCCGGCGGATCGCTGGCGCTGATCTGCCTCGGCGCGGCCGTCGGCGGCGCGGGCATCGCGTACTGGGGCGTGATGTGGTCGACCAGTGTCCAGACCCACATCCCGGCCGGGGTGCTGAACCGGATATCCGCCTACGAGATCGCCGGCTCGCTCGTCGCGTTCCCCATCGGCCAGTCCCTCGCCGGGCCGGTGAGCGGGGCGGTAGGGGTTGGCACCGCACTCTATACGTCGGCGACGGTGCTGGTCGTGGTGCTTGTCAGCGTCCTGAGCGTGCCGGCGGTGCGGCACCTGGGGAGTCGCGGAATAAATAGCCCAGAGTCCTGACAAAGGTCCGGTAGCGTCCGCCGTATGACCGAGATTCAGGGTACGTATGAAAAGCAGTTCACCGCGGTCGCCGACGCCTTCTCCAAGCTGTTCGACGCGCAGGACGTGGGAGCTTCGGTCGCGGTGTACGTCGGCGGCGAGCCGGTCGTCGATCTGTGGGGCGGTCATCGCGACGCCGCCCGCACCCAGCCCTGGGACCAGGACACCGTCACCACGGTGATGTCCACGACCAAGCCGATGACCGCGCTGTGCGCGCTGCTGCTCATCGACCGGGGCGAGCTCGACCCCGACGCCCCGGTCACCGCCTACTGGCCGGAGTTCTCCGCCGCCGGCAAGGACGGCGTCCTGGTCCGGCATCTGCTGTCCCACTCCGCCGGCCTGGCCGACTGGCCCGGCGCCATGGAGGTCGAGGAGTTGTACGACTGGCAGGCCGCCACGGCGCGGCTGGCCGCCGCACCGGTGCAGTGGGAGCCCGGGACGGCCTGCGGCTACCACTCGATGACGTTCGGGTTCCTGGTCGGCGAGGTGGTGCGCCGGGTCAGCGGCCGCAGTCTCGGCACGTTCTTCGCCGAGGAGGTCGCCGGGCCGCTCGGCGCCGACTTCCACATCGGGCTGCCCGCCGAGGACGACCACCGGGTCGCCACGCTCGTGCCGCCGCCCGGGCTGACCGACGAGTTCTCCTCCGCGTCCGCCGTGGATGTGGACGGTCAGGACCCGGAGGAGCGGCCGGGCGGGGTGCGGATCAAGGACGCCAACACCGCGCGCTGGCGCCGCGCCGAGATCCCGGCCGCCAACGGCGTCGGCAACGCGCGGTCGGTCGCGCGCGTGCAGAACGTGCTGGGCTCCGGGGGAGTGGCGCAGGGTGTGCGGCTGCTGTCCGAAGCCGGGTGCGAACTCGCCTGGCAGCCGGAGATCACCGGCGAGGACCGGGTGCTGGGGATCGCCTCGACCTACAGCCTCGGATTCGGCGTGTTCGGGACGACCTTCGGGTGGGGCGGATGGGGCGGCTCGATGGTGATGACCGACCCGAAGGCGCACATGACCGTCGCCTACGTGATGAACCGGATGCTGGATCCGCTGACCGGGAACGACAACCGCGGGCTCGGCCTGGTGATGGCGGCGTACGACGGGCTGAGGTGAGCCGCGGCGCCCGGCGGTGACCGGCGGGCCGGGGTCCTCAGTTCACCGCGACGACCTCGCCGCCGGTCACGCGCACCAGTTCGTCGAAGGTGATGGCGAACACCGTGTGCGCGTGCCCGGCGGCGGCCCACACCTCGGGGTGCTCCCGCAGCGCGGCGTCGACCAGGGTCCGCACCGGCGCCGGGTGCCCGACCGGCGCGACGCCGCCGATGCGCTGTCCGGTGTGCTCGTACACGAACTCCTTGGTGGCCCGGCCCAGGCTGGTCACTCCCAGGTCCGCCGCCAGCTTGGCGGTGTCGACCCGGTGCGCGCCGGAGGTCAGGACCAGCAGCGGCGCGCCGTCGGCGTCGAAGATCAGGCTGTTCGCGATCGCCCCGACCGCGCAGCCCACCTGGTCGGCGGCGGCCTGGGCGGTCGGCGCCGACTCCGGCAGGACCACGACCCGCGGCTGGAAGCCCTTCGACCGCAGGTCCTTCTCGACGGCGAGCACGGCGGGATGGTTCGTGATCCGTTCCATGCCCGCCGATATTAGACCCGGTCCGCGCCTGCTGTCGGGCACAATACGCGCCATGGAAGTGCTTGATCGGATCGTCGAACCCACCGAGATCGTCGCGGGCCGCTACCAGCTGCGGCCGCCGTCGCCCCGGGACGTGCCGGACATCTTGGCGATGGCCCGGGACGAGCACATACGGCTGTGGAACCCGCTGAGCTCCGCGGAGCAGGACCCCCACGCCTGGGTCGAGCGGTGGGCCGACTTCAACGGCGGGCAGTCCGCGATGTTCTGTGTGTACGAGGCCACCGAGGGGCGGCTGCTCGGCAACGTGTCGCTGCACAAGATCGACTTCGAGCACTCCGCGGGCGAGCTGGGCTACCGCGTCGCGCCGTGGGCCAGGGGGCAGGGCGTCGCGACGACCGCCGTGCGCGCGGTCACGGACTGGGCGTTCGGGTTCCTCGAGCTGACCCGGATGCAGCTGATCCACGGTGTCCAGAACCCGGCGTCCTGCCGCGTGGCGGAGAAGGCCGGCTTCCTGGTGGAGGGCACCATGCGGAGCTCCTACCGCTACGGCGACGGCGCCCTGCACGACGAGCACCTGCACGCGCGGCTCACGACCGATCCGGCGCCGGATCCGGGCCGGTCATAGGTCCCAGTCCAGAGCCGGAGGCAGGACCCCCTCCCAGGCGAGCAGCCACTCCTTCGTCCGCAGCCCGCCGCCGAAACCGCCGAGCCCGTCGGCGGCCAGCACCCGGTGGCAGGGCACGACGATCGGCAGCGGATTGCTGCCCATGATCCCGCCGACCGCCTGCGAGGCCGTGACCCCGGCGCCGGAGCCCTTCGCCAGGGCGCCGTAGGTCACCGTCTCCCCGAACGGCACGCCGGCCAGCAGTTTCAGCACCGTCAGCCGCAGACCGCTGACGCCGTACCAGTCCAGGGCGATGTCGAACGCGGTGCGGGTGCCGTCGAAGTACTCGCGCAGCTGGAGCAGCGCCTCGTCGAGCTGGGCCCGCGCGATCCGGTCCGGGTCGGCGGTGCGGCCGGCCGGCAGCGGCTCGCCGGCCGCGGCCAGCAGCTCGGCGACGCTCATCTCGGCGGCCTCGTCCGGCTCGGCGGCGCCCACCGCCGTCGCGCCGTCGCGGCCCCGGTCCTGCGGGAACCGGACCATCCGCAACCCGCGGGCCGTCGCCCCGACAGTCAGCGTCCCTATCGGCGTGTCGAGCAAGGCGGTCTGCATGACCGACATTGTGCCAACCTGAGCTGACAAAGCCGACGACAACCTCTTCGGCGCGGCTACTGTTACCGGCATGCCCCAGGTTTCCGCGAACGGCGTCCAGCTCGAATACCAGACCTTCGGCACCCCCGGCGCCGAGCCGCTGCTGCTCATCATGGGTCTGGGCACCCAGATGACGGCGTGGCCCGACCCCTTCTGCCAGGCGATCGCCGACGCCGGCTTCCACGTCGTCCGCTTCGACAACCGGGACAGCGGCCTGTCGACCATCGTGGACGCGCCGGTGCCGGACTTCGGCGCGCTGATCGGCGGCGACCTGTCCGGGGTGCCCTACACCATGTCCGACCTCGCCGACGACGTCGTGGGGCTGCTCGACGCCCTGGACCTGCCGGCCGCGCACATCGTCGGCGCCTCCATGGGCGGCATGATCGGGCAGCAGCTCGCCGTCGACCACCCGGAGCGGGTCACGTCGCTGTGCTCGATGATGTCCACCACCGGCTCCCGCGAGGTCGGCCAGCCCTCGCCCGAGGTGCTGATGCTGGTGTTCGCCCCCGCCGCCACCAACCGGGAGGAGGCGATCGACCGCGGCCAGAAGCTGTTCGAGACCGTCGGCTCGCCGGCCTACCCGACCCCCACCGAGGAGCTCCGGGCCCGGATCGGCGAGGCCTACGACCGCGCCTACACCCCGGCCGGGACCGCGCGGCAGCTGGCCTGCATCATCGCCGCTCCGGACCGCACCGCGGCGCTCGGCGCGGTCACCGTGCCCGCCGCGGTGGTGCACGGCGACGCCGACAAGCTGGTCGACGTCAGCGGCGGCTACGCCACCGCCGCCGCGCTCGGCGTCACCCCGCTGATCATCACCGGCGCCGGGCACGACCTGCCGGAGGCGCTGTGGGAGACCTACGTCGGCGCGATCGTGGACAACGCCCGCCGGGCCGGCTGATTCGGCTCGGGCCGAATCCGGTGCCCCGCCGGCCGCCGCGGGATAGAAACGAGTCATGGATCTCCTGGCTCACCTCTCCGACAGCGACCGGCAGCGCGTCCAGGCCCGGCTGCGCAGCAACCTGATGGCCTGGCTGACCACCGTCCGGCCGGACGGCCAGCCGGTGAGCGTGCCGGTGTGGTTCCTGGCCCGCGAGGACGGCACCATCGTCGTCTACAGCCGCGCCAGCAAGGCCAAGCTGCGCAACATCGCCGCCAACCCGAAGGTCAGCCTCGGGCTGGACGTCACCGACATCGGCCGCAACATCGTCCGGATCGAGGGTGAGGCCCGCCACGACCCCGACCTCCCGCGCGCCGACCGCGACCCGGCCTATCTGGCCAAGTACGTCGAACGGATGGGTGCCATGTTCGACACCCCCGAGAGCTTCGGCGAGCAGTTCACCGCCGGGCTGGTGATCACCCCGACGAAGGTCTATGTCTGAGCGCCGCCTATTGCGGCGGCGCGGCCTGCTTCACGAAGTAGAGCTGTTTGTGCTGGATCCCGGCCTCCATCGCGGCCACCGCGGCCTCGGCCGCCGCGCGA
>JABFXP010000600.1 GCA_013361685.1 Catenulispora sp.
TACCCCACCCCCACCCCACCGCCCCCCACCCCCACCAACCTAGGCGGCTACCGCCGCTCCCTAGACGGCCAATCCACCGCCACCCCCACATCCGACGGCCTCCTCACCCGCGACGGCTGGTACCTCCTCGACGACACCACCACCGCAATCCTCAACCCCGACAACACCATCACCCAACGCCCCAACCCCCTCCGCAACAACCAGCCCTACCAAGACGGCTACTTCTTCGGCTACGGCCACGACTACCGCCAAGCCCTCAAAGACCTCCACGACCTCACCGGCCCCGCCGTCCTCCTCCCCGAATGGGCCTTCGGCATCTGGAACTCCCGCTACAACGCCTACAGCGCCTCAGACTACGAAAACACCCTCCTCCCAGCCTTCCGCTCCCACAAAACCCCTATCGACGCCCAAGTAATCGACACCGACTTCAAATCCCCCGACGCCTGGAACGGCTGGGAATGGAACCCCACCCTCTTCCCCGACCCCCAGTCCTTCATGAACTGGACCAAACAACAAGGCCTGCAAATAGCCCTCAACATCCACTCCAGCATCGTCGAAACCGACACCAAGTACCAGCAAGCCCAAACCACCGCCGGCAACACCCTGGCCACCGGAAGCTGCGGCGCCTCCAGCACTACCCCCTGCCACGTCTTCGACTGGAGCAACCCCAAACAACTCCAGGCCTACATGGACCTCCACCAGTCCTTCGAAACCCAAGGCGTCCGCGAATGGTGGCTGGACTGGTGCTGCGACGGCTCCTCCGTCTCAGCCCCCGGAGTAACCCCCGACACCTGGATCAACTCCCGCTACGCAGCCCGAGGCGACGCCGAAGGCGTCCGCGGCTTCGCCTTCTCCCGCGCCGGCAGCGGCCTGCAGAACTACAGCGGATCGCCCGACTACCCCACCGGCCCCTGGGCAGAGCACCGCTACACCGCGCACTTCACCGGCGACACCTCTTCCACCTGGGACATGCTCGCCTTCGAACCACAGTTCACCGTCGGCGAAGGCAACGTCGGCATGCCGTACGTGACCCACGACATCGGCGGCTTCAACGGCACCCCCAGCGACGACCTCTACGCCCGCTGGGTCCAGTTCGGAGCCTTCCAGCCGATCCTCCGCCTGCACTCCAACCACTCCCCGCGCCTGCCCTGGGAGTTCGGAAGCGCCGCCGAAGCCTCCGCCGAGAAGTTCCTCCAGCTCCGCGAAGCCCTGGTCCCGTACACCTACACCCTGGCCCGCCAAGCAGTTGACACCGGCCTGCCCATCACCCGCGGCCTGTATCTCAACTATCCGGAGTACAACGAGGCCTACACCTCAAAGAACGAATACCTCTACGGCGACAACGTCCTCGTAGCACCCGTCAGCACCCCCGGCACCGGCACCGTGACCACCAACGTCTGGTTCCCACCCGGCACGTGGACCGACTACTTCACCGGCACCAGCTACACGGGCCCCACCACAGCAACCGTCGCCACCACGCTGAACACCATGCCGGTGTTCCTCAAGTCCGGCGGCATCATGCCGACCCGCACCAACTACGTCGACAACACCGTCCAACACCCGCTCGACCAGGTCTCCCTGGACGTCGCCACCGGCGCCGACGGCACGTTCACCCTCTACGAGGACGCCGGCGAGGGCAACGCCTACAAGTCCAGCCAGTCAACGACCACCGCCACGACCCCCACCGCCTACACCGACTCCACCCACACCCTGACCATCAGCCCACGCCAAGGCACCTTCACCGGCGCAGTGACCAGCCGCACCTGGACCGCCAAGTTCCGCGGCGTCACCAACACGCCCGCAAAGGTCACCGTCAACGGCGCCAGCGTCACGAACTACACCTACGACCCCACCACCCGCACCCTCACAGTCCCGACACCCACCTCCTCCCCGACGGCCACCACAACCATCGCCTACACCCCCTCCACCGCCCCGCCGACGGGCCCGATCATCGGCACGGGCAGCGCCCGCTGCGTCGACATCCCCAACGCCGACCCCGCCGACAGCACCCAACTCCAGCTCTACGACTGCAACGGCACCGTCGCCCAAGCCTGGACCCCGCCCGGCGACGGAACGGTCCGAGCGATGAACAAGTGCCTGGACGTCGCAGGCGCCAACACCGCCGACGGCACCGCCGTGCAGATCTACACCTGCAACGGCACGAACGCCCAGCAATGGACCTACGACGCCCCGACCGCCGAACTCCGCGCCTTCGGCAAATGCCTCGACGCCTCCGGTGGCGGCACCGCCAACGGCACCAAGCTCATCCTCTACACCTGCAACGGCGGCACCAACCAGCAGTGGCGCATGCCTTAGCGCCCCCAAGCCCACCGAAAGCGGTGGTGCGGTCCACTCCGCACCACCGCTCGTCGCCCCACCACCTCACCGCCCCGGCAACTGCCGCAAAATCGACGTATCAGTAATCTTCGAATCCGCGGCCAACAAAAACGCCTTCGACACAATCAACGACAACACCCCATCCTCCTCAAACGGCAAGAACACCCGCCCCGCATCCTTCGACCGAGCACTGACGATGCACAGATACGTGTCATCCGGCTCCATCAGAACATTGCCGGACCCAAGATGAATCTTGTACGTTCCCAAATCACCCCGCACCCGCACGAACCGCTCCCCCACCTCCACCCGATCCGCGATCCGCGTCCGGGGCAGAATCCGCCCCAGCGCCTCGCGCCGCGCCAACGCTGCCTCCGGCAGCACACCGAAGCTGTACTCGCGCCAATAGCCCACATAGCCCACAAAACCCGGCTGACGGCTCTGCCCACGGTCCGTCCAATTCGGATCCGCACCGATGGAAGCAACCGCCACAAACAAATCCACATCCCGCAGCCCCTCGGACAGAACGCCGACCGGCACCTCTCTCAAGTCAGCCGACTGCCATGCCCGCCCCACCTTGCGTTCAAAGCGGACCTGGTCGGTCGAGCACAGGTCCGCGACATTCGTGTCGTTAACACTGACCGTCTCCAGAAAGAACCGCGCCCGCCATCCGGTCCCCGGGAATTCGTGAACCGCCTCGCCAGAGGCGCCGTCATGCCACCCTCCCAGGCTCAGCCCAGACCACCCCCGCGCGACGGTCAGCGCCTTGACCTGGCCATAACGGAGAATATGGGCCGCAAAGCGGTTCGAGTACGAAACCGTCTCCTCCTCAGCAGGCGTGAGCAAGTACCGCTCCCGGAACGCCTGCTTGAACGGCTGCCGGAACTCGGCGTCAGTAAGACTGGTCCGCCAAGCCGTGATGTCACCACCACCAGCCCGGACCGGATGCCACAACCGAATGACCGCGTCCGCCGGAACATCCCGCACCGCACCATCGGCGCCACGAAGCTGCCACCGCAGCCCGCACCCGCGTACCGCCCCGGAAGCACCGTCATCAGCAGCGACCGCCTGAGGCAACCCGCTGACTCTCGGCCCATCAGGACTCGAACTCGCCTCCCAAATCAACCGCCGCGCGGTGACACCGGTCAGCGGATGCGTCAGGTAGTAGGTCACCCACTCCTCAACCGTCCACGTCCGCTCAGTCGCGAGAACGGCCTCGATACGCTCCCGCTCGCTACGCAGCGTCGCCTGCACTTCCTTCAACTGCGCCTTCAGAACCCTGATCTGATCCGCGCACGCCTCCCGAACCGCAACAGGCAACGACCGCACCACCTTGCCGTCCCGCACATACTCGAGCCCGGCCTTACCCTCCTCCCCAACCACGATCGCAGCGACCCAACCCTCCTCCCCCAGCGGAACTTCGAGCCTGCCCCGAGCGTCAACCCCGTGGTCCGGCACCCCACGCTCGATCACCTGCTCCCGCGTCAGGCCCGACCGCAGCGCAGCCGCATCGAACGCGGTCGCGACAGATTTCTGGAACGTCTTGTGCTTGGCCATGCCCTGCACACGCCGAAGCTGATCCAGAGCACCGGCCCCGTCAAGCGAGCCGAGCGCCGCCACCGCCGCATTGGCGACAACAGCATCGACCATGCTGGTGATGAACCGCGTGTCTTTAAGCCCACAGTGCACAGCAACATCCCCGAGCAGTTCCGCCGCGTCCTCACCGGCCAATGTCGCGTAAGCCCAGACCACACCTCGAACAAACGCCGACGTTTCAGACCGCATGAACACGTACACATACTCAGGCGGCTCCGCACGCACCACCTGAGTCGCAGGAACCAGCCGAAGCAAACGCCGTAGCGCTTCGACCGCCTGCGGATAGCCGCCACCGAGTTCCCGGCATCGCCGCTGCCACGCAACCCCGGCACGAACCGACGACAGGGTCAGACAGTGCAGGAGCAGCGGCACGGCCAGCGGATCCGTTAAGACATCCGCCACCTCGGCGCGCGCCTGAACAGCGAATCCGTCATCGGACCTCAGAGCCTGCTCGGGCAGCACGAGCGCATCCGCTGCCGGCGCGGCTCGGTCCAGCAGCGCTCTGAAACGGCGCGGCGCGGACTTGGCCAACGCGGAGTCCTGCACACCGAACCGTCCGGCGGCCACATCGGCGACGATGACCCGCAGCTCGGCGGCGAGATGCTGGAGGTCGGCATCAGCGAGCTGTTCGGCAGCCGGCAACGCGAATCGCAGTTCGTTGCCATAGATCGTCTGGCGACGCGGTTCCCGACGCTCCTCGGTAGGCCCCCCGGCGGCGCTCCCGAGCCGAGCCGAACGCAGCAGCGTCAGCACCTCCTCGGCGCTCCACCCGAGACGGCGTCTGGCCAGACTGGCTCCAAGCGACTCGTCCCGGCATCGCTTGACGGTGCTCGCCTCGCGCTGCAGGGTGCCGTCCAACACCATGACCCAGCGGGCCAAAGTGCGCCGCTGGGCCTCGTCCAGCCGGCCGACAAGCGCCGCGCACGCACTCGCGGCGCCTCGGGGCGCGCGCCAGAGACCGCCCGCTTGCATCGTCGCGACGTCGGCGAGCAGCGCTTCGCGGACCTGGACGCGCAACGGCTCGGGACGGAGCAGCGTGAGCTGCACATCGAGCAGAAGCTGTTCACGGCCGGGATGCCAGTGGTCGAGGACCAGATCGAGGGCCTTCGCCACCCACACGACGCCCTCCGCGTCCAGAGTGACGGCATGAGCACGAGCCTGCACTTCACGAACGACCGCGTCACGCAGTGTCTGCGGAGTGCCGGCGAACATGGCCCGGACCTTCTGCTCCGGGACAACACGGTCCGCGGTCCACCCTCCCACCTTCGGCTCCGCCGCCGCGAAGTCGAACAGCGCCCCGGCGACCCCGGCAGCGTCCCCGGCTTCGACCGCAGCCTCGATCCCGACCACCAGTGCGGCGTACAGAGCGGCCAGCTGCTCGCTCATCAGCCGCCCGCCAGCGCTATCAGCTTCAGAAACGTGACCTCGGTGTCCGCCGCCAGCTCCACGACCTCGTCGAGATCCTCGATCTGCCGCTCACCGACGAGCATCACGAATCCGTTCCGCACAAAGGCCCGCAGCGCCGCCGCATACGCGGTCTCGGCATTGCCGACCCCATGCAGCTCCGCCTCGAACAGCACCCGCCGCCGAATGATCTCCCGCGCGGTCAGGTGCAGCTCCGGCACGGCCAGCGTCCCGACGGTGGTCACGGCCCCGGAGGTGGCCTCGTCGATCAAGTGCAGCGTCGTCACGTGCTGAACCGTAGCGGAGGGGTCCGACCGCCTCCGGGTCACTCGCGTCAGTCGGAGCCGGAGTCTGCCCGGCGAACATGCATCCGCCCACCAACAAACAGATGGGTAGCACGCCCGTCCCCATCAAGCTCGGGAAACACGTACTCCAGATGCACCCCGCCTTCCGGCTCAGCGTCGAGCAACGAGTTCGGGCTGTAGCCGACCAGCAGCTTCTGCTTGGAGTCCGGCCCCAGCACCGCCGCGAGCGGGCCGATCAGGGTGAGCACCGCCTGCACGCCGCCGTCAGCAGTCCGGACGATCTCCACGCGCTGGGCGACGCTCTCGTAACTCCCGAGGAACGGCCGCACATCGACGTCGACGGCCGGGCTCGGCGGCATGTTGCGGCGCTGCGCCTCAACCCCCGCCAACGCACCGAACACGCTGTGTTCCACAGCCTCGAACACCGGCAGTGCGTCGCCGCCGTTGGTGAGCAACGCGTAGGCGACGCCCTTGCCGGGCAGGAACCGCATCCGTGCGTTCTGGCCAACAGTGCCGCCGTCGTGCCCGACCACCCGGACCCCGGACTGCTCGCTCAACCACCAGCCCAGAGCCCAGCCGGCACCGTCGAGCAGGTTGCCGCGGCCGGGCAGCGCCACCTGCTGCTGCTGCATCGCCGCCACCGACTCGGCGCTGAGGATCCTGGTACCGTCCTCGGCCAGTCCGCCGCGCAGGTGCATGCGTACGAAGGCCAGCAGATCGCGCGCGCGGGCACAGGTCACCGAGCCGGCCGGGGCCGTCGCACGCGGCAGCTGCCAGACCGGGGCGACCCGCTGCCCTCCCGAAGCCTCGTCGCCGACTTGGCCCACGTGGCCCACAGCAGTGCGGAACAGCAGCGCCTCCTCAGGCAGCGAGACCGTGTGGGTCAGGCCGAGCGGGGCGATCAGGTGCTCGCGTAGCGCCGCCTCCCAGCTCGGCAGACCTCTGAGTCGCAGGATCAGCAGGCCCAGCACGGAGTATCCGGCGTTGCAGTAGGAGAACATCCGGCCCGGCTCGTAGAGCTGCGGATGGTTCTTGAGGTCTTCAACGTAGCGGGGCACGGCGTCGTCGCCGCGGCCGAAGTCGGTGAACACGTCCCCGGGCAGACCGCTGGTGTGGCTGAGCAACTGACGCACGGTCACGGTGTCGGCGGCGCCGGGCTCGGCGACGGCGAGTTCGGGCACGTAGGTACGCACCGGCTCGTCCAGGTCCACCAACCCTGCGTCGACAAGCTGCATCACCAGGGTCGCGGTGAGGGTCTTGGTGATGGAGCCGATCTGGAACAGCGAGTCCGGCGTGGCCGCGACGCCGGTGTTCAGATTGAGCACACCGGTGGCGAGCTCGATCACCCGGTCGCCGTCGGACACCGCGACCGCCGCGCCGGGGACGTGATGCTCGCGGGTGGTGGTGTCGAGCACTTCCAGCAGCTCCGGCACGAGGCCGTCGAGGTCGGTCATGGCATCAGCCCCCTTCAGTCCCATTCAGTCCCATTCAGTCCCATCCAGTCCCCTTCATCGATGCGGAAGTCCACGGCGTCATCCCAAGTCGAACCGTGCATCCCCGGCGGCCGGTTGCCACGCGATCCCATACGCGAACCCCGCACGGATCCGGTCGAACGTCGGGGCGACCTCGCCGACGGCGTCCAGGTCCAGGGGCTCGCCGGGGAGGTCGGCGTCGGCCAGGCGGCGCTGCGCGATGCCGTGGAAGCGGCGGACCCGGGTGGGGAGGCGGTCCGGACCGAAGCGGACGCGGAGGCGGAAGGTGTCGCAGGACACGAGAGGCACGAAGGCGTAGTAGGGCCGGATCACGTAGCCCTCGGGGATGCGGTAGGTCATCGAGTACTCGTGCTGTTCGCCGACATGGAGTTCGCGCGGGAGGTCGAGGACGTGGAGGAAGTGGCCTTCGCCCTCGCGGCGGCCGGGCGCGTGCAGGGTGGCGCCGTATTGGACCTCGGCCTGGACGTCGGGGGCGGTGGCGGTGCCGGCGGGCAGGCGGGCCAGGCTGAAGCGGGTGACGATGCGGCGCAGGCCCGGGCGCAGCGCCACCACGGTGCGGGTCTCGGTCACCTCGGGGGTGGCGGTGTCCAGGCGCAGCAACGATTCCAGGCTGCGGACGGCCCAGCCGTCCTCGGGGCCGTCGGAGGCCCGGGCGCGGTCGGACAGGCGGGCGTGTTCGGCCGCGGCCTCCTCGGCCAGGCGGTTGAAGGCCTCCTGGACGCGGCGGCGGGCGGTGCGCACGCTGCACTGCAACGCCTCGGACAGCGTGGTCTCGCGCTCGGACAGGGTGCGGAAACGCGCCTCGGGGGAGATCGCCAGCGCGTAGTCGATCGCGGTGCGCATCTCGGCGGGGAAGTCGGACGTCAGACGACTGATGGCGGTGAGCGCCTTGCGGCGCACCTCGCCGGCCGAGTCCTCCGGCGCCACCCCGAAGACCCGGGTCAGCAGCGGCTGGGCGGCGGTCCGGGTCCGCAGATCCGGGGACTGCAGGCCCCACCGCCCGCGCTGGAGCCTGAGCTCCCGCGCCAGCGACTCCACCAGGCCATCGTTCGACTGCGTCATGCATCCCTCCCGCGATCAGCCTACTGACGCACCCCACAGGATGCGCGTAAGTGCGGGCGCGGCACGCCGGGCCGTACTGATATTCATCAGAACTCTCATTCCCCGGTAATCAGAACCCGTACTTGGCGGCCGCCCGGGGCGGCCCGGGCAGCCGGACGGTGATCCGCAAGGTCACCACCGCCCAGTCCCCCAGCGCCACCGGTTCGGCGACGGCGGTCTCCCGGTGCAGCGCGAGGAAGCCCAGGCGGTCCAGGACACCGGGCGGCGCCGGGCGCGGACCAGGCCCGGACGACGTCCGCGACGCCGGCAGCTGCCGCGCCTTCGGCCCGGTCCCCGGCCCTGGCCCCGATCGCGACCCCGGCACCGGCATCGCTCGCGACGCCGACGCCGACGCCGACGCCGACAGCCCGGACGCACCGAACCTCCCGGACCTCCCGGACCTCCCGGACCTCCCGGACCCCACGGTCCCCGCAGCCGCCGCCGACGCCACCAGCGCCGCCGCCGCAGGCTCGCCGAGCCGAGGCAGCGAGAACTCCGCCGCGTTCAACGGCGTCTCCGAAATCAGCACCTTGAACCACTCGGTCGCCGACGCCCCCGGC
>JABFXP010000450.1 GCA_013361685.1 Catenulispora sp.
GCCAGCCGCTGCGCGGCCCGGCCCCGCTCGGCCTTCGGCGCCCGGCCCACGACCAGGGTCTGCGCGGCCGCCAGCCGGCCGGCCCGCAACGCCGGCACCATCGCGGTGACGCCGACGATCACCAGCGTGCCCAGCGGCACCACCAGGTTCACCCACAGCGGCAGGCTGGTCCCGGCCGCCCCGACCTCGTGGCTGGTGTTGCTCAGCACCGGCACGGACAGCAGGTTGCCCAGCACCGTGCCGGCCACCACGCCGACGGTGGCGGGGATGAGCGCCTGGGCGACATAGGCCCGGGCCACCTGCGCCGGGGTGAAGCCCAGCGCCTTGAGGATCCCGATCCGCCGGATACCGGAGATCACCGCGCCGCTGACGACGATCGCGATGATCAGCACCGACAGGAACAGGCCCAGGATGCCGAACACGATCAGGAACGGCACGAACACCTTCCCGTTGCCGGTGGCCCGCTCCCGCTCCGTCAGATACGACCGCGCGCCCTGGACCGCCCCGGCCGGCACCGCGGCGGTGACCGCCTGCTTGTCGGCGGCGACCTGCGCGTCGGTCCCGGCCTGCGCGAACCGGTAGAGCATCTGCGCATCGGCCTTGGCCCCGGCCGCGGTGAGCCGGGCGAAGCCGTCGGCGGTCGCGAAGCCGGTGGCGGTGCTGGTGAGCGAGTTCGCGATGCCGACGACCTGGAACGCCGGCTTGCCGGGCAGGTCGCTGAACACCACGGACTTGCCGCGGCAGTCGAAGGGCCAGTCGGTCAGCACGATCTCGTTCGCCGAGGCCGGCCAGCGCCCGTCGTCCAGGACCAGCCGGTCCATGGGGGAGTGCGCCGGATCCGGCCGGGTGGTGACGGCCGCCGGCGGCGCCTCGGTGCCGGCGAACGGCAGGTCCGGCCCCAGGTTCTCCTTGCAGTCCGGACCGATGGTCGCGGTCAGGTTGGTGGTGATCGGGTACGGACCGGCGGACTCGGTGACACCGGCCACGTGCGCGGTCGCCGCGGCCTGCCCGGCGCTCGCCTTCGCGCCGTCGAACTGGACCGCCAGATGCGCGGCGTTCCGGCTGGCGAAGGCGTGGTCGAAGGGGGCCTGCACGACGGTGAGCAGGCCGAGCGACAACACGGACGAGGTCACCGCGGCCAGGGTCGTCAGGGCCATCACCAAGGACTGGACGCGGCGGCGGCCGACCCCGGAGCGGACCACCTTGCCCAGGGCGCTCACCGGCTCACCGCCAGCAGGAAGCGGGCCATGGCGTGGAAGGCGGCCTCGAACAGGCGGCGGGAGATCGGGGGGCGCCGGTTCATCGCCGCGCTCCGGGGGTGCCCGCCGCGTCGGCGCCGTCGAAGGAGGAACCCGCGGCGTCGAACGGAGCACGCAGCGGTGCGGCCCCGTGCGCCGCACCGCTGCGTCCGCTGTTGTCGATGTCCCGCACCACCGCGCCGTCCACCAGCTCGATGGTCCGGTGCGCCGTACTCGCGGCCAGCTCCACATCATGCGTGACCAGCAAGATGGTCTGGCCCTCGGCGTTCAGATCCAGCAGCAGCTGCCGCACGTCCGTCGCGGACCGCGAGTCCAGCGCCCCGGTCGGCTCGTCGGCCAGCAGCAGCGCCGGCCGGTTCATCAGCGCCCGGGCCACCGCCACCCGCTGGCGCTCGCCGCCGGACAGCCGCTGCGGATAGGCCTTGCCGTGCCGGTCGATGCCCAGCGCGCCCAGCAGCTCCGTCGCGCGGCGCCGGGCCTCGGCCTTGCCCATCCCGGCCAGCTGCGCCGGGACGAGCACGTTGTCCAGCACGGTCAGGTCGTCGAGCAGGTTGAAGAACTGGAACACCATGCCGACCGAGGCCCGGCGGAACCGGGCCGAGCCGGCCTCCCCGAGCTGGTCCACCCGGGTGCCGTCGACCGTCACCGTGCCGCTGCTGGGCCGGTCCAGCCCGGCGATCAGGTTCAGCAGCGTCGACTTGCCGCTGCCGGAGTGCCCGAGCACGGCGAGGCATTCGCCGGCGGCCACGCTCAGCGTCACCCCGGCCAGGGCCGGCGGCCCGTCGTCGTATTTCTTCGTCGCCTCGACCAGATCGATCATCGGCGCCTTCGTCGGCGGATTCGTCATGCTAGGAAGCTACGGACACACCGTGACCGACCGCGTCGGCCTGGGTCATGAACTCGAATACATCTCAGTGCCTACACGGCGACCGCGTCATCCCGTGGATGTATCCCGCAGGCGTACCCCCGTGAGCGCCGCGACGGATGCCACCGCCGCCGGTTCCTTGCGACACTGGTGCGGTGAACTGGGGTGATGAAGGGCCGGCGCGCTCGGTCTGGGCCGCGCTGCGCCGCCGGAACGGGACGCTGCCGCGGCCGTCGCGCTGGGCCTGGGCGGCCGACGTCGCGCTGGCCCTGGCGATGACGGTGGGCACGCTGAACAGCGGATACCACCACGCGGCCAACCCCGACGAACACGGCCCCCTCTACAGCATCAACCATCTGATAGTCGCCGGGCCGCTTGACCTGTTCTGGACGGTGATGACCGCGTTGCCGCTGGCGCTGCGGCGCAGATACCCGCTGTCCACGTACTGGATGGTGTTCGGAGCGACGCTCACGCTGCACGCGAACATCCTGGACGCCAACCAGACGGCCCTGCTGACCCTGATGTCCTGCTTGATCGCGGCCTACAGCGCGGCGATCTACACGCCGTACCGCTCGGCGATGGTCTCCAGCCTGGGCGGCGGGGCGCTGGTGCTCGCGGTGACGCGCGGGGGCGAGATCCCCAACGTCACGCGCAACTTCCTGCCGTTCCTGTTCCTCATCCCCATCGTGCTGGGCGCCAACGCGATCGGGAACTGGAAGCAGAAGGTGCACGACTTGGAATCCGAACGCGAAGCCGAGACCCTGCGAGCGGTGGAGCAGGAGCGCGCGCGGATCGCGGCGGAACTGCACGACGTGGTCTCGCACAACGTGAGCGTGATGGTGGTGCAGGCCGGCGCCGCCCGCAAGGTCCTGGACAAGTCTCCGGACCTGGCACGCGAGGCCCTGCTCGCGGTCGAGGACAGCGGCCGCGCGGCGATGGCCGAACTGCGCCACGTCATGGGACTGCTGACGATGACCTCGCAGGGCGGTGAGGCGGCGGGCAGCGCCGACCTGGCGCCCCAGCCCGGCCTGGATCAGATCCCCGCCCTGGTGGAGCGGATCCGCAACGGCGGCGTCCGCGTGGACCTCACGATCGAGGGCGAGGCGGTGACGCTGCCGTCCGGGCAGGACCTGGCGGCGTACCGGGTGGTGCAGGAGGCGCTGACCAACGCGGTGAAACACGCCGCGGGCGCGCTGATCCGGGTGACGCTGGAGTACAGCCCGCAGCGCCTGCGGGTGGACGTGGTGGACACCGGCGGCCTGGCCTCGTCCTCGGCCGCCACCGGCAACGGCCGCGGCCTGGTGGGCCTGCGGCAGCGGCTGGCGGTCTACGGCGGGACGCTGAGCGCCGGACCGCGGCTCACCGGGGGCTATATGGTCAGTGCCGTGATTCCATTGGGGGAGGCGGCATGACGGCCGACGACGTACGCGGCGAGCTGCGGGTGGTCATCGCCGACGACCAGGTGCTGGTGCGGACCGGCTTCCGGATGATCCTCATGTCCGAGGGCATCGACGTGGTCGGCGAGGCCGCCAACGGCGAGGAGGCGCTGAAGGTCGTCCGCCAGGAGCGGCCCGACGTGGTGCTGATGGACATCCGCATGCCCGGGATGGACGGCCTGGAGGCCACCCGCCGGATCCTCGGCGCGGGAGACGCCGACCCGCCGCGCATCATCATCCTGACGACCTTCGACCTGGACCAGTACGTCTACTCGGCGATCACCGCCGGCGCGAGCGGGTTCCTGCTCAAGGACGTCAGCCCCGAGCACCTGGTCGCCGCCGTCCGCATGGTCCGCGCGGGCGACGCGATGCTGGCGCCGGCGATCACCCGCCGCCTGGTCGAGCGCTTCGCGGTCCCGACGGCGAACCCCCGGACCGAGGCGCTCCACAAGGACCTGGCGACGCTGACCCCCCGCGAACGAGAAGTCCTCGGCCTGCTGGGCCGAGGACTGTCGAACTCCGAACTGGCCGCACGCTTCCACCTGTCCGAGGCGACCGTGAAGACGCACGTGGCGCGGATCCTGGCCAAGCTCAACCTGCGGGACCGGGCCCAGGCCGTGGTGGTCGCCTACGAGACCGGCCTGATCAAGCCCGGCTCCCTGTGACCCCTCAGGTGGCCGCGCCCGCCTTCGGCTTCACGCTGCACACCAAGTGATCGTCGGCCTCGTCCGCGACGATCACGTCACCGGGATGCGTGTCACCGGCCAGCAGCAGCGAGGCGACCTTGTTGTCCAGCTCGGACTGGATCGTGCGGCGCAGCGGCCGGGCCCCGAACTCGGGCTTGTACCCGCGCTCCACCAGCCAGTCCTTGGCCTTCCCGGTGACCTCCAAGCCGAGATCCTGCGCCTTCAGCCGCCGCCGGGACCCGTCGAGCATCAGGTCCACGATGTCGCCGAGCTCGTCCTTGCCCAGCCCGTGGAAGATCACCACCTCGTCCAGCCGGTTGATGAACTCCGGCGGGAAGAAGTCGCGCACCTGGTCCATCAGCTGGTCCCGGATGTCGTCGGTCTCGCCCTTGTGAGCGAGGATCAGCTGCGACCCGATGTTCGACGTCATGATCACGACGGTGTGCCGGAAGTCGACGGTGCGGCCCTGCGCATCGGTCAGCCGGCCGTCGTCGAGGACCTGCAACAGGGTGTTGAAGACGTCCGGATGGGCCTTCTCCACCTCGTCGAAGAGAATCACCGAGTAGGGCTTGCGGCGAACCTTCTCAGTGAGCTGACCCGCTTCCTCATAGCCGACGTATCCAGGCGGCGAACCCAGCAGCCGCGAGACCGTGTGCTTCTCCTGGAACTCGCTCATGTCGAAGCGGATAAGCCGGTCCTCGTCCCCGAACAGAAGCTCGGCCAGCGCCTTGGCGAGCTCGGTCTTCCCGACGCCGGTAGGGCCCAAGAACAGAAACGAACCAGTCGGCCGGTCCGGATCGCCCATCCCCGCGCGAGAGCGCCGCACCGCCTCAGAGATCGCCGTGACCGCCTCGTCCTGACCCACCACCCGGTCGTGCAGAGCGTCCTCCAGCTTCAACAACCGGGTCCGCTCGTCCTCGTTGAGCTGCGCCACCGGAATCCCGGTCCGCCGCGACACAATCTCGGCGATGTCGTTCTCGGTGACCTTCAGCGCACCCTCACGCCGTTCCTCGATGGTCGCCACTTCATCGCTGAGCCGATCGATCTGCTCCTTCAGATCCTTGGCGCGGTCGTAGTTCTCCCCGGCGACCGCCTCATCCCGCTCCCGCGTCAGCTTCGCGAGCTTGTCCTCCCGCTCCACGACCTCGGTCGACTTGCCCAGATTCTGGATCCGGATCCGGGCACCGGCCTGGTCGATCAGATCGATGGCCTTGTCCGGCAAAAAGCGGTCGGAGATATACCGGTCCGCCATCTCAGCAGCAGCGGCCAGCGCCTCATCGGTGAACTTCACCCCATGATGCGCCTCATACCGGTCCCGCAGACCATCCAGAATCTGAACTGTCTCCTCGACCGTCGGCTCGGACACCAGCACCGGCTGGAACCGACGCTCCAACGCGGCATCCTTCTCGACGTTCTTGCGGTACTCGTCAATAGTCGTGGCGCCGATGACGTTCAACTCACCCCGCGACAACGCCGGCTTCATGATGTTGCCGGCGTCCATGGAACCGTCACCCCCGGAGCCGGCCCCCACCACGGTATGGAGCTCGTCGATGAACAGAATCGTGGAGTCCGCGGCCTTGCCCACCTCGTCGATGACGTTCTTCAGCCGCTCCTCGAACTCACCCCGGTACTTCGACCCGGCGACCAGCCCGGCCAGATCCAGCGACACCACACGCTTGCCCTCCAGCGTCGTGGGCACATCCCCGGAGACGATCCGCTGCGCCAGCCCCTCCACGATCGCGGTCTTGCCCACCCCCGGATCGCCGATCAGCACCGGATTGTTCTTGGTCCGCCGGGACAACACCTCAACCGTCTGCTCGATCTCCTCAGCACGGCCCACCACCGGATCGAGCTTCCCAGCCCGCGCATCCTCGGTCATGTCCCGCCCGTACTCGTCCAACGTCGGCGTATCCGACCGCTCAGCCCCGGCCGGCATCCCCTCAGCACGCGACGCCTTCGTCACCCGCCGCCCCAGATCCTTGGCATCATTCCGGCTCCCGCTCAGAATGTGCCCCGCCCCGGAGTCCGGATCCTCGGTCAACGCCGCGAGAATATGCTGCGGCCCCACGAACGACGTGTCGCTGGCCCGGGACAACGCATGAGCACGGATCAACACACGCTTGGCAGCCGGCGTGAGCCCCGGCTCAGCCGACGGAGTGCCCCCCGAAGCAGGCAGCGCCTTCTCGACGGTCGCGGCCAACCGATCCGGATCCACATCAGCCGCAGCCAGAATCCCCCGCGTCGGCTCCACCTGCGTAGCCGCCCACAACAGATGATCGGTGTCCAAGTCAGCGCTGCCGTCCTGCGCGGCACGCCGCGACGCCCGCGAGATCAGCTCCCGCGCCGACTCGGTCAGCAGCCGCCCGATCGGCACACTCTGCACCCGCGGCGGCGAGAACTCCGGGGACATCCCGAAGAACCGGTTGAGCAGGTCGTTGAACGGGTCATCGGAGCGGTCGAAGTAGCCGCCGAAGGAGCTCGTGGACATACCTCCAGCCAACACCGGATACCCCCACCCCGCGCCCGGACTGCGCCGAGCGGGTAGCTACGCGCCCGCCAACGCCATCGCCACCGCCCGCCCCGGACACACCCGCGGCCCGTAACCGAACGCCAGACCGAGCGCACCCACCTCCAGCTCCACCACCTCTCCAGCCGGGATCTCGACGTCCCCAACCCGCGTGGCAACCAGCGCGACCCGCCGCATGACCCGCACCGGCGGAGCAAACCGCAGTGCGGCATGAACGTCGCCGAACTCCCGCACCCCCTCGATCAACGCCGCAGTCGCATCACAAGCCTGCACAAGAATCCCGATCCGATTGGCAGCCTGCTCCGCATCCGACCCCATAAGCGGCAGCAACAACCGCACCGCATCATCGGCCGCCGGATCCTCCCCACCGAAATAGTTCGCAGCAACCACAAGCAGCGCACCAACCGCCGCCTCATCAAGCTCCGGCAACCCCATAGCCCCAGCAAGGGCCCGCACAACCCCAACCCGCCCAACAGGCCGCAGCCCCGCCACATCAATCCGCGCCAGCTCCGCTTCCACGAACTCACGCCGCCGCACATGCACCTCCCCATACGCGAACCGCGCCACCGTCGCCCTCAGCCACGCCATCGACCCCTCCGGCCCCGTCTCCACCGGCACCGGAACAAGATTCGGATCGGCAAGGGCCTGCTCAACATCCACACGCGCAGTGAAAACCATGCCCCGACCCTAAGACCGCTTCACTTCGGCACCCGCCGAACAGGCGCCCCCGCCCCCCGCCAGGTAGCGTCATGCCCATGTCCATCCCAGGAGTCGACCCCAGCGTCCCCCCAAGCGGCACCGGCTGTGTGGAGTGCGACGCAACCAACGGCTGGTGGGTCCACCTACGCCGCTGCGCACAGTGCGGCCACATCGGCTGCTGCGACAACTCACCAGAGCAGCACGGCCGCAAACACGCCACCGAAACCGGCCACACCGTCATCACCAGCTTCGAACCCGGCGAAGCCTGGTTCTACGACTTCAGCAACGACAACTTCTACGAATCCGGCCCCGACCTGGCCGCCCCCGACAGCCACCCCCTGGACCAACCAGTCCCCGGCCCAGCCGGCCGCGTCCCAGCGGACTGGCGCACCAAAATGAACGACTGAACACCTGGGGGACCGGTCCCCGGCCCGAACTGGAGTCCTGTCCCCCCTCCCCGCTACTGTCGCCGACATGGAGGGGATAGAGCGAGGCCACCTGAAGATCATGCCGATCCACGCCGTAACCGAGGTCTACGGCGAGGACGGCCTGCGAGCACTGTTCGAAATAGAGATCGAGGCATTCCCCGACGCCGACCGCGAGACCCTGCTCCGCGCCGAACGCGTCGCATCCCGCCTCCACGCCAAGGACAAAAGAGTCCGCGAACCCTACGTCAACCACCTGCTCCGAGTAGCGGTCCGCATCATCCGCCACTACCAGGTCCGCGACCCCGAAGTAGTAGTCGCCGCCCTCCTCCACGACGCCGTCGAGGACCACCCCCACGACCTCTCCGACCTGGCCAGCCCCACCGAACGCACCCTCGGCCCCCGCCACGCAGCCCTGGCCACCCTCAGCCGCGCCTTCACCCCCCGCATCGCAGACCTCATCGACGCCGTCACCAACCCCGCCTACGACCCAGCCCGCGACAAACAAGAGCAGTACCGCGAGCACGTAGTCGCCAGCCTGGAATCAAACCCCTGGGCCCGCGTCGTGAAACTCAGCGACTTCACCGACAACGGCGTCGGCATCATCCACACCACCGGCCCGAAAGTCCGCAAGGCCTCCGCGAAGTACGCACCCCTGGTCCCCCAACTCCGCGACTTCGCCACCCGCGCCGACACACCACTCACCGACCCGGTGAAGGCCCACATCGTCAAACAGCTGGACGAGGCAGAAGCCCGATTCAAGGTGATCCTCGGGTAGCGCCGCCACGGGCCTCGCCAAGGTGACCAACCGTGTAACACCCCGAGGCCTCAACACTCACGGGCCTCGCCAAGGTGACCAACCGTGTAACACCCCGAGGCCTCAA
>JABFXP010000818.1 GCA_013361685.1 Catenulispora sp.
CGTGCTGGCCACCGGCGACAACTTCCCCGACGCGCTGGCCGGCGTGCCGCTGTCCAAGCAGCTCAACGCGCCGCTGCTGCTCACGCCCGGCGGGGCGCTGGACGCGGGCGTGGCCGCGGAGATCCACCGGGTGCTCGCCCCCGGCGGCACCGTGTACGTGCTCGGCGGCGAAAAGGCCGTGACGCCGGCGGTGGTGAACGCGCTGAGGCTTCCAGTCAAGCGCATCGCCGGCGCCACCCGCTACGAGACCTCGGTGGAGATCGCCAAGGCGATGGGCAGCCCGACCAAGGTCGTGCTGGCCACCGGGACGAAGTTCCCGGACGCGCTGGCGGCCGGACCGTTCGCCTCGGACGTCTTCACGGTGGACACCAAGCCGGCGGCGATCCTGCTGACCGACGACGCGCATCTGCCGGACCAGGTCTTCAGCTACATGGACAACCGCGTCACCGACGTGGCGGCCATCGGCGTCCAGGCGACCAACTCGATGCAGGGCTACCAGGGTCTGGTGTCGTTCCCCGGCAAGGACCGGTACGACACGGCGGCCCTGGTCGCCAAGGCGTTCCCGCACCCGAACGGCGCCGGCGTGGCCACCGGCCTGAAGTTCGCCGACGCGCTCACCGGCGCGGCGCTGCTCGCCCGGCAGGACGCGCCGCTGCTGCTGACCGACCCGAACGGGCTGTCGCCGTACACCGGCTCGGCGCTGCAGGGTCTGGCGCACACGATGATCGGCGGCTACTCGGTCGAGGTCTTCGGTGGCCCGGCCGCCGTGTCGGACGCGGTGCTGAAGCAGATCGCCGCGGCGGTCGGCGGTCGCGTGCAGTAACGGGATCGAGGGCCGGCTCCACGGTCGGCCTCCGGACCAGACTCGCCGCACCGGCGGGTCGGGGGCCGTCCTCGACAGTCGTCGGGGGCGGCCCTCGCTGCGTTCGCGGGCTGCCGCGACGGGTCCGGGCCCCGGCGTCGGCGCGGCCGCAGGGGTCTGCCATCATCTGCGGATGCGTGAACTCAACGAGCTGACGGATGTGGCGGATCCGGCCTGGCCCGAGGTGCTGGCGATGGTCGACGCGTGCTCGATACCGGTGGCCGTCCCGGCCGCCGATCCCGGCGAGAGCCGGCGAGGGCTGCTGCAGTTGCAGGTGACGGCGCGGTCGATGCTCGGGGCCGTGACGCTGAACTGCGGCGGGCTGGTGCTGGACGACGGATGGGTGCGGGTGTACGGGGGCGGTTCGGGGCGCGACGGCGCGCTGCCGAGCCTGGCGCGGGTGAACGAGTTCCCCGCGACGTTCGATCCCGGGTGGCGGCCGCCGGCCGGGCTCGTGGTGGGACACGACGTGCTCGGCGGCGTGTTCGCGCTGAACGGCGCCGACCCGGCCGCCGAGGGGCGGCCTGGGGAGCCAGGACAGATGACGTACTTCGCGCCGGACTCGCTGGAGTGGGAAGCGCTGGGGGTGGGGCACTCGGCGTGGTTGAGCTGGCTGCTGGGCGGGGACGTCGCCGGTTTCTACAGCCGGCTGCGGTGGGGCGGCTGGCGCGAGGACGCCGCGGCGGCCACGTTCGAACAGGGGATCAACCACTTCCCCCCGCTGTGGAGCAAGGAAGCGCACGACGACCTCGACGCGACCTCGCGGAAGGCGGTGCCGATGCGCGAAGTGCTGGGGCTGGCCGCCGATGCCGCGCGGCAGTTCGGGTCCGCGGATCCTGGGTTTCTCGGGACGGTGTGATGCGGCGGCGCTGGTACCTGCCGCAGGTGGCGGGCGGGCGCTGCGCGGACAGGTGCGAGGTCAGGTGAGCACCGGCAGCTTGCCGCCGCGCGCGGATCGCGGTCGTCGAGCATGCTGCCCTCGGCCCGCACGCAGGTCGTTCGTCTCCGGGTTTGTCAGGGGCGCGTCAGTCCCGGTGACGCGCAGTTCTGGTAGGGACGCAGGCTTGGCGGCGCACAGGCCCGGTCGGTCCGGGCCTGCCGCCGCTTCGCCGCCGCGGATCCGATCCGTGTCAGGCCCGGAACTGGAGCGACTTCGTCTGCAGATACTCCTCCAAGCCGTAGCGGCCCAGCTCGCGGCCGATGCCGGAGCCCTTGTAGCCGCCGAAGGGCGCGGCGAGGTTGAACCGGCCGCCGTTGATGTCGACCTGGCCGGTGTCCATGCGGCGGGCGAAGGCCACGGCCTCGGCGTCGTCGGCCGCCCAGACCGCGCCGGCCAGCCCGTAGTCGGTGGCGTTGGCGATGCGCAGCGCGTCCTCGGCGTCGTGGAAGGACATCACCGAGATCACCGGGCCGAAGATCTCCTCGCGGGCCACCGCCATGTCGGTGGTGACGTCGGCCAGGATGGTCGGGCGGACGTAGAACCCGGTGGCCAGGCCCTCCGGCGGCTGCGCGCCGCCGACCACGACCCGGGCGCCCTCGGCGACGGCGTCGTTGAGGTAGCCGCGGACCCGTTCCAACTGCTTGGCGTTGACCAGCGGGCCGACCCGGGTCTCGGGCGCGGCCGGATCGCCGGGGACGTACTTGGCGGCGGCCTCGGCGGCGATCGCCAGCGCCTCGGCGTAGTGCGCGTCCGGGATCAGCAGCCGCGTCCAGGCCGAGCAGGTCTGGCCGGAGTTGGCGAAGACGTTGGCGACGGTCGCGCCGACCGCCTTGGCCAGGTCGGCGCCGGGCAGCACGACACAGGCCGACTTGCCGCCGAGCTCCAGCGTGACCCGCTTGACGTCGCGCCCGGCCTGCTCGGCGATCAGCCGCCCGACCGCGGTGGAGCCGGTGAAGGAGACCACGTCGACGTCCGGGTGCGCGGCCAGCGCCGCCCCGGCCGCCGGTCCGGTGCCGGTGACCAGGTTGAACACGCCGGGCGGGAAGCCGGCCTCGTCCACCAGCCGGGCGAACAGCCGCGCGGTCAGCGGGGTGTCCTCGGCCGGCTTGAGCACGACGACGCAGCCCGCCGCCAGCGCCGGCACCACCTTGGCCACGACCTGGTGCAGCGGGTAGTTCCACGGGGTGATGGCCCCGACCACCCCGGCCGGCTCGTGGAACACGGTGGAGTGACCGACGCGTTCTTCGAACTCGTAGTCGGCCAAAATCTGCAGGTAGCTGTTGGCGACGCCCAGCGGGAGCGCGGCCTGCACCGACGTGGCGAAACCGATCGGGGCGCCGAGCTCGGCGGTCACCGTCTCGGCGATCTCGGGCTGCGCCTCGGCCAGGTTCGCGACCAGCCGCCCCAGCAGCTCCAGCCGCTCGGCCTTGGTGCTCGCGCCCCAGCCGCGGGCGGCCGAGCGCGCGGCCGCGACGGCGGCGTCCACATCGGCCGCGCCGCCGGCCGGCACCACGGCGAGCACTTCCTCGGTCGCCGGGTTGAGGACGTCGAGCGTCGTGGCGGACGCCGACGGGATCCATTTGCCGCCGATGTACTGGTCGGTGAAGGTGAGCGCGCTCATGAGGGGCCGTCCCGGAAACTAGCAGTGCGAATTTATGCGGACGGTAGCGCCGCGGGCTGCCCGGCACAAGGTCGCTTCGAGCTCACGCCGGGGTGTCGTTCCTCACCCGCAGGACCCGCGCCGCCCAGCCCGGCAGCCACCAGTTCCAGCGGCCGAACAGCGACACCAGGGCGGGCACCAGCAGCGCCCGCACCACGGTCGCGTCCAGCAGGATGCCGATGCCGAGGCCGGTCGCGAAGATCTTCAGGAAGGTGAAGGGCGCGCTGGCCAGGGCGGCGAAGGCCAGGAAGAGGATCAGCGCGGCGCTGGTGACCAGCCGGCCGGTCCGGCCCAGGCCCAGGATCACGGCCTGGTCGGTGGTGGCTCCGGCGTCGTACTCCTCGCGGATCCGGGACAGGATGAAGACCTCGTAGTCCATCGACAGCCCGTAGAGGAACGCGAAGACGATCATCGGGATCCAGAACGGGACGCCGCCGGTGGCCGGGATGCCCCAGATGGCGTTCGAGCCGTAGCCCTTCTGCCAGATCAGGACCATGCCGCCGTAGGCCGCGGCGACCGAGAGCAGGTTCGCCAGCACCGCCTTGGCCGGCAGCAGCAGGGACCGGAAGGTGCGGGCCAGGACCAGGAAGGTGACGACGGCCAGGACGGTCAGCAGCAGCGGGAACATGCCGTACATCTTGTGGATGTTGTCGATGTTGGCCAGGGCGCTGGAGACCACGAGGGTGCCGGGGACGGAGTGCTCCAGGCTGGTGCGGATCAGCTTGGCGATGTGCTGGCCCTCGCGGCTGGCGGCCTCGTCGACGGGCAGGATGAGGGTCGAGGGCCACTGGCCGGGGGCCGGGGCGGCGGTGCCCTGGCCGGGGACCGTGGCGTAGATGCCGGTGCCGCCGATCAGGGTGTGGATTGAGTCGGCGTTCTGGGTACCGCCGGGGGTGCTGGTCGCGCCGGGCGTGCCGATCGTCGGGCCCGAGCCGGGCGGCATCAGCACCTCGAAGGGGTTCAGCACACCGCTGGGGACGCCCGCGGCCCGCAGAGCGACCAGCCCGGCGCGGGCGTCGCCGGACTCGGCGAGGGAGTCGGTGGTCGGGTCGCCCTCGTGGATGCCGAGCGCGGTGACGGCCAGCGTCACCAGCACCGCCAGCGCAGCCGCGGCGGCCAGCCAGCGGCGGCGCACCACCAAGCGGGCCCAGCCGAGCCACGCGCGGCTGGGCTTGTCCTCGTGCCGCAGCCGCGGCCAGTCCAGGCGGCGGCCGAAGCCGGTGAGGGCGATGGGCAGCAGGGTCAGCGTCACCGCCACGCTCACCACCGGGATCAGCATGCCGCCGATCCCGATCGACCTCATGAACTGGATCGGAACGACGATCAGCGCGAGCAGGCCCAGCGCCACCGTCAGACCGCTGACGAACACGGCGCGCCCGGCGGTGGCCATGGCCCGGTGCACGGCGGTCTCGTTGTCGGCGCCGTGCGCCACCTCCTCACGCCACCGGGTGACCAGCAGCAGCGAATAGTCGATGGCCACGCCCAGCCCGATCAGGCCGACCATGTACTGCACCACCGCCTGCACCTTCATGACCTCGCTCAGCGCCAGCACCACCAGGTAGCTGGACAGGATCGAGACCGCGGCGACCAGCAGCGGCAGCAGCGCGAGCAGCGACCCGAAGACGAAGGCCAGCACCACCAGCGCGCCGGCCGCGCCGAGCAGCGCCTCGGCGAGCACCCCCGGGCCGCCGCCGTTGCTGCCGTGCGTGGACAGTGGGCCTATCCCGGTGACGTGCACCACGGTGCCGGGGGGCGCCGCGGCCGCGAGCCGCGCGGGCAGGACGCGGGCGAGGTTCGTCTGCGTGGTGCCGTCCTTCGCCTGGTCACCGGTCGCGGGGGTGAACACGAGAGCGAACATGGTCCGGCCGTCGGAGCCGACGAACGCGGGGTCGCCGGTGGTGTAGTAGTCCACGACCCGGCCGGGCAGCGCGGCGAGCGCGGGCTCCAGCGCGGCCCGGGCCCCGGCGGGCGTCGTGCCCGGCGGCAGCACCAGCACCGGCACCAGCGGATCGAGGCCGCCACCGGTGTGATACTGCGCCACCACAGCCGCGGAGGCGCGACTGCTGGGGGTGCCGTCGATGACGAAGCTCTGATTCAGGTGCTTGGACAACACCGAGGACGCCCATCCCCCGGCCAGGAACAGCAGAAGCCACACCGCGCCGATGACCCGCCGGTGCCCGAGCACGAATCTCGAGAAGCGCTCCACAAGCCACTCCCCCCGTCCTGTCGGTCCGTGTCGGTCCAGTTCGGTCCAGGTCGAAAAGCCGCCCAAACAACAGTGCACCCGCCCAACCCGACCCGCAATCGGCTGAACGGGTGGCTCGTTCAGCCACCCCACGTCCGGATGGGATAATCCTCCATATGCGCATCTACCTCGGCAGCGACCACGCCGGCTACGACCTGAAGAACCACCTCGTCACCTGGCTGACGGCCGCCGGCCACGAAGCGGTGGACTGCGGCCCCCACACCTTCGACGCCCAGGACGACTACCCTCCGTTCGTCCTCCTGGCCGCCGCCAAAACCGCCACCGACCCCGACTCCCTGGGCATCGTCATCGGCGGCTCCGGCAACGGCGAGGCCATCGCCGCCAACAAGGTGGACGGCGTCCGCGCCGCCCTGGCCTGGAGCGAGGAGACCGCCCGCCTCGGCCGCGAGCACAACAACGCGAACGTCATCAGCGTCGGCGCCCGCATGCATTCCGAAGACGAGGCCACCAAGTTCGTCGAGGTGTTCATCAACACCCCCTTCTCGAACGAGGAACGCCACATCCGCCGCATCGACATGCTGAGCGACTACGAGAAGAGCGGCGACCTCCCGCCCCTGCCGAACAGCTGACCGAGGACTGCCGACCGGGAGCATGCAAAAGAGGGCCGCCCAAGCTTGGGCGGCCCTCTTTGTGCTGGTCAAAGCGGGTGCCGAGAAAGGGACCCGCACAATCTGCTTGTCTACGAGGGCATTCGAATCGCCCTTAACCGCTTGAGTACTCCGCGTAGACGTTAATCACCGCTCCGATTGCTGAGCCGTCCCAGGCACAAGCAAACGGAGTTTGCCGCTGCGCTGGTTCTGGCGCTTCCCGGTATCGCGGCCTGTCTCTGGTCGAGCGATCCCCGCCGCCCCGATGACCTGGAGAAATCCTCCCAGAGCGGTCGACAAGTGGCGGAGGCGGCCACGACGTCCGCTCCGTCATCGACGGGGCTTGACAAAGACATCCAGCCGATGCGATCTTCTCACGGGTAGTGAATCAGAGTACTGAGATCAGAACCCTGAGAGGTGTGACCTTGATATCCACAACACGGGCCGGTTCGCCGCGCGGACGGACCGGCCGCAGGACGATGCTCGTCGCAGTCGCCGCGTCAGCCCTGGTCAGCTCGGTCACGGTCGTCTCGGCCGCGACCCCCGCCCAGGCCGCGAGCCGCGCCGGAGTCGCCGACAGCCGGCCCGCCTGGGCGGTGGCCGGCGCCGACCTGGGCCCGGTGAGCTCCTCGACGCCGCTGAACGACATCCGGATCTACCTGGCCGGCCGCGACCCGCAGGGGCTGGCCGCGTACGCGGGCTCGGTCGCCGACCCGAAGAGTTCGAACTACCACAACTATCTGACCCCCGCCGAGGTGCAGGCCCGGTTCGGCCCGTCCACGGCCCAGGTCGACGCGGTCCAGTCCTGGCTCAAGGCCTCCGGACTGACCGTGACCGGCGCGAACCAGCACTACGTGACGGCCAGCGGCAGCCCGGCCGCCGCCGAGCGGGCGTTCGGGACCACGCTGCACAACTACCGGGCGCAGGGCGGCGTGCACCACGCGCCGGCCGGTGCGGTGAACGTGCCGACGACCGTGTCCTCGGCGATCCTCGGCGTCGCGGGCCTCGACGACGGCCGCCCGATGGCCCACACGTCGGACGACCTGCCCGGACCGAGCAACGCCTTCGTCCCCGCCACACCCTGCAGCACCTCTTTCGGACAGAACCCGGCCACCACCGAGCCCCCGACCTTCGGCCACACCGGCGCCTGGGTGCCCTGCGGCTACACGCCCCAGCAACTCCGGTCCGCCTACGGCGTGACCAACATCGCCGGCGGCAAGGGGGTGACGGTGGCGGTCGTCGACGCCTACGCGTCCCCGACGATCACCTCCGACGTGGCCACGTACAACGCCAACCACCAGATGCCGGGCTTCGCGCCCGGGCAGCTCACGCAGAACCTCCCGTCGAGCTGGAACAGCACCGCCGAGTGTGGCGACTGGTACTCCGAGGAGACCCTCGACATCGAAGCGGTGCACAACATGGCGCCCGGGGCCAACGTCGACTACGTGGCCGCGTCGTCCTGCAACGACACCGACTTCCTCGACGCCTTCAGCAGGATCGTCGACAACAGGCTCGCCACCATCGTCAGCAACTCGTGGAGCGACTTCGGCGACGACACGGTGACGGCAGCGGTGCGCAGCGCCTATGAGCAGGAGCTCCAACAGGGCGCGGCCGAGGGCATCGGGTTCTACTTCGCCTCCGGCGACTGCGGCGCCGAAGACCCCGCCACCCCCTGCGGCGCGGGCTACGGCTCGACCAAGCCCCAGGCGAACTTCCCCACCGACGACCCCTGGGCCACCGCGGTCGGCGGCACGACCCTGGCCGTCGGCAGCAACGGCCAGCAGCAGTGGCAGGCCGGCTGGGGCGTCCTGCGCTCCACACTCAACGCGACCGGCGACGGCTGGACCCCCGACCTCGGCACCGGCTACCCGGCGGCCTACAAGGGCGGCTCCGGCGGCGGCACCAGCGAGGACTACGCCCAGCCCCCGTACCAGGCCGGCATCGTACCGGCGTCCCTCTCCAAGACCCTGCCCGACGGAACCCAGGAGACCACCCCGCATCGCGTCATCCCCGACGTGGCGATGGTCGGGGACCCCGACACAGGCATGCTGATAGGCCAAACGGTGAAGTTCGCCGACGGCACCGTCAAGTACTTCGAGTTCCGATTCGGCGGCACCAGCCTCTCCGCCCCCCTGTTCGCCGGCATGCAGGCAGTAGCGCAGCAGATCATGGGCGTCCCGATCGGCTTCGCCAACTTCTGCCTCTACAGCCGGTTCGGCACCACCGCCATCGACGACATCACCGACACCCCGCTGGGAAGCAACAACCCGGTGAGCGCCGTACGCAACGACCACACGGCGTCCAACGACCCGAACAGCCCCATCGTCACCCACGCACTCGCCTTCGGGCACGACGGCCAGCTGCACGCGACCGTCGGGTACGACGACGTGACGGGGGTGGGGGCACCGAGCGTCGGGTACGTCATGTCGTATCGCCCTGAGAGCGGTAC
>JABFXP010000258.1 GCA_013361685.1 Catenulispora sp.
GTGACGCTGCTGTCGGCGCTGAAGGCGCGGCGCACAGCGGCTCTGGCCGCGTTCGCTCTGACGCTCAAGGCGGACGCTCTCGTGTTCTCTCCCGAGCCTGATGGCTCGGTTCCGTGGAACCCAGACACGTACACCCACCGGTACGAACGCCTGGCGAAGAAGGCCGGCGTGGAGAAGCCGCTAAAGAACCTCCGCCACTTCAACGCCACGGAACTGCTGCGCGCCGGCGTGGACGTCGCCACCGTCGCCGACCGCCTCGGACACGCTGACGGCGGCGTGACCACTCTGCGGGTATACGCCAGTGGTACCCGAACCGCAGACCAGCGTGCGGCCGAGCAGCTGTCGCGGAATCTCCAGCCTCACCGCGCCGGCAGCGAGGGAAGCACAGAGGAGGCGGTGGCTCCTACGACCAAGACTGACCGGCGGCGCAGGCGCCGGGTGCTCATGAGCGGCAAGGCGGCCCCCGCCAACTGAACAGGACGCCGTCGTGCGAGCGGTTTCCAAGCAAAAAATCATTCGAGACTTATCGCTAGTGGCTGAATCAGAGCTCGACCTGCCCTACTCTAATCGGTATGCAGCTTGGGTCCCTGCTAGCGACGATGTTCGCTTCGGGCACGATCGTAGCCACTCTGTCTAAATCTATTACCACGTTCTTGTCTAGTCGCCGGACAGACGCCCGCATCACCGTTAAAGTGGGCGACCGCGAAGTCACGCTTGACGCCGACAACGTAGATGACGCACATCGCCTCATTCGCCTTGTCCTGGACGCTCCAGAGGGTGAGGAGGCGACGAAGCCGTGACCGAAGCTACGGCAGAGCCCGTGACGGGCGTTGACGCCGCCACCACCTCTAACTCAGCACTCACCAACTGGGCGGGCATCGGCGCGGGGGTGGGGCAGGTACTCATCGCCGAATGGGTGGGGCTGGGAACTCCTGCGGGCAAAGTGCTGGTAATGATGGGCCCTGTAGTTACTCATGTATCTCGCAATACCTTTGTCTGGCTTCAGCAGTGGGCCGAACAATTCAACGAGCGCAGAGAGACAGCGGCAAAGGCAACACGAGCCCAGGCAGCGGTTGCGCGGGCCCGGGAAACGCTAGAACGCGAGCTCAAAAATCCGCACACCTCAGCGGAATACAAAGAAAAGATCCGTAAAGATCTGGAGGAGCTGAACGGCACCGAAGTCGCAACACTGGTGCGCCACGCCAAAGTCGCACTTGGGGTCGCTCCGCCCTCCTCTACATCCAGCCAAACAAATACCGCCTAGCCGGACAATGGCTGGCATTCCGGACCGGGTACTCCGTGGTCACACGGCCTCGACTGAGGGTCAAGGGGCTGCGAGGACGGGGCACTCAACTCTCGGATTAAGTCACTCGAGCAGATGCACCCCATCGTGGGTGCGGATCTGGGGACGCCCGTCGCTTCTCAGGGCATCAAGCAGCCTGACCGCCCCCTCGGACAACGACGCTGCGTAGTGCGGCATGCCAGGCCAGGTCGATCCGTCACCACATGGCAGGAACCAAGCTACTGGTTTGCAGACTAGATGGGCCCAGGATCCCTAGACGCGCCGCGCGAGCAAGCCTGTGGGCTCCAAAGTAGGGCTGCTCACCTGGTTCTATGCGGCTCCTGTGATCGCGGAAGCTCTACGGACTGGAATGGAACCTGGAATGAGGAATGAGTGCAACCGCAGGTCAGACGCGAAACGAGAGGTGCAACCGGAGGCATCGCCGCAGGTAGAGCTGCTGCGGTGACCAAACCACGGGTTCGTAATGCGTAGGCCGTCGGTTCGATTCCGACAGGAGGCTCATTCAAACCCCAGGTCAGATAGCTTCCGACCTGGGGCTTTCGTTGCCCGACGTCACCGGTTGACACTCATCTACGCGGCTACGTGGAAGCCGTGAGCATTGCCTAGCTGGGTAAGAGACGATAGGCCGGGAATGCCATCAGCGTCGGCACCCGAGAACCCGAGCTTCAATTGCCATTTTTGGTAGGCGTTCTTGGTTCCCGTACCGAATGCGCCACGCCCCCAGCTGGGATCACTATTGCTGAGGAAGCCCTCGGCCACCAGCGCTTGTTGCACAGGCACGACATTGGCACTGTTTGTCGTTTCACCCTGGGGCTTGCCGGGGTCTTCGTGGGCGCACATCTGTACGATCCACAGGGAAACCGTAGACTGTAGCGGCTCGACGCCTCCTCCGTCTGGGTGAACTGTGGGAGATGGATTGTCTTTTGTACCCCCCACGCGCCACTGACCGAAGTCGACCGTGATAGATGCATCACGGTCATATTTTTCATTGAAGGGTCCCGTCTGTTCCACATTGAACATAGACGGATCGCCGACTCCACCAGTCCAACCCGTTGACATGACGCGCCATGTCCAATGAGCCAGACCCAGACTCTTCAGGGCGTTACAAACACCCGTGGAGCCGTATACGCCGATCTGGCCTGGGGTCATACCATCGCCCAGCCCTTGGAAGTAAGCATGCAACGTCGAGTTGGCTGGACTTATGTCAGTGTCGACGCTGAAATAGATCGGACGGCCGTCTACGCCGCCGCATGCCTTGTGCTGCCCCCACGCCACGGTTGCGTCACGCTTCCCGCGTGTGTATCCACCTTGCCAGGTATTGGTGTCATCCTCCCAGTTGGAGACGATATCAACACCCGCATTCGACAGTTCGATAGCCTCACTCGGAGTAAGGTTTTTGGAGGGGAAATCCGATAGGTATCGGCTGATGAACGTGGCGTTGAGATTCCGGAGATCGAAGATGCTCGAGCTCTCTGCATCCGCACCTAGACGCACCACCATGGCGTGTCCTTCTTTCGCTTTCTCGGCCCCGTGGGCCGTTACCGCTAAGCCAGGTGCCGGCGAAGATCTGCCTGGGAGAACTCGGCCTCGACCACTGCGGTTCCGGCTCTGGTTTTTGCACGATGACACCAGTATCTAGCGTCGCTGATCTGCAATGAGGCCCACTACGCCGAATTTATACTTTTGGTACCAGAGTTGCGGCTGGGAGTCGACCGAATGGAGTAAAGCGCTGTGAAGTATTGCATTCTGATGACGCAGGACGATATAGCGTCGCTGAATGACAGCGGTATGCGTGCGCTCCGCAAAGGCCGAGCGGGCACCTGTCAATCTGAGCGACACAGTCCGTGGAGCCGACAGCGGCACCGGCGTCGGATGCGGCACCAGCATCGGATGCGGCACTGCGGCCAGCGAGGCCGCCGCCGTCCGGGCTGCTGACGCGGCAGTGCCCGCATAGCCTGGCTGCATGAGTGGTGATTACCGGGTGAAGCGGGCCTATGAGGCGCCAGCCAAGGCGGACGGGAAGCGGATTCTGGTGGATCGGCTGTGGCCTCGGGGGGTGAGTAAGGAGGAGGCGGAGCTAGATGGGTGGGTTAAGGATGTGACGCCTTCGGATGAGCTGCGGAAGTGGTACCACGAGAATCGGGACGAGTACGAGGTGTTCGTGGAGCGGTACGAGGATGAGTTGGAGGGGGAGGCGCAGCGGAAGGGTGTGGAGGAGTTGCGGGAGTTGCGGCGGGAGCACACCGTGACACTCATTACCGCTGCTAAGGACGTTGAGCACTCGCATGTGCCGGTGCTGGTGAAGCATCTCGAGGGTGGTTCGTAGGGGGTCGGCGTCGGGGTGTTCGGGCCCTGCGGTACAAAGGGGTCGGGAGGGTTGGCATGAGATTCCAGACGCAGGTTGACATCGACGCTGGTGCTGACACGGTGTGGCAGGTCCTGACCGATGTGGAGGACTGGCCCAACTGGACCGCCTCTATGAGCTCCGTGAAGCGGCTTCAGCAGGGGCCGTTGGGGGTGGGCAGTACTGCGCGGGTAGTGCAGCCGAAGTTGCGGCCCGCTGTATATACGGTCACCGAGTGCGAGCCTGGCCGGTCTTTCACCTGGCAGATGAAGGCCGGTGGGGTGAAGGTGCGTGCTGGGCACGACCTGGAGGACCTCGGTGAGGGGCGGACGCGGATGGTGCTCAGCGTTGAGCAGTCCGGACCGCTGAGTGGGCTCATCAACGCTGTGTTCGGGAAGCGGGCACGGAGTTACGTCGACATGGAAGCCGCTGGGCTGAAGAAGGCCGCGGAGACGCTGAAGGCTAAGGGCGGGGCACAGGCCGAGGACTAGAGCGGCGGCTTCTTAGTTCACCGTCGCCGTGTCGTCCGGCTCCCAGGTGCTCGTGTCGATGTTGTAGTCGTAGAGCGGGCGCCCCTTTGCGCCGCTGGTCTGGAACGGGCGGCCGTGGTCGTCGATGCGGAGGGTGCCGCTGCGGTCGCCGCTGCTCCAGTCGAGCTCCAGGTACCAGCTGACGTTCGACGTCGTCGCGTGCGCGTAGACGGTCAGCACCTCGGGATCCGTCTTGGACACCTTGAAGGGGAAGTCCACGGCGGGGATCACTGTGTCGCCCTGTTCGCCGGCCTTGGGGTGGGCCAGGGGCCGGTCGGCGTCCAGGTTGATGTCGAAGGAAGCCGGCGTCAGGCCGCCCCCGCAACCGGAGGCCATGGAGTACGCCGACCACGGGAGCGCGGCGGCCTTACTCATGGTTCGCACATGCAGCGAGTGCAGTACCACCGTGTCAGCCGACGCTCCTTGTACCGCCAACTCCAGCTTCATCGTCCCAGCGGGAATGGCCCCCAGCGCTCTCGCCCAGCCGCGCGCGTCCTGCTCGGTCGGCGGAGGCGGGACCTCGGACGGCTTCCGGTTGAGGAGGTACCACTGGTCGCACTTGTCCTCCCACTGGTAGGGACGGATGTCGACCGATATGGGCGCCGGCAACGACTGCGACGAGGTGGTCGCGGGCGGCGGCGTCGCTGACATCGAGGCCGGAGAAGTTGCCGGCGTGGCAGAGCCAGACGAGGCGGAAGACGAAGCCGAGGCCGTAGGCGTAGACGTAGGCGTCGAGTTGGTAGAGCCAGTGGAGCTGGCAGAGCGGGTCACCGCCGCGCCCGACGACTGCTGAGGACTCGACCCCGACCCCGCGAAGGCCACACCCGCCACCGCCGCACCCACTCCCAGCACGCCGACCACCGCGAGGGCTGGAAGCAACCTGCGCCGTGGCGCGCCCGGAGCACCCGGACCGGAAGCGGCCGGGCTAGGAGCGCCCGGCCTAGGAGCGCCCGGACCAGAAGCGTCCGAGCGGAGCTCCTCCGCAGGCGAAGCCTCCTCCAAACGAGCACCACTCGGCGAACTTTGTGGAATTTCCGTCACACTGCCGGCCGCCGAAGCCCGCCCCTCGGCCGCCACCATCCACACCCGATAAAGCTCCGCCATCTCCGCCGCAGTAGCACCGGTCAGCCGAGCGAACTTCTCAATCGTCCCGTACTCCGTCGGCACCGACTCCCCGCGCACATACCTGTGCAACGTCGACGTCCCCACATGCAACCGCTTCGCGAGAACCCCGTAACTAAGCCCGGAACGCTCCTTCAACGACGACAGCAAAGCAGCGAAATCGTCCGTCCCCGAGCCCACGAACCCCACCCTTCCGTCCCGGATCGGCGTCCCATCCCATGCGCTAATCCGCAGCTCATGCTACGGGAATCCGTCCCAGCCCCGACAAAGGCATGTTCCACCCCTAACGAGCCAGGTCCCGGGACAGACAAGCTCCGAGCCATGACGAACCGCATCAGCACCCCCAACAAGCACCTCCTCGCCATAGCCGCGATCGCCGGCTCAGCGCTCATCGGTCTGACGGCCTGCGCCAGTGACACCAAGACGAACGCGACCGCCGCCACGACTGTCGCGAGCACCCCGGCTGTCGGCGCGCCGAGCCCCAATCAGTCCGCAAGCAATCAGCCGAGCCAGCCGTCCCAGACCCCGACCCAGACTCAGGCCCAGGCCGGGGCCTCGACCGTCGCCACCGCACCCTCCGCCACCAAGACCACCGCCACCACCGCCCCGAAACCGACCGCCGCCAAGACCACCAAGCCCGCCGCCCCGCCCGCCGACCCCCGCCCCACCGACTGCACCCCGACCCAGCTCAAGGCGACCGTCACCAACCTCACCCGCCCGATCAACCACGTCCTGCTCACCGTCACCAACACCGGCAAGACCACCTGCAACCTGTACTACTACCCCGACCTCCGCTTCGACGCCGACCAGCAGTCCGTCACCCAGGCTGTCGAGGGCAGCAAGCCGCAGGCCGTCGTCACCATCGCCCCCGGGGAGTCCGGCTACGCCGCCATCGGCACCTCGGCCGCGGACGGCTCCGGCGGCGCCGGCAAGGTGGAGAAGCAGGTCGAGGTGTTCCTGGAGACCCGGGACCAGTCCGGCTCGCTGCCCGGATCGCTGGTGCTGCCGCTGCCGGCGAACACCTACGTCGACGACTCCGCCTTCGTCACCTACTGGCAGTCCGACCTGCAGAGCGCCGTCGTCTGGTGAGCCGCACACCGGTGGTCCGACGGCGCGGAGAATCACCCGCGCCGTCGAACCGTGGCCGCCGCGCGCCTGCTCGTCAACTCAGCGCATTACCGTGGTTCCATGGAGTCATCGCCTCCGGGGGTTCGCGCCGCGCTCGCCGTCCCCGACTTCCGCCGGCTCTGGATCGCGTTGTCGCTGTCCAGTCTCGGCGACTGGCTGGGCCTGCTCGCGCAGTCCTCGCTGGCGGCCTCGCTGGCCGGGGGCGGGTATGCGGGCCGTTCCTATGCCGTGGCCGGGGTGTTCGTGCTGCGGCTGGTGCCGGCGGTGCTGTTCGGGCCGATCGCCGGGGTGGTGGCCGACCGGCTGGACCGGCGGTGGACCATGGTGGCCGGGGACGGCGCCCGGTGCCTGTTGTTCCTGTCGATTCCGCTGGTCGGGACGTTGTGGTGGCTGCTGGTCGCGACCTTCCTGATCGAGATCGCCGCGATGTTCTGGATCCCGGCCAAGGAGGCGACGGTGCCCAATCTGGTGCCGCCGCGGCTGTTGGAGTCGGCGAACCAGGTCTCGCTGCTCACCGCCTACGGCACCGCGCCGTTGGCGGCCGGCGTCTTCACCTCGCTGGCGCTGGTCACGGACACGCTGGCCAGCCACTTCACCTTCTTCACGGCCAAACCGGTCAGCCTGGCGCTCTACTTCGACGGTCTGACCTTCCTGTTCTCGGCTCTGACCATCGCGCGGCTCAGGGGGATCCCCGCCCGGTCGGCCACTGAGCGCGCGGCGCGGCGGCAGAACCGCAAGGACACCCGCTCGATGCTGCGCACGCTGCTCGACGGCTGGCGCTATCTCGCCGCCGACCACCGGATCCGCGGGGTGATCATCGGCACCACCGGGGCCTTCGCGGCCGGCGGCGCGGTGGTCGGGCTGGCCCGGACCTACGTCGGCGACCTGCACGGCGGGCAGGCCGCCTACGGGGTGCTGTTCGGCGCGGTGTTCCTGGGCCTGGCCGGCGGGATGTCCTCCGGGTCGCGGGTGCTGACCGGCCTGCCCCGGGAGCGGCTGTTCGGGGCGTCGATCACGCTGGCGGGGCTGGTGCTCTGCGTCTTCGCCGTCGTGCCGAACCTGCTGGTGGGCGTGCTGTGCGCGCTGGTCGTGGGGTATCTCGGCGGGACGGCGTGGATCATCGGGCAGACCATGCTGGGCCGGGAGGTGGCCGACGAACTGCGCGGCCGGACGTTCGCGTTCGTGCAGTCGCTGATCCGGGTGACGCTGGTGCTCATCCTGGCGGTGGCGCCCGCGGTGGCCGGTACGGTCGGGGCTCGCACGATCGAGCTCCCGGGCCCGGCCTCGATCACGTACGGCGGCGCCGCGATCACCCTGTTCGCGGCCGGGTTGCTGGCCGCGAGCGTCGGGTGGGTGGCGTACAGGATGATGGACGACGTGCCAGGGAAATCGTTGCGGAAGGAACTGCGGGCGGCGTTGAAGCGCTCCGCCCCGTCGCCGGGTGCCGACGCGGGCGGTGAGCCGCCGTCGGACGGCGGCACCGCCGAGCTCGGCGCCGTCGGCGGCCGCTCGGCCCGCACCCACTCCGGCACCTTCATCTCGTTCGAGGGCGGCGACGGCAGCGGCAAGTCGACGCAGCTGGCCGCGCTCGCGGACTGGCTGCGCTCGCGCGGCCACGACGTCGTGGTCACCCGCGAGCCCGGCGGGACGCAGCTGGGCACCGAGCTCCGCTCCATCGTGCTGGACGCGCGCAACGCCGGCGCCATCTCCCCGCGCGCCGAGGCCCTGCTCTACGCCGCCGACCGCGCCGACCACGTGGAGCGGGTGATCCGCCCGGCGCTGGAGCGCGGCGCGGTGGTCCTCACCGACCGCTACATCGACTCCTCCCTGGCCTACCAGGGCGGGGGCCGCGAGCTGTCGCAGCGTGAGGTGGAACTGCTCTCGCGCTGGGCCACGCAGGGCCTGATGCCGGATGTCACCATCCTGCTGGACCTGGACCCGACGGTGGCCGCGGGCCGGCGCACCGGTCCGGCCGACCGGCTGGAGCTGGAGTCGGCGGACTTCCACCGCCGCGTCCGCAACCGGTACCTGGAGCTGGCCGAGGCCGATCCGCAGCGGTTCCTGGTGGTCGAGGCCGCGGCGCCGATCCGCGAGATCGCCGAGCGGATCCGGACCCGGATGGAGGGCCGCGTCCACGCGTCGCGGCGCGAGCGGGAGGCGGAGGCCGCACGTCAGGAGGCTGAGGCGGCCGTGGCCGAGCAGGCCCGGACCGAGCAGCTGGCGCTGATGTCGGAGGAGGAGCGGCGCCAGGCCGCCGCCGAGGCGGAGCGGCAGGAGCGGGAGCGGGCCGCGCAGGCGGCGCGGGAGGCCGCGCGGCACGAGCACCGGCAGCGGCC
>JABFXP010000548.1 GCA_013361685.1 Catenulispora sp.
GGGGCTGGCGGTCGCGATCACCGGCCTGCTGCGCCGCAACCTCGACCCGGGGCCGGCCGCGGTGCGGGAGGCGCTGTCCGGCGTGGTGTGCCGGTGCGCGGAGCCGGGCCGGTGGATCGAGGCCGTGGCCCTGGCCAAGGAGGCCGAGCAGGCCGCCGGCGGCGACGACGCGGCCGACCCGGCCGCGCACCCTGCGAACACTGCGAGTGCCGCGACCGTCGGAGCCGTCCCGGAAGCTGAGGCCGCCGCCCCGTGACCGAACCCCAATTCCCCGCCGACCTGCGCGCCGACGGCATGCTCTGGATGGCCGCCGCCCGCTCCCCGCACGCCAGCGCCGCGATCCGCGGCCTGGACACCCGCGCCGCCGCCGCGGTCCCCGGCGTGCACGCCGTGCTCTCCGCGGCCGACCTGCCCGGCTACAACTTCCACGGCACCCGCTCCATCGACCAGCCGGTGCTGGCCGCCGACGTGGCCCGCTACGTCGGCGAGCCGGTCGCGGTGGTGGCCGCCGAGCACCCGGCGCTGGCCCGCGCCGCCGCCGAGCAGGTGGTGGTGCACTGGGACCCGCTGCGCCCGCTGCACGACCCGGACCTGGCCTCCACCGCCCCGCCGATCCACCCCGACGGCAACGTCCTGCACACCACCTCCCTGGTGTTCGGCACCGAGCCCGGCGCGCTGCTGGACCCCGAGACCGCCGGAGTCGCCGGCCTGAAGGTGGTCGAGGGCGAATACGCCTTCGACGCCGTGGACGCCCGGCCCGGCGCCCCGGCCGCGGTGATCGCGGTCCCCAACGGCGAGCGCGGCATCGAGATCTACGTCGCCACCCTGTCCCCGCGCGGCGACCGCGAGGTGGTGGCCCAGTGCCTGGGCCTGCCGGTGGAGAAGGTGCACGTCATCCCCACCCGGGTCGGCGGCGCCGACACCCACCGCGAGGACGTCGGCCTGCAGGTGCAGGCCGCCCTGCTGGCGCTGGCCACCGCCCGCCCGGTGAAGGCCGTGGTGCCGCGCGACGTCCCGGCGCACCCGGGCCGCCCGGCCGCCCGGCTGCGCTACAAGCACGTGGTCGCCGACGACGGCAGCCTGGTCGCGGTCGAGGCCGACATCCTGCTGGACGGCGGCGCCTACGCCGCCACCGCCGTCGACGTCCTGGACGAGGCCTGCCGCCTGGCGATCGGCCCCTACCGGGTGCCGAACGTGCACGTCACCGGCCGGGTGGTGCGCACCAACAACCCGCCGGCCGGCCGGGTCCGCGGCGGCGGCGGCGCCCTGACCTGCGCGGCGTACGAGGCCCAGATGGACGCCGCGGGCTCGGCGGTGGGCCTGGGCGGCCTGGAGGTCCGGCTGCGCAACCTGCTGCGCCCCGGCGACCTGGTGCCGGACGCCGCCGACCCGCTGGGCAAGCCGGCCGCCGCGCCGGTGCCGATCCCGGACTGCCTGCACGAGGTGCTGGACACGCCGATGCCGAACTTCCCGCCGGGACCGGACATCCGCGAATACCCCGGCACGGTCGGCCGGACCGGGGAGCTGACCCGGATCCGGCGCGGGGTGGGGGTCGCGCTGGGCATGGCGGACCTGTCGAACCCGGCGCAGCAGGGCGAGTACGCGACCGCGGTCGTGCTCGTTTCGCAGACCCCTGCCGGACCGGCCGTGACGGTCGCCTGCTCGGCCGTGGAGACCGGCTCCGGACTGCACGACCTGATCCGGGTCACCGTGGAGCGCACGCTCGGCATCCCGGCGGAGCGGGTCGCCGTGCGCGCGCCGGAGGACCCCGCCTCGCTGCCGTCGTCGGCCGCGGTGACCCACCCGGCGTGGGTGCACGGCAGCGCCGTGGAGGCCGCGGCCAAACAGGCCCGCGCCAAGCTGTTCCGGCCGCTGGCCGAGGCGATCGGCGTGGACGGCGGGCTGCTGAAAGTCGCCGACGGGCACCTGCTCTCCCACGACGACGTGTTCCGGCTCCCGTTGCCGGACGCCTACCGGCAGTGCCTGCCGAACGGGCGCGTGGTGCGCGGCGACGGCGAGTTCAGGATGCTGACGATGCCCACCCTGACCGGCACCTCGGACGCGGCCAGCGTCGCGGTCGGCGCGGTGCGCGCGGTGGTGGACGTGGACACCGAACTCGGTCTGGCGAACGTGGTGCAGCTCGCGGTCGCGCAGGACGCCGGCCGGGTCGTGGTGCGGGAGCGCGCCGAGGCGCGCGTCGCCTCCGGCGCGGTGGCCGGCAGCGGGCTGGTGCTGTCCGAGGGCGCGGACCTGCCTTTCGGGTGGGGCGAGCCCTCGCCGATGGACTCCCCGGAAGTGGTGGTCGCCGCGCTGCTGGAGACCGCCGCCGACGCCAAGGACGAGATCGGCCCGGACGGTCTGCCGGTGGCCGCGCCGCCGCTGGGCGGGATGAAGCCGGTCGGCGACCTCGCGGTGATGGCGACGCCGGCCGCGGTGCTGGCCGCGATCCGGGACGCGGTCGGCGACCCGAAGAACGGCTCACCGCTTCGGCTGCCGTTGCGCCCCGATCGGGCATGGTGGGTGCTCGGTTGAGGTAGTCTCGGGGGCCGGTCCTTACGCGGGATCGGTGAGACGGCACAGCAGCGGGTGGACAACAAGAGGAGGCTCCGTGAGCATTTCGGCGGCCTCCCACCTATCCCCGTCCTACCCCGAGCGCGCTGTGCGCGGTACGGCGTCGCGGCTGCGGGCCTGGCAGCAGGCGGCACTGGACGAGTACATGAGCCGCGAGCCGCGGGACTTCCTCGCGGTCGCCACCCCGGGCGCCGGGAAGACCACGTTCGCGCTGCGGATCGCCACCGAACTGCTGGACCGGCACGTGGTGAACACCATCACGATCGTCGCGCCGACCGAGCACCTGAAGACCCAGTGGGCCGAGGCGGCGCACCGGGTCGGGATAAAGATCGACCCGAACTACAGCGGGGTCAGCGGCGGCACCTCGCGCGACTACCAGGGGATCGCGGTCACCTACGCCGGCGTCGCGGCGCACCCGATGCTGCACCGGCGGCGGGTCGAGGGTCGCAGGACCCTGGTGATCCTGGACGAGATCCACCACGCCGGCGACTCCAAGTCCTGGGGCGAGGCCGCCTACGAGGCCTTCGAACCGGCGGCGCGCCGCCTGGCGCTGACCGGCACGCCCTTCCGCTCGGACACGAACCCGATCCCGTTCGTGACCTACGCGCCGGACCACGAAGGCATCCGGCGCAGCGCCGCCGACTACACCTACGGCTACGGCCAGGCACTGGCCGACGGCGTCGTGCGGCCCGTGGTGTTCATGTCCTACGCGGGGCGGATGCGCTGGCGCACCAAGGCCGGCGACGAGATCGCCATGCAGCTGAACGAACCGATGACGCAGGACGCGGTCAAGCAGGCCTGGCGCACGGCGCTGGACCCGGCCGGGGACTGGATGCCGCAGGTGCTGCGGGCCGCCGACCGCCGGCTGCGCGAGGTGCGGCGGGGCATCCCGGACGCCGGCGGACTGGTGATCGCCACCGACCAGGGCGCCGCGCGGGCCTACGCGGACATACTCAAGGACATCACCGGCACCCGGCCTTCGGTGGTCGTGTCGGACGACCCCACGGCCTCGGCGCGGATCACCGAGTTCTCAGAGAACGACGACCGCTGGATGGTCGCGGTGCGCATGGTGTCCGAGGGCGTCGACGTGCCGCGGCTGGCGGTCGGCGTCTACGCCACGGGGATCTCCACGCCGCTGTTCTTCGCGCAGGCGGTGGGACGTTTCGTGCGGGCGCGCCGCCGGGGCGAGACGGCGTCGGTGTTCCTGCCGTCCATCCCGATGCTGCTGGAGTTCGCGAACGAGCTGGAGAAGGAGCGGGACCACTCGCTCGACAAGCCGACTCAGGCCACGACGACGGACGACGTCTGGGGCGAGGAGGAGGCGCTGCTCGCGGAGGCGAACCGGACGGAGAAGGAGCAGGGGTACGACGACGAGCTGTTCACGTTCCAGGCTCTGAACTCCGAGGCCGAGTTCGACCGGGTGCTTTTCGACGGCGCCGAGTTCGGGCTGCCGGCCGACCCCGGGTCGCGGGAGGAAGCCGAGTACTTGGGGCTGCCCGGACTGTTGGAGCCGGAGCACATCAAGATGCTGTTGGCGAAGCGGCAGCAGATGCATTTGAGCAGCGCGCGGAAGAAGGCACTGCTGCGGTCGCAGGCCGAGGCGATCGTCGGGGCCGAGGAGCGGCCGGTGATGACGCGCAAGCAGTTGCTGGAGCTCCGCAAGGAACTGCAGGGGCTGGTCGGCGCCTGGCATCACAAGACCGGGAAGCCGCACGGGACGATCCATGGGGAGCTGCGGCGGACCTGTGGAGGGCCGGCGGTCGCGCAGGCGACCGCGGTCCAGTTGCAGAAGCGGATCGACATGGTGCGGCGGTGGGCTGCTGAGGGCGGCTACGCCTGAGTGGTACTCCCAGGCGAAACCGCCGCTCTCCCGCCGGCGATCACAGCTTGAGGGCGTAGCGGTTCAGGACCCGGCCGGGGATCGACTGTGACGGCTCACTGCCGATCCGGACGGCGCCCATCGCCTCGTAGAAGGGCTCCGCATAGGGATCGGCTGTGAGCTCAAGGGAGTGGCAGCCGGATTCGCGGGCCAGGTCCGCGATGTGGCGGAAGAGCTTGCCGCCGAAGCCTTTGCCGATGGCGTCGGGGTCCACGAAGAGCATGTCCAGCTCGCCGTGCGGGGGTTCGCCGGTGAGCATGGCCACGGCGACCGGCCGGCCGTCCGCGACCGCGACGGTGGTGCGATGAGGGATGACGTCCTCCGGGTGAATGGTGAGTTCGTCACGGCAGGCGTCCATGAACTCCTTGCTGTAGCCCCAGTGGGCTTTGGAGCGGAGGACGAGCTCGGTGAGGGTTCCGGCCTCGTCGGGACGGGCCGGGCGGAAGATCGGCGCGGAGGTCACGGACTCGATGATCGCACCGGCTCGCGGAGAAGGGCACCGAGTATCAGCCCGGCCGCCGGGACGAAGCACAGAGCCGTCAGCACGCCCTGCGGGCCTTGGCGCTCGGCGATCAGGCCGAAGACCGGCGCCATGAGCCCGCCCGCGCTGACCCCGAGGCCGAGGGTGACGCCGGCCGCCGTGCCGGGGCGTCCGGGAAGGTAGTCCTGGCCGAGTTTCACCAGCACGGCGAACGGGATGTTGAGCGCGAGGCCGGTGAGGACGGCGAACAGCAGCGGAGCCAGGGAGCCGGGCGTCGCGCGCAGGGCGACGAGCATCGGGATGGTGAGGGCGCCGCCGAGCTGGACGGTGCGGACCATGCCGACGCGGTCGGCGACGCGGCCGCCGAGCAGGGTGCCCGCGACGCCGCCGACGAGGAAGCAGGCGAGCGCGGCCCCGGCCAGGGCGTGCGAGGCGTGCAGGTGCTTGAGCCAGTAGAGCTCGATGAAGGTGTTGATGCCGAAGAAGGCAGCGGAACGGACGACTTCGATGCCGGTCAGCGCGGCGAACGCGCCCCAGCGGTCGGAGCCCCGCGCCGGAGCCTTGTGGTGGGCGGCGCCGGTGGTCGCGTGCCGGCGCAGCAGGACCAGGGCGATCAGCCACGCGGGCGGGATGAACAGCGCGGTGGCGCCGACGCCCCAGGCGTCGAGGGCCGGGGTGGCGAGCACCGGGGCGAGGAAGAAGCCGACGCTGCCTCCCGCGGCGAAGATGCTCATCGCGGCGGCGCTGTCGCCCGCGGATTCGCGAGCCGAGCGGCCGGCGGCGGGATGGAACATGGCGACGCCGAGGCCGGAGACGAGGATGCAGAGCCAGACGAGCGCGTAGGGCCCGGCGACACCGGACAGGCCGAGGCCGGTCCCGGCGACGGCGACGCCGATCGCGGCGAGGCGGGGCAGGCGCCAGCGGTCGACGGCGAGGCCCACGGCGGGCTGGGGGAGGGCGCTGCCGAGGGTGGCGGCGAGGGTGAGGCCTGAGGCGGCGAGATAGGTGTAGTGGCGTTCCAGGACGAAGTAGGGGACGGATGCCGGGACCAGGCCTTGGTAGAGGTCGTCGATGGCGTGGGCGGCGGCCCAGAGGGACATGCGAGTCAGAGGGGATGTCGCTGTCGGCGTCGGCGTCGGCGCTTGCGATGTCGCGGTCGGGTCCAGGCCTGCGTTCGCGCTCATAAGGCCCACGATCGCGCGCGGGACGCCTGTCGGGCTTTCGATAAACTGCCGGATGATGTCGGAGAACCGCCTGATCCTCACCGGCCCGACACGGCGCCCGTTGTCGCCGGGGGAATCGGTGCAGTGGCACGACCACGACGTGAACCAGCTCTGCTATCCGCTGCACGGGATCCTCGAAGTGGCCACGCCGCTGGGGGTGTGGATCGTGCCGCCGCACCGGGCGGCGTGGATTCCGGCGGCGGTGCCGCACGCGCATCGTGCGCACGGGCCCACGGAGATGCGGACGCTGATCTTCCCGGCGGCGACGAACCCCTTGCAGCTGGATCGGCCGACGGTCCTGGCCGTCGATCCGCTGCTGCGGGAGGTGATCGCCGCACTCACGGCCGAGGAGCCGGGGCCGCGGCAGCGCCGGAATCTGGAGCGGGTGGCGCTGGACCGGTTGCGGCGGGTGGGCGAGCTGCCGCTGTGTCTGCCGTGGCCCCGGGACGACCGGCTCCGCACGGTGGCGCGCATCCTCGCCGACGATCCGGCCGACGCGCGCTCGCTGGCGGAACTGGGGCGCGAGGCGGGGGCGGGAGAGCGGACGCTGAGCCGGCTGTTCCGGGCGGAGACGGGGATGACGTTCCCGCAGTGGCGCGCGCAGGTGCGGTTGCAGCATGCGCTGGCTCTGCTGGCGGCTGGGGAGTCGGTCACCGCGGTCGCCGGGGCTTGCGGGTTCCCGACCCCCAGCGCGTTCATCGAGACGTTCCGCAAGGCGCTGGGGACGACGCCCGGGCGGTATGGCGCGGACTAGTGGATCAGGCCCTGCGGCAGCTTCGCGAGGTCCGGCGTGGAGATGTGGAGGACCTGATACTGCTCGGTCGCGGCGGCGGCGACGTCCGGCGGGACCGCCTGCGCCCAGAGCGCGAATTCGACCAGTTCCCACCGCGTCGGGTCGATGGCGAGGGCCACCGTGTGTGCGTCCTCGCGCTTGGCCAGCAGCTCGGCTTCGGCGGCCGTCTGCTCGATCCAGGTGCTGAGGGTGTCGTCGTGGACGGGGATGGGTTGGGTGCGGCGGGAAGCACTCGCGGGGGTGTCGGTGACGGCCGAGCCCGGGAAGCGGGCGACGCCGGTCCACTGGCGGACGGTGACGCGGCCGAAGCTGCGGATGATGCGCTCGAATCCGGCGCCCGCGCCATCGCCGGCGAAGAGGAAGCGGCTCATGGCGGTGGTGTCGTTCCACAGGTAGAACGGGGCGTACTGGTTGACCGGGGAGCCGTCGGCGAGTTCGCGGATCAGGTAGGCCTTGAGGCCGAGGCCGGGGCGGTCGTCCAGCAGACGGCTGGCTTTGGCCACTCGTTCGCGGAGGATGTCCATGTCGTAGTCGGCGGGGACGGATATCTCGTACTGCATCGCGTACATATCAGTGTTCTCCAAGCAGAGGAAGAAATCCGGCGATCGCGTCATCGAAAAGCGCCGCATCATCGGCGGCGCGGGCCAGCACATAGCCGCCCTGCATGACCGCGACGATGGTGGTCGCCGTCCGCGCCGGATCGAGGTCCGAAGCGAACTCCCCGGCGGCGACCCCTTCCGCGACGAGGTCCGCGATGCGTCCGCGAAGCCACGCCAGCGTCCCCGTCACCGGCGCCCGCAGCAGAGGGTCGGCCATCACGTCGGGATCCTGCGTCAGACCGCCGATGGGACAGCCGCGCAGCACATCACGTTCCCGCCGCAGGTAGGCGACGAGCCGCTCTTTCGCACTGCCGGCGCCGCTGAACTGCGCCTCGGCCTTGGCGGACATCTCCTCGGCGGTGCGCTCGATGGCGGCGCGCGCCAACGCGGGCTTGCCCTCGAAGTGGTGGTACATGCTGCCCTGGCCGGCGCCGGCACGCTGCTGGATGGCCTTCGGACTGGTGCCCACGTAGCCGCGTTCCCACAGCAGCTCTCTGGTGCTCTCTATGAGCCGATCCGCTGTATCCATGCGATCGATCGTACATACTAGTAGGTACAGAAGGGAAGGAGGCTTTTCTGATGCCGCGTCAGATGCCATACTCCGCGCCATGACTCCCAAGGCGATGAAGAAGACGGTCCAACTCATCGCGCGCCAGAGCTGGTTCCCGGCGATCGGCAAACGGACCATCCCCCAAATCGACAAGGTCCTCTACAAAGCCACCCGCGGCCGCGTGGGCACCATGAGCGCCTCCGGCTTCACCGGCCTGCTGCTGACCACGACCGGCAGGAAGACGGGCAAGGAACGCTCGGTGCCGCTGCTGTATGTGCGCCACGAGGGCAGGTACTACCTGACCGGCTCGAACTGGGGCCAGCAGAACCACCCCGCGTGGTCCGGCAACCTGATGGCCAACCCGGAGGCGATGCTGACCATCAAGGGGGCGCGGATCCCGGTCACGGCCCGCCTGCTGGAGGGCGCGGACCGCGACGCGATCTGGCCGGTCCTGACGGAGATCTGGCCCGCCTACGACATCTACACGGAGCGGAGCGGACGGGAGCTGCGGGTCTTCGAGCTGACGCCTCGGTCGGGGTGAGTGCTTCAGCGGGTCGGGACGATGCCGCAGAGCGCCAGACAGCTGACGCAGATGGCACGCCGAGGGCTGATGGCAGCCAGAGACCGCTGAGCACCGACGGTTTCTGTCGAGCGCCGCGCTTG
>JABFXP010000265.1 GCA_013361685.1 Catenulispora sp.
CTGATCACCACCCCGGGCCTGATCAACCTGGACTTCGCCGACGTGAAGTCGGTGATGAGCGAGGCCGGCTCGGCCCTGATGGGCATCGGCTCGGCCCGCGGCGACGACCGCGCGGTGGCCGCGGCCGAGATGGCCATCTCCTCCCCGCTGCTGGAGGCCTCCATCGACGGCGCCCGCGGCGTGCTGCTGAGCATCTCCGGCGGCAGCGACCTGGGCCTGTTCGAGATCAACGAGGCCGCGCAGCTGGTCAGCGAGGCCGCGCACCCGGAGGCGAACATCATCTTCGGCGCGGTCATCGACGACGGCCTGGGCGACGAGGTCCGGGTCACGGTGATCGCCGCCGGCTTCGACGGCGGCGAGCCGGCCAAGCGCCGCCAGCCGCACGCCGCGCAGGCCGCCGGCGGCACCCGCTACGACGAGACCTCGGTCCGGGACGGCATGCGCGAGCAGGTGCTCGGCACCCTGCCCAAGCCCACCGAGGGCGGCTCGCTGCCGCCGGCGCACGACCCGATGGCCGACACCCAGACGGTCACGGTGATCCCGCCGCAGCCGGCCCCGCTGCCGGCCGACGAGCTCGACATCCCCGACTTCCTGAAGTAGGGCCGGCTCCCGTGGCGATATGGCAGCACACCGGACCGGCCGGCCGCGGCGGCACCGCCCGCTTCGCCTTCTCCGACCGCTGGGGCGGCGTGTCCAAGGCCCCTTACACCGCGACCAACCTCGGCGGCCACGTCGGCGACGACCCCGAGGCGGTCGCGGCCAACCGCTCGCTGGTGGCCTTCGAGCTGGGGTTCGCCGACCCCGGCAACGTGGTGTACATGAACCAGATCCACGGCGCGGACGTGGCCTACGCCGCCGCGCAGTGGCAGGGCCGCGCCCCGGACGTGGACGCCCTGGTCACCGACCGCCGGCACCTGGCGCTGGCGGTGCTGGTCGCCGACTGCGTGCCGGTGCTGCTGGCCGACGTCGAGGCCGGCGTGGTCGGCGGGGCGCACGCCGGCCGGCCCGGCATGAAGGCCGGCGTGGTCCCGGCCACCGTGGAGAAGATGGTGGCCCTGGGCGCGGTACCGGAGCGGATCGTCGCGGTCACCGGCCCCTCGGTCTGCGGACTGTGCTACGAGGTCCCGGAGCGGATGCGCGCCGACGTGGCCGAGAAGGTCCCGGCCAGCCACGCGGTGACCCGGCAGGGCACCGCCGGCCTGGACGTCGCCGAGGGCGTGTGGTCGCAGCTGGAGGCGGCAGGCGTCGACTTGAAGGAGTCGGTGCGGCTGCGGATCTGCACCCAGGAGTCCGCGGACTACTACTCCTTCCGCGGCGAGGGCACGACCGGCCGCTTCGCCGGCTTCGTCTGGCTGGACTGAGCACGATGTCCGAAGATCCGGCCCGCGCGGAGCAGATCCGCGCGAACCTGGCGGCGGTGCGCGAGGACCTCGCGGCCGCCGCGCGCAAGGCCGACCGCGACCCGTCCGAGATCACTCTGATCGCGGTCACCAAGACCTACCCGGCCTCCGACGTCCGGATCCTGGCCGAACTGGGCGTCCTGGACGTCGGTGAGAACCGCGACCAGGAAGCCGCCCCCAAGGCCGAGGCCACGGCCGGCCTCGGCCTGCGCTGGCATTTCATCGGTCAACTGCAGACCAACAAGGCCGGATCCGTGGCGGCGTACGCGGATTTCGTCCATTCCGTCGACCGGCCCCGACTGGTCTCGGCCCTCTCCAAGAATGCTGTGCGGTATGACAAAGTCTTGACTTGTTTGGTGCAGGTCGACCTGGGTAACGCAGTGCCCGTGGACGCAAACACCGCGCGCGGCGGAGCCCTGCCGAACGAGGTCCTGCCGCTGGCGGACGCGATCGCCGAAGCCCCGGGTCTGGCCCTGGGCGGACTGATGGCCGTCGCCCCGCTCGATGAGGACCCGGCAGCGGCCTTCACCCGGCTGCACGAGCTCGCATTGAGCTTGCGATCAGCACACCCTTCAGCCACCATGATCTCGGCGGGGATGAGTGGGGACTTGGCAGAAGCGGTGGCGGCGGGCGCGACACACGTGCGCATCGGCAGCGCGATACTCGGTATCAGACGGTGATTCCGGTAACGTCGCATCTATCGAACATCGGATACGACGACCGCACGCCTCGCACACTCATCGCCCGCGAACGGGAAACCTCCGCGGCACCCATTTACGTTGACAGATGCAAGACAGCCGTAACAGGCCCAGTCCGGAGGCGAACACCATGGCCGGCATGATGCGCAGAGCAGCGGTCTACCTCGGGCTCACTG
>JABFXP010000860.1 GCA_013361685.1 Catenulispora sp.
GTACGGACGCGCGGCGAGCCTGTCCCCTGACTCCTCCGCCCGGGCCCGCTGGCTGGCCGGAGCGGCGGACTGCTCCCGGCTGCTGGGCGACCTCGGCGGCGTGGGGCGGGCCATCCGCGAGGCCCGGATACTCACCGACGAGCCGGCCCTGCACCAGCGGCTGGACCGGATCGCCGCGCGCACGGCGGCGGTGCGCACCGTGCAGCCCGACATCAAGACCCTGCTGGAGCCGGGCACCCCGGGCACCGCGATCGGCCTGATCGTCTCCGGCCGGGCGGCCGAGGCCGAGGCCATGCTCGGGCCGGTGGTGGCCGCCGCGCTGCTCGCCGATCCGCTGGACATGGGCCCGCTGACGCTGCCCGCGATCGCGGCCGGCGCGATGTGGACCGGCGACGGCGGCGGCGCGGCGGCGGTACTGGACCGCTCCATCGCCCTGCTGCGCGCGTACGGCGCCACCGAGCACCTGCCGGCCCTGCTGATCGTGCGCGCCGAGGCCGGGTTCCGGCTCGGGCACTGGCCCACCGCCCGCGACGACGCGGAGGAGGCCGCCGCTTTGGCCTCGCAGCTGGGCCAGCAGCCGGTGCGCGCGGTGGCCCGCGGCCTGGCGCTGCGTGTCAGCTCCCTGATGGGGGCGCCGACCGAGCCGGCCTCCGCCCTGGAAGCCGAGTCGCTGGGCGCCGAGGCCTACGCGATGTGGTCCCGGCACGCGGTCGGCACCGCGCACCTGGCCGAGGGCCGCTGGCGGGAGGCGGCCACGGCGCTGGGCAACGTGGCCGACGGCCTGGAACGGCTGGGCGTGCGCGAGCCCTCGGTGCTGCCGGTGGCCGGCGACCTCGTCGAGGCCGCGCTGCGGATCGGCGAACTGGCCCGGGCCCGCAAGACCGCGCAGCGGGCGCAGGAGCTGGCGGCCGGATCGACCTCGACCGTGGCGCGCGCGGTCGCCGAACGCTGCCTGGGCCAGGTCGGCGAGGCCCGGTCGGCGAAACCGTGTTACGAGGCGGCGCTGCGCCTGCACGCCGAGACCGGCGACCGGTACGAGGAGGCGCGCACGATGCTGGTCTACGCGCGCCTGGACGGCGACCGGGCCCGGCTGGAGGCGGCGGCGGACCGGTTCGCGGCCCTGGGCGCGTGGCCCTGGCTGGCCCGGGTGGAGGCCGAGCTCAGCGGCGAGGCCAAGCCGGTCGACGACACCCTCGCCGGGCTGACCGCGCAGGAGCTGCGGGTGGCGCGCCTGGCGGCCGGCGGCGCGACGAACGACGAGGCGGCGGCCGCGCTGGGGATCTCGCCGCGGACGGTGGAACAGCACCTGGGCGTGGTCTACGCCAAGCTGCACATCCGCCGCCGGGCGGAACTGGCGCGGCTGTTCAAGGACCTGTAGTCCCCGATGTTGTAAGAGATGCAGTAAGACTGGAGTCATGACGACTCTCCGCATCGGTATCAAGCTGAGTCAGCACGCGACGATGGACAGCTACCGGCAGGTCTGGCGCATCGCCGACGAAGCCGGTTTCGACCACGTCTGGAACATGGACCACTTCGCGACCATCAACGGACCCGACGACGGCGACATCTTCGAGGCGTGGACCGCGCTGGCCGGAGCGGCGGCGCTGACCAGCCGGGTCCGCATCGGCTGCTCCGTCACCGGCAACACCTACCGGCACCCGGGCGAACTGGCGAAGATGGCGGTGACCGTCGACCACCTGTCCGGCGGCCGGCTGGAGTTCGGCATCGGCTCGGCCTGGGCCGAGAACGAGCACACGATGTTCGGCCTGCCCTTCGGCACCGCGGGCGACCGCGCGGACCGGCTGGAGGAGTCGCTGAAGATCCTCACCTCGCTGTGGACCGAGCCCCGGACCACCTTCGACGGCAAGCACTACCAGCTCAAGGACGCCGTCGCCGAGCCGAAGCCGGTGCAGACGCCGCACCCGCCGATCTGGATCGGCGGCACCGGCCGCAAGCGGACGCTGCGGATGGCGGCGGAGTACGCGGCGGTGTGGAACGCGCCGGGCGGGGATCCGGAGCCGTTCGCGGAGCTGTCGCAGGTGCTGGACGGGCACTGCGCGGACGTCGGCCGGGACCCGGCCACGATCCGCCGCTCGGTGCAGATGCGCAGCGGCGACGACGCCGACGCGCTGCTGCGCCGGCTCGAGGAGTTCGCGGCGGTCGGCCTGACCGATCCGTTGTTCGTGCTCGGCTATGAGAACGCGGTGCAGCGCGCGGAGTGGCTCGCGGAGTTGTTGCCGCGGCTGCGGGAGATCGGGTGAGGGGCTGGG
>JABFXP010000913.1 GCA_013361685.1 Catenulispora sp.
GGCGGTGTGCGGGGCGGCGTGGTCGGGGGCGGCGTTGCTGGTGGGGGGCAGGGTGGCGTGGAGGGATGTCGGCATGGTGGCTTGGGCGGGGGTCGTGGGTTTTTTGGCAGTTTTCTGGTTTCCCCCTCCCCCACCCACCCGCCCAGCAAGCACTGCGCCGCGTGCGTTTTCGGCCAGCCACGCGTGGAGGGCGCGTTCGGCGGGCAGGCCGAAGGGGACCGTGCGTTCGCGGCCGCCCTTGCCGGTGAGGCGGGCGGTGCGGCGGTCGAAGTCGAGGTCGTCCACGTTCAGGGCGCATAGTTCTGAGACGCGGGCGGCTGTCGCGTAGAGGAATTCCAGGATGGCTGCGTCGCGCAGGGCCAGGGGGTCGTTGGTGGTGGCTTCGGCGGCGGCTCCGGTGAGGGTGTCGGACATCTGGCGGTGGGACAGGACGGTGGGCAGGGGGCTGCGGGGTTTCGGGGTGGCCAGGCGGGACAGGGCGGGCAGGCCGGCGTTGCGGCTCCAGGCCCGGGCTGCCGCGGTGCGGCGGGCGAGGGTGGTGCGCGCTGCGCCCGCGGCCGCCGACTCGGCGAGCCAGGACCTTGCGATGTCCAGTCCGATGGCGGTGGGGCCGGCCGCTCCGGTGCGTTCGGCGAAGGCGAACAGGTCCGCGACGTCGGCTAGGTAGCCGCGCACCGTGTGCGGGGACAGCCTGCGCGCCCGCAGATCGTCCTCGAAGCGGTGCAGGGCCGCCCGGTACGCGTCGTCCACCCCACCAGCCTACGTCGGATGACGCTCGGCTAGCAGGTCGGCGAGCCGGGGAAAGCCGGATGGGATCCGGGGCCCGCCAGGTCGTGGCAGCGGTGTGCGACTGTCCTCACCAGGCGCGGCGTGGGCCCGGGGCTTCGGAACCGGAACGGTGGGGGTCGGCCGGCGGGGCATCACCTTCTTTCGGGAGTGTCGGCGGTGTGTTCTCCGGCGGGCGGGCGGCTGGTGATGATTCGAATGCTGAGTCGGTCAGGGACGTCTGAGGGCCGACCACCCTCGTTCGTCCCGGGTGACCCAGCCGGAGGCCGAGAGGCGGCCGAGTGCGGCGTGGACGACGCGGGGTTCGAGCCCTGCGGCGAGTGCCGCCTCGACCGTGTCGAGAGCGTCGCGGCCCTCCGGTGGCAGGGCGTCCAGGACGCGGGCGGCGACCGGGTCCAGGGCATCGCGGGGGCGGCGGGAGGCCGAGCGGTCCCAGGGGGCGGGTTCGGCCAGGTCGGTGCCGAGGTCGCCGAGTTGTTCGATCACCTCGGGAGCGCGGGTGACGAGCAGGGCGCCGTCGCGGATCAGCTGGTGGGTGCCCTCGGAGGCCTCTGAGGTGACCGGTCCGGGCACCGCCAGCACCGGCCGGCCCAGCTCGTCGGCGAGGCGGGCGGTGACCAGGGAGCCGCTGCGCGCCGCCGCCTCGACCACCACCGTGCCACGGCCCAGGGCCGCGATGAGGCGGTTGCGGTCCAGAAAGCGGAAGCGGCTGACGGACGTGCCCGGTGGGAGTTCGGAGACGACCAGGCCGTCGGCGGCGATCGCCCCGATCAGGGCCTCGTGACCGGCGGGGTAGACCAGGTCGATGCCGCAGGCCAGGACGGCGGCGGTGATGCCGCGGGCGGCCAGGGCGCCGCGGTGGGCCGCGCCGTCGATGCCGCGCGCCGCGCCCGACACCACCGACCAGCCGCGCTCGGCCAGGCCGGCGGCCAGCTCGCCGGCGACGTGCATGCCGTAGCCGGTGGCGATCCGGGCGCCGACGATGGACACGCTGCGGGTGGTCGCGGAGACCAGGTCGAGGTCGCCGCGGAGCCACAGGCCGAGCGGCATGGTGTCGCCGAGATCGTCGAGCGCGGGCGGCCACTCCGGGTCAGCGGGGATGAGGTAGCGAGCGCCGCTCTTCGCCGCGACGGCGAGGTCGGCGTCGGGATCGGCGCGGTAGCAGCGGGTCTGGAGCGTGTGGGCGCGGTCGGCCAGGCTTGCGCGGTCGGTTGCGGACTCCTCGTCGTCGGCCGGCAGGAGATCGGCGGCGCTGCCTGCGAGCAGTGCGGACGCGACCGTGGGTGCGCCGAACCGGGCGACCAGGCGGCACAGGAGCGGGTCTCCGGGTTCGGCGGCGTGGTGGAGGACCAGGCGGGCTCGGCGGTCGGTGGCGGTGAGGTCCTGGGACGCGGCCGTGGCCAGGACGGGTTCTGGGATGCGGGGCACGATCGCCGGTTCGAGCAGATCCGCTGAGGTGCGGTCGGAGCTGGCGGTC
>JABFXP010000022.1 GCA_013361685.1 Catenulispora sp.
TCGCCACCGCGCCCGGAGCACCGGTCCCGTCCCCGTCGACGCCGAAAACGCACTGGGGCCTGGCGATGCGGGCCGACGAGGAGGATCAGGACGCGGACGCCCACGGCCTGAGCGTCACCGCCGAGGTCGTCTCGACCCCCACCGCTCCGATGCTGTCGAACCCGCTGGCGACGCAGCGCGCGCTGCGTCCGCTCAAGCGCCGCGTCCCGGCGCACCGCCAGCGTGTCCTGGACGAGACGGCCACCGCGGCCCGCGCCGCAGCCCTGCGGGGTGCGCGCCCCTACCGGCCGGTCCTGACCGCCGCCGACGAGCGCTGGCTGAGCCTGGCCCTGGTGATCGACACCGGCCCGGCCATGGCGATGTGGCGCCCGCTGGGCCGGGACCTGCGCGAGGCGCTGCTCGGCCTGGGCGCGTTCCGCAACCTGCGGGTCTGGCACCTGGCGGACCTGAAGACCCGGGTCGGCGTGCGGACCCGGCCCGGCGGCCCGGTCCTGCACCCGTCGGCGCTGCTGGACCCGGCCGGCCGCCAGGTGGTGCTGGTCCTGAGCGACTGCTCCGGACCGGCCTGGTGGTCCGGACGGGCCGAGCCGGCGCTGCACCGGTGGGCGACGCACGGGCCGACCGCGGTGGTGCAGCCGATGGCCGAGCACCTGTGGCGCCGCACCGCCGTCACGCCGGTGATGGGCCGGGCCCGGACGGTCCGGCCCGGCGCGCCCAACACCGGCCTGCGGTTCACGCCCTACGACGGCCGCGGCTTCCAGCCGCCGGGGACGGTGCCGGTGCCGGTGCTGGAGACGGCGCCGGACTGGCTGGCCGACTGGGCCCGGCTGATCACCGCGACCGGTGGCCGGGAGCAGCCCACGGCGGTGATCCACGTCGGCGACAGTCCCCGCTCGCGCTCCGCGGCGGTCACCGCCGAGCAGGAACTGCCGATCCGCGACCGGGTCCGGCGCTTCCACGCCACCGCCTCGCCGGAGGCCGCCGAGCTGGCCGCGCACGTCGCGGTGTCGGTGCCGGTCCTGCCGGTGATGCGGCTGATCCAGCACCGGATGGTGCCCGGCGGCGGTCCCGCCGCGCTGGCCGAGGTGTTGCTCAGCGGCCTGTTCGAGTCGGTGGAGGCCGACCGCGGCGTGTACCGGTTCGCCGCCGGGGCCCGGTCGGCGCTGCTGGAGACGCTGCCGCGCTCGGTGGCGCTGGCGACGGCGGACGTGCTGAAGCAGTTGTCGGCGGAGATCGACCGGCGGGCCGGTTCGGGGGCCGAGACCTTCCGGTCGCTGCTGCTGTCGGGCTGGCGGGCCGACGCCGAGGACCCCGCGAGCGGGGTGAGCGCGCGGGCGTTCGCCATGGTCAGCCGGGAGGCGTTGCGGCTGTTGAGCCCGCGCGCGGCGGTGTTGACGGAAGCTGCGCCGACTCAGGACACCGAGACCCGGCAGAGCGGGCAAGGCGATCAGGATGCCGAGGCACCGGCCGGGAACTCCGGCGGACCGGACGTGTCCGAAGCCCTCTCGGGACGGGTCGTCTCGGCGCGGGGCACGGCCGAACCGGACGTCGTACTGGTCCTGGGCGCGGTCCACGTCGGGCTGCTGCCCAACTCCGGACCGCTGCCCGAGGCCGCCGTGACCCGGCTGCTCTCCATCGATCCGGGCTGGCCGGTCCGGGTGACGCGGCGGCCGACGCCGCGGGTGACGTCTCCGGAGACGCTGGCCAGCGTCAGCTGCTCGCTGCCCTCGGCTTCCGGCCGCAAGGTCGTCGGCAAGGGGATCACTCAGACCCACCTCGTCGTCGTCGGCGGCCTGGCCCTGCTCGGCTCCTCCCAGATCCGGGTGGCCCCGGTCCCGGCCGAGGAGGGCCGGGACTGGCGGTGGTACCTGGACCGGCCGGGACTGATGGCGGTGCCCGGCGAGATCGACCTGCACGACGTCTCCGACGGCGTCGGGCAGGACCGCGACGACGTGCCCCGGCTGGACCTGGGCTCCATCATCGAACGGGCCCTCGGCGAGGTGCGCGGCAGGTCGCCGCTGCTCGACCGGGACGTCCTGCTGCGCACCGGCTCCCTGCGGGTGCGGTGGATCGTCGAGGTGGTCGACTCCCGGTCCGCGCCCCCGGCCGTCAACGTGGTGGTCGAGGGCCCCGAGCAGCTGACGGTGCGGATGGCCGGCCGGCTCGACGAGCTGCCGACGATGACCCGGTTCTGCGAGGAGCTGGCGCTCCACCAGTGGCTGCTGACGGTGTTCTCCCAGGCCGAGGACATCGCGACCCGGCTCGCCGCCCGCGAACCGGATCCGCTCGCGGTGCTCAGGCGGGCCCTGGGCCTGTTGGGCGATCTCTGGGAGCCGCCCCTGTATCTGGACACGAACATGAAGACGCTGTGGCGGGCGCTGGAGGAGCGGGCCGCGCTGACCCGGCAGTTCCAGGCCTCGGTCGCGCGAATCAGAGATCGGATATCGCTGTGGGAGGCGCAGGGACGCTTCAAGGATCGTCCCGAGCTCGCATGAGCGCCGACACGGAACGCACAAAGGCCGAACGGCGTCTAATGGAGCCGTGACGCACGCCAATCCCTTCCAAGCCCTCGTCGACCAACTCCACCACGCCTCCCCCGCCGCACTGGCCCTCAGCGCCCGTGCCTGCCTCCACCGCGCCGGCGCCGCCTTCGAGGCCGCCGGCCGCCCGCACGAGGCCACCCCGGTGTTCAGTCCGCACACGCTCACCGATATCGGCCTGCACACGCCGCTCCCGCAACTGCTCACCCCGGTCCTGGCCGCCCAGCCCCTGCTGCGTCACTACGCCGCCGACCCCGAGACCGGCGACCTCCCCGCCTCCGACGAGTCGCCCACCGCCCTGATCATGTCCATGGTCACCGAGCTCACCCTCCTCGCGCCCACGGCCCCGCACTCCCACGCCCCGCTCCGGGACTGGTCCCAGGCCTGCTCCGACATCACCCTCACCATGTGTCTGCACATCGACACCAAGGACACCGGCCACTTCCCCACGCCCGAATCCGACCCCGGCCGCGTCGCCTCCGCCGAACTCGCCACCCAGCTCTCGATCCTGCACCTGCTCTCCATCGGCTCCGAGGACGCCTACTACGAGGCCGCCCGCCTGTCGCAAGCGCAGCGCGCGGAGTTCGCCGTGGCGATCGCGGGGCTCATCAGCGGGTGACCGCCGCCCCGGCGAGTCCGCGGCCCCTTGTCACCGCCGTCGGTCATGCTGTCGGTCATGAAATCCCGAACCGCCGGAATGTGGTGGGGCACCGCGATCGAGGCCCCCGACCCGGGCCTGCTGGCCGCCTTCTACGCCGAACTCCTCGGCTGGCACGTCGGGCACGAGGAGCCCGAGACCGCGATCGTCGCCGCCTCGCCGCAGGGTCCGTTCCTCGTCTTCCAGAAAGCCGACGGCTACCGGCCTCCGGTGTGGCCGCCCGCCGAGGGCGAACAGCGCCCGATGATCCACTTCGACTTCCAGGTCGGCGACCTCGCGGAGGCGGTCGACGAGGCGATCGCGCTGGGCGCCACCCTGGCCGACGTCCAGCCGCAGGAGAACGTGCGGGTCCTCTTCGATCCCGCCGGCCACCCCTTCTGCCTGGTCTTCGACGCGGGATGACCGAGCGCCGGGAGCGGCGCCGGCTCGATGCGGGCGGCAGCACGGCTGGATGGGTTCGGCCCAAGGATGCCGACGGGGCGTCGGCGATACTGTGGGCGTGGAGTACGTGTCCAGAGTGCCGCGACCGCCGCTGGACGGGCTGATCGACGACCTCTACTACCTCGAGGGTGCGCCGCCGTACGCCCGGCTGACGCTGCCGCCGATGCCGGCGGCGCTGCTCATCGTCAACCTCGGGGCGCCGTTCCACATCCGCGCCGGCGCCGACCTCACGACGGCCGAGTACGCCGACGGCTGCGTGGTCACCACACCCACCCGCGCGCTGGATTTCGGCTACCCCCTCCCGACCCGGTCCGTCGGCGTGCACTTCAAGCCGTGGGGGCTGGCGCCGTTCCTGCCGATGCCCGCAGCCGAGCTGTGCGACCGGCCGGTGACGGTCGAGCAGGTCTGGGGCCGGGCCGCCGTCGCCGAGTTGCGAGATCGCCTGGCCGCGGCAGCCGGCCCGCAGGAGATGCTGACGCTGCTCGAGCAGGAGCTGAGGCGGCGGTTGTCGCAGACCGCCGGCCTGGGGCTGGTCCGCCATGCCAGCAGTGTCATCGCGGCCGCCGACGGGGCGGTGGCGATCGGCGACCTGAGCGTGGCAGCCGGTGTCAGCAGCACTCATCTGGCACAACGGTTCAAGGAGCTCATCGGCGTCACACCGAAGCGGCTGGCCCGCACCTACCGCTTCGCCGCCACCGTGTTCGCGATCGACCCCGCCGGACCGATCGACTGGGGAGCCCTCGCCGGCGGCGCGGGCTACTTCGACCAGGCCCACTTCGGCCACGAGTTCCGGGCGTTCACCGGCCTCACGCCGACCCGGTACGTCGAAGTCCGCCAACGGTTCCTGCGCGAACATCCCGGCCATACGCTGGACGGCTGGCCGCTGCCGGCCGATTGATTTCTTACAAGAACGCCGGCTCACGAGAGGCTAGTTTCGGGGTGATCCCCAAGCAGAGGAGAGTCCCGTGGGCAAAGTGGTCATGTACAGCTCGGTGTCGGTGGACGGCTTCATCGCGGACGAGAACGACGACCCCGGACCGCTGTTCGACTGGTTGACCAGCGGTGACGTCCCGTTGGACGACAGCGGCGCGGTGCGGGTGTCGCAGCCGTCCTACGACCACACCCGGCCGTACTGGGACCAGATCGGGGTGACGGTCGTCGGCCGCCACGTCTTCGACATGACGGACGGCTGGGACGGGACGCCTCCGAGCGGCATCGACCACGTGGTCGTCGTGACGCACCGGCCGGCGCCCGAAGGCTGGGACCCCGAGGCGCCGTTCCACTTCGTCGACGGCGTCGAGGCGGCCATGGCCGAGGCGCAGAAGCTCGCGGGTGAGCGCATCGTCGAGGTCGCCGCCGGCGACGTCGGCGGCCAGGTGCTCGCCGCGGGCCTGATCGACGAGGTGCGCATGGACGTCGTCCCCGTCGTCTTCGGGTCCGGCAAGCGCTACTTCGGGTCGGTCCACGCCCAACACCTGTTGGAGGATCCTGAGGCTGTGGTTCAGGGCAACCGGGTGCTTCACCTGCGCTATCCGGTACGCCGTTGACCGCTCTGAGCTCGCCGAGACGCCGCTCGCCGATCCGGTGACCGACGCGTTCGGCCACCTCCGCCGGAACTCGTCGGCGATCTCCTCCGTTCTCCCCTAAACCCCTTCACACCCACTGCCCGACAGAGCGGAGTGCCACGGTGAACCAGCGAACCAACGCCTCCGGCAGCGGACCGGGCACGATCACCCCCGACGGCTGCGCGGTCGATCTCTACCTCCGCCTGCCCTCCCGCGGAGAAGCCGAACTCGTGCACTCGGCGGTCCCCGAGGGCGCCGGCATCATCGAACTCGGCTGCGGCACCGGCCGGATCAGCACGCCGCTGGCCCGCCTCGGCCACCGCGTCGTGGGCGTCGACGAATCCCCCGAGATGCTCGAACACTGCCACGAGCTGGAAACCGTCTGCTCCTCGATCGAGGAGCTGGCTCTCGACGAACGCTTCGACGTCGTCCTCCTGGCCTCCTACCTGGTCAACAGCCCCGAGCCACTGCGCACGAAGCTGCTGCGGTCCGCGCGCCGCCACCTCGCCCCCGGCGGCACCGTGGTCCTCCAGCGCCACCGCCCCGGGTGGGTCCGCACGGTCACCGATACCTCGAGCGACGACGGCGCGCTGCGCAGCTCGCTGCTGGTCCTGGACCGGCCCGCACCGGATCTGCTGCACGCCCGCGTCCGCTATGAGGCCGACGCAATGGTCTGGGAACAGGAGTTCGTCACCGGCGATCTGGACGACGCGGCGCTGCCCGGCGTCCTGGCAGCCGCGGGCCTGCGTTTCGGGCGGATGCTCACGGACGAAGGTGACTGGTTCACGGCGGTGGCGGACCAGACCGGGGAACAGTGAAGAACACTTCGACGACGCGCTAGAAGAGCGGCCTTCCGCAGCGAATCCGGCTCCGGCCGAAGTATCATGGCTTCCGCGGCGCCGGGCTCCGCCCAGGTCCAACCGGGACTCGCGGGCGGTTCGATGCGGTACTCTCCTCGCAGAACCCTGCGATGATGCCGACCGGCACAGCCGGGTCTGGAAGCCGTCCCCGGACGGCCTCGCCGTCTGCTCGCGCTGTCGCCGTGACAGCCGGGCTCGGATTCTTCTTCAAGCTCAGATGTTTGCTGTTGGGCCGGCCGCTTGTCCGCCGGCGGGGGAACGGGAGTGACAGTGAGCACCGTCATCACCGAAGACGAGCCTGGTCGTCCATCGGATCCGCTCCGGGCGGCCGCGAGGCGACAGGGCCCGCGATGGCAGTCGGAACAACAACGGCGCATCGCGTTCCGGACCGGCGCGGTCCTGGCCTCGATCACGCTGTTCACCGCCCTGTACTACCAGGCCAGGTCGGTCGCCGTTCACTCCGACGGCGCCGGCTACGTGCTCCAGGCGCGGGACATGCTCCACGGCAACCTCTTCCTGCACGGGTGGACGACCTCCGACGTCACCTACCTCACCACCGAGCTGCCCTGGTACATGCTCGTGGAGGTGATCCGCGGGGTGAACGGCAGCACCGTCCCCACGGTGGCCGCCCTCAACTACACCCTGATCGTGATCCTGTCGGTCCTCGCCGCGACCGGCGGCAGCACCGGCCGGGAGCGCTGGATCCGCGGCGGCCTGGTCGCCGCCGCGCTGATCGCCCCGGCCGCCGGCGGGGTGACGGCGGCCACCGAGCTGACCTCCCCGGACCACTTCGGCACCGGCGTGCCGGTCATGGCGGTGTACGTCCTGTTCGACCGGGCCGGCAAGCGCCGCGCGGTGCCCTACGCCGTCGGCGCGCTGCTGGTGCTGTTCGGCATCGGCGACCAACTGGTCCTGCTGGTCGCCGCGATCCCCCTGGCCCTGGTGGCCGCGGCCCGCTTCCTGCGCCCGGGCCCGGACCGCCGCTTCGACGGCGAACTCGCCCTCTGCGCCGGCGCCGCGACGCCGATCAGCCTGGGACTGGTCGCCCTGATCCACGCCCTGGGCGGACTCTCCTCGATCAACCCGCAGTTCACCCTGATCGACCCCTCCGACATCGTCCCGCACGCCAAGCTGACCGGCCAGTGCGTCCTGATGCTGTTCAGCGCCGACTTCTCCGGCCTGCCGCCGGGCATCAAGCTGGCCTCGGCCTGCTACCACCTGCTGGCCGTCGCCGTCGCCGGCTACGGCGTGGTCGCCGTCCTGGCCCGCCTGCTCGCCCGTTCTCGCACGCGCATGGAAGAGGCGATGGTCGTCGGCATCGTCATCAACCTCGCCGCCTTCATGTTCACGAGCCTGTCCACCGGCGACACGCTCATGGGCCGCGAGATCTCCCTGGTCCTGCCGCTCGCGGCCGTCCTCGGCGCACGGGTCGTGGGCAGCCGCCTGGCCGGGTTCCGCTGGACGCCCGTCGGCGTGGCCTGCTGCGTGGCACTCAGCGCCCTGAGCCTGACCGTCCACGCCACGGCACCCCGCGCCAAGCCCGAGGCCCAGGACGTGTCGTCGTGGCTCCTGGCCCACAAGTTCCACCACGGCCTCGGCGGCTACTGGCGGGCGAGCATCATCACCATGACCACCGGAGACCGGGTCCAGGTGCGCGGCGTGGTCGGCGCCTTCGGAAAGATCGCGGCCGACACCTGGGAGACGAGGTCGCAGTGGTACGACCCCGCCACGAACACCGCGAACTTCCTGGTGATCGACAACCGCCCGACCATGGCGGGCTACGGCACCGAACTCGACGCCCTGGCCACCTTCGGCAAGCCGATCCAGCGCGTGGTGTTCAAAGACGGCCTGGTGCTGATCTACGACCACGACATCATGCCCCAGCTCCAGCCGCCCCCGCCGCCGCCGTCCTGACGCACGGCCCGGCAGCGGACGAGCAGCCCGCTGCCGGGATCGCCCAGCGCCGGGATCGTCTAGCGCCGGGCCGCCGCGCGCCGGACGCGGGCCCGGGACCGGATCTCAAAGCCCGCATAGACGGCCAGGCCGATCCAGACGAGCACGGTGAGGACGATCGGGCCGGGCAGGATGTAGGTCTGCCACCGCACACCGGCACTCGGCGGCGCGAACTTCGCCACCCGCGTCGCCAGGTGCAGCGCCGATTCGCGCTGATCCTCCCCGGCGAGCGACAGCGTCGCAACGGTCAGCCACACCGCCGACACCACACCGGCGGCGTACCCGACGACCCGCAGATCCTCGCCGGCGCCCGCTCCGAGCCGCGCCATCGCCACCAGGAAGACGGCCAGCAGGACGATCTGCAACGCGGCTCCGTGCGACCAACCGGTGAAGAGGTCGCCGGTCCACGCCAGCCAGGACTGCGTGGACTGCCACACCTCGTCGGTCCACTGCCGCCCGGTACCGGGCTCGGTCGCGACCACCCGCGCCCCGACGCCCGCCAGTTGCGTCGCCGCGCCGATCCCGACGGCGCACGCCACCGCGCACCAGAAGGGCCAGGACGCCGCCAGGGGGCGCCTTTGCACCGTCGGCTGCCGGCCCGGGGCGACCGGTGGCGTCGCCGACAAGGTCGGGAAGTGCGACGGCGGGGCGAGCGAGCGCGGTGTCGCACCGGCTTCGACCCAGGGCGACGGCTGCGGAGGCGGCGAGTGCGACATTGAGTGCGACGGGGACTGCGAGGGGATCGGCGTGGCAGGCGCCGCGGACGCCGGGGGCGCGGCAGGACCGCCGGGACTGCCAGACGCGGTTCCGCCGAAGCCGACGGGCGCGACCGGCCCCGTGGACACCGTAGGCGGAGCAGGCGTGACAGGCCCCGCAATCGCCCCCGACACCGCCGGCCCGGCGGGCATCGCGGCCGGCCCGGCAGCCACCGCAAGCTCCCTGTCGATCTCCGCCAACCGCGCCGCCACCTCGGCAGCACTCTGCGGCCGCCGCTCGGCGTCCCGCTCCAGCAGCCCGGCGACCAGCTCCGTCAGCGCCGGCGGCAGGTTCGGCGCCAGCTCGTCGACTCGCGGAGCCACCTCGTCCCGCTTGCGCAGCATCACCGCGATGCCGTTCTGCCCCTGGAAAGGCGGCCTCCCGGTGAGCATGCAGAACAGCACACCACCGAGCGCATAGAGATCCGACCGCTCATCACCGCGCTCTTCGAGGAACTGCTCCGGCGCCCCGAACTCCGGCGTCCCGGCCGGCGCAAGCTGCGAGGTCCGCGCCACCGTGAACTGCGAATGCACGAACCCGGCGATCCCGAAGTCGACGACCTTCACCGTGCCATCCACCGCGATCATGACGTTATGCGGCTTGATGTCGTAGTGGATCACCCCAGCCTTGTGCGCGGCCACCAACGCATCACAGATCCGACTCGCGATCCGCACCGCCTCCACCACCGGCAGCGCCACCCCACCACCCAGCGCCCGAGAAAGCGTCGTGCCGTCGATCCGCTCCATGACCAAGAACAGCACACCGTCCTGCACCCCACGGTCATGCACCACAGCCACATTCGGATGACTGATCTGAGCCGCCGCCACAGCCTCCCGCTCAAACCGCCGCGCCCCATCACCAGCATCGGCATCATCCAGATACAGGAGCTTCACCGCCACGTCACGACGCAAACTCCGATCGCGCGCAGACCACACCTCCCCCATCCCACCGCGGCCCAGCCTGGCGACCATCTCATAACGCCCGGCGATCAGCTCCCCAGGATGCAAGGCCTCCCCCTCCGCTCTCCCAAATCATAGGCGCGGGCCTCAACCGCTCCAATCTCGGCGCAGCGTCTCCAGCGTTTCGTGAAAGCCCGGGAAAGTCTTCTTCACGCAGCCGGGATCGTCCAGCGTGATGCCGGGAACGCGGAGCCCGGCGATGCTGAAGGCCATGGCGATGCGGTGGTCGCCGTGGCAGGCGATGTGAGCCGGCGCGGGCTCGGCGGGCTGGATCTCGATCCAGTCGCGGCCCGTAGCGACGGGCACCTTCAGGGCCCGCAGGTTCTCGGCGCAGGCGTCGAGGCGGTCGCACTCCTTCACCCGGGTGTTGTAGACGTCTTCGATCCGCACCGGGCCGCTCGCGAACGGGGCGATCGCGGCAAGGGTCGGCATGGTGTCGGAGATGTCCCGCATGTTGACCGTCACGCCGCGCAGCCTGCCCTCGGCGGGCCCCGTGACGGTGACCGAGTCGGGCCCCATATCGACGGTGGCTCCCATCTGCTCCAGAACCCCCGCGAACCGAATGTCACCTTGCAGCGCCTGAGAGCCCAGACCGGGGACGGTAACAGCACGGCCCGTGACCGCCGCGGCGGCCAGGGCGTAGCTGGCCGTCGAGGCGTCCGGCTCGATCAGATACTCGGTGGCCTGGTAGCCGCCGGGAGCGACGGCGAACGTGCTGCCGTCGTGCTCGACCGTCGCGCCGAACCTACGCATCATCGCCACGGTGATGTCCACGTAAGGCTTGGAGACCAGGTCAGTAACGCTGATAGTGAGACCGTCGGCGGTCATCGGACCGAGCAGCAGCAGCGCGGTGAGGAACTGCGAGGACAGCCCGGCGTCGAGCTCCACGCGGCCGCCCTTAACGCCGGCCGCGCGAATGGTGACCGGGTGGTGTCCATCGACGCCCTCATGAGTCAGATCGACGCCCAACTCTCGAAGCGCCTGGGTGAGCGGCCCAATAGGCCGACGCCGCATCTGCGCCGAAGCATCAAACCGGAACAGCCCCTCGCCGGCCGCAGCCAGCACCGGGAGAAAACGCGAGGTGGTGGCCCCATCTCGGCAGTACACATCCGCTTCACGCACCGCCGGCCCATGCGGCCGCCCCTCGATCCGCCAGAGCCCTTCCTCCCGCGCCAGTTGATACCCCAGCACCCGGAGCCCCTCAGCGAACCCCTCGGTGTCATCAGAAGACAGCGGCCGACGCAACGTGGTCGTGCCATGGGCAGCCGCGGCAAGGAACAGCGCCCGCGCCGTAATCGATTTGGATCCGGGGATGTCCACGACGGTCATGTCCTAGACCCTATGGATCGTGTAGTTCCACTGTCTTCGCGGTCCAGAACGCGGAAGGCTGTTCAGCTGGCGGTGACCTTAGCGGCCTTGGTGGCCTTGGTAATCAAAGCCGAATGGCACGACCAGCTCCGGAACGACGCAACGACTCCAGCACCGCAACGTACCGTTCGGCTCGACGTCGCAGCTCCGTCACCCGCACGCAGTCGCCCCGAAGGCCCTGCCCTCCGGCCTCGGCCGACCCGGACCCGAACTGGTCGGCGCCTCAACTCCCACACAGCGCGACGCTGGGCTGCGTCTGGCTCTTACTGAAGATCGGCGTAGACGTTTCGGCCACGCTCTCCCAGCCGCCCTCGAATTTCGACTTCGCGGGCAGGAGCGCTTTGAGGAACGACAGCAGCTGCGGCGAGATCTCCACACCGATTCCCGTGCTGAGCTTGAGATCGAGGGTCGCGCTCCGGCACAGCGCCAGCGGGGAACCGAGGGCTGAGCCCTGAGTGATGCCAGTGGAAGCGGTCAGCCCCACATACGGACCGGCACTGGCAGCCGGAGTACCGAAGCCCACTTTGACCTTCAACTTCGTCGCGGCGACGATGCCGGAGGGGCCGATGGCGACACCGCCGATGCTGTCGAGGATGCTCTGCTGCACGGACAGCGTCGGCACCTGGAAGCCGTGGCCGGTGATGCCGATCGGCCCGTCGAGCTTGTACTTGCCGGTGGCGAACACGGTGCTGTTCTTGCCGGTCAGGGCGGTCGTGACGAGGAACGACCACTTGAGCGAGATGTCGACGGGCAGACCCGCGGTGGCCGGTCCCGGCGGGATGGGGAAGTGCAGCTCGACCGGTACCTCGAAGGTCACCTTGGCGTTGTCCGCCGACCCGTTGCCCGCACCACCGGACAGCGACACCTCCATGCCCTTGATCCCGGAGACCGTGAACCCGCTGGCGGTGGCCCTGCCGCCCACGACCGTGGTGTCCGAGCTGATGTGCAGGTCCTCGACCGGGAACTTCACCGTGACGCTGGCCTTGAGCCCGGCGGTGCTCTTGTGCTCGAGCTGGAGCCCGAGCGAGGACTTGTCGGCGGACGCAGTCGCGGTCCAGGCGCCGACGGTGACCGGGATCTTGCCGCCGGCGTTCGGCGTGGCCGGGGGCAGGGTTCCTCCAGCGGACGCAGCAGACGCAACGGACTCGGCAGCGGGCGCGGCCACAAGCTGCACCGTCGGCAGGACAACGGTGCGGTCAGAGCCCTGCCCGAAGCGATAGTCCGCAGGGCCCGAGTTCTTGTCCGTCGGAGAATCCTGCCCGGACAACTGATCCCGCTGACCAGGAATCTGCTGCACGATCACCCGGCTCAGGTCGAGACCCTGGTCAACGGAGATGTGCGCATCCTTGACCACGTCAGTAAAGCCCGCAGGCGCCAGCATCACGACCAGATCGTCACCCTGAGGACGCAACGACAACACGCGTCCCACCGCCCGACTGGTCGCGAACATGACGCTACCCACCACCAGCTTGTCCGCGTTCGGCGCATGCCGGTCGATGGTCCAGGTCAGCCCATCATCCGAGACCGACCGCACGATCGCCGGCCCACCCCCGACCAGGACCACGTCAGGCTGGTAGACGACGCTGCCATGAGGATCGGGAGCGTATCCATAAGCAATGGCCGCCTCCCCGGACGCGGCGACGCTCCCCGTAGGACCAGGCGGGGAGATCTTCGACTGCCCCGTCTTGCCGCATGCACCCACACCCGCCACGGTGAGTGCCGCGAGAATCAGAGCCGCGACACGCCTGGAGCCATGCAAGCTCATGCTCGAGCCACCGCGACCTTCGCCGCGTCGCGCAGCCGAGGAATGTACTTGTCAGAATCATCAAGGATGACCACATGGATGGCGAACCACGCGTCACCCTTGCGAACGAAGATGGTCAGATCATCTTTGTCGGTCCAGGCTTCGTCGCCGATCCCCGGCGCACTCTGCAAAACATGCTGCAGCCCGTCACGCTGCAAGTGGTAGTACTTCTCCGCACCGGGACCGACGTGCACCTCCACCTGCGCGGTGGGTCCGCTTGTCGGACCGGTGTAGGTACACGACGGAGAATCAGATTCCTCACCGGCTTTGACCGCATCGTCGAGCGGCGTGCCGACCACCTTCTGAGCCTCGTCCTTGGTGACCAGCGCACACGGATCCAGCACAACCGGACTCGGATCGGCGGCGGGACTGGAGCTGGATGCGGCGGAGTCCGCAATCGACTCCTGGCTCGATACGCCAGCCGACGCCGGCGAAGCACTCTTCACCGTGCCGGACTCAGAACATGCCGTCGCGCCGAGAAACGTCGCGATCGCAAGCATGGCAATGTGCTTACTACGCACTTCATCCTCCGATTGACGACGCGTATTGCGAACGTAGTGGAGGAGGCGCCAGCAGGTAAGCGGCGGCAGGGTAAGTCCTTAGCTATTCGCGCAGAACAATCCGCCAGATAATGAGCGTTTCCAATATATGACAGTCGCGACGCCGCCCGTCGAGCGAAGACGGACCCGGCCGCGCCAGTGGACACTTCCACTGACACGGCCGGTCAGCCGGTCGGCCGTCGATCGATCGTCAGCAGCTACCCGACAGTTACGTCGTCGTACGTGGTGTCGGTGGCGTCGCCGGGGTTGTTCTCGTCATGGGACACCAGAGTCAGGGTGTAGGAATGCCCTGCGGTGATCGCCGACGTGACCTGCTTCCAACCCGCGTTCAGCGTGCAGGTCTTGGCCAGCACCGTCGCCGTGGTACCGGCGGTGTTATCCGCCAGAGTCGCGGTAGCCCAGTCGTAAGTCACATCGTCAGGGCAATTCTCGTTGTACCAGAACGAAACTGCCGTCGAACCGGCCGGTGCGGTGAAGGTCTGGGAGACCTTGGAATCACCGTTGGTCGGGTTCGTCGACCCCAGCAGCGCCGCATGAGCACCGGAATGCACCGGAGAGCTCACGATCGCCGTCGTCCCAGCCCGAGACCAACCGCTGAAGTCACCAGACTCGAACCCGCCGTTGCTGATTCCCCCAGATACCGGCGCGGTGACCGTCAAAGTGAAAGTCACCGTGTGCGTTGCCGATGCAGCCGACCCCGTCACAGTGACCGAGTACGAACCGGCGGGCGTCGTGGCCGAGGTCGCGATCGTCAGCGTGCTGCTACCGCCGGCGGTCACCGACGTGGGGTTGAACGACGCGGTGGCGCCGGTCGGCAGACCAGTCGCCGACAGCGTCACCGACTCGGCGGCACCGGAGACGACCGCCGTCGACACCGTCGAGGTGGCCGAGGAGCCCTGCACCACCGACGCCGAGGCCGGGGAATCGGCGAGGGAGAAGTCGTTGGAGACCGTGCCGCCGCCGTTCACGGTGATGTCGTCGTACGTGGTGTCGGTGGCGTCGCCGGGGTTGTTCTCGTCATGGGACACCAGAGTCAGGGTGTAGGAATGCCCTGCGGTGATCGCCGACGTGACCTGCTTCCAACCCGCGTTCAGCGTGCAGGTCTTGGCCAGCACCGTCGCCGTGGTACCGGCGGTGTTATCCGCCAGAGTCGCGGTAGCCCAGTCGTAAGTCACATCGTCAGGGCAATTCTCGTTGTACCAGAACGAAACTGCCGTCGAACCGGCCGGTGCGGTGAAGGTCTGGGAGACCTTGGAATCACCGTTGGTCGGGTTCGTCGACCCCAGCAGCGCCGCATGAGCACCGGAATGCACCGGAGAGCTCACGATCGCCGTCGTCCCAGCCCGAGACCAACCGCTGAAGTCACCAGACTCGAACCCGCCGTTGACGATCGCTGACCCCCCGCCGCCACCCCCGGTGACCGTCAGGGTGAACGTCGTCGTGTGGACACCCGACGTCGCACCGGTCGCGGTAACCGTCACCGGATAAGTCCCGGCGGGAGTCGACGACGTCGTGGCGACCGTCAGGGTGCTGCTGCCGCCGGCGGTGACGGAGGCCGGGCTGAACGACGCCGTCGCGCCCGACGGCAGATTCAACGCCGACAACGCCACGGACTGCGCCGAACCCGACGTCACCGCGGTGGAGATCGTAGTCGTAACGGACGAACCCGCGGCCACGGAGCCTGACGACGGACTGGCCGTCACCGAGAAGTCATTGGTCGGCGTGCTCGACGTGATCTTGTTGAAGATGGTCGAGTAGGCATATCCGGTCGCCTTGTCGTAGGAGTCGACCTCCCAGAACGCAAGCTCCTGAACGCCGTTGGCCGCCGCGAAGCTCTCAAGGTTCGAGGCGTCGGACTGGGAGAAGACCTCGTTGTCGTCGTTCTTACCCGCGATCGGCGTCAGCCCGATCATGTGCCACTGCTGGGCGGAGGTACCGCCGAAGATGGTCGCGAGCTGACTGTGGGTGCCGTTCGCCGCCGTCTTGGCGTCGGCGAGGGCGTTCTGCCCGTCGCCGAAGTCCATCGTCATGATGTTGACGAGGTTGACCTTGACGCCCTTGCTCTTTGCGTCCTTGAGCAGGTTGACGGCATTGGTCGGCAGCCCGCCGGGATCCACCGGCAGGGTGAAGTCGACCTGAACCGCCGGATCGGCGGCCTGCAACGCGGCAAGCGCCTGATCACGACGGGAGATCGACGTCGTGTCGTCCAGTGGCGACCCCTCGATGTCGAAGTCGAGACGGTTGACACCGTACGTGTTGACGACGTTCTGATACGCAGCCGTGAGGCTCGAAACCGACGTACAGGTCTGGGCCAACTCACCGCCGGCCGCGCCCCCGAAGGAGACGATGACGTTGCCACCCGCCGCCTGCAAGGACTTCACCTGCGAGGTGAAGGTCCCCAGCGAGTAGTTGCCGTTCTCCCACATCGGGGTGCAACCACTCTGCGGTATCAGGAACGCCAGGGTGTAGTCCTTCAACCCGGTGGCATTCATGTCGGCGCTCATGTCGCCGACGTTCCCCGTGGAGATCTCCAGATACGGCGCGGCGTACTGCGTGGGATAACCAGGCGACGCCGCATGGGCGCTCGTGCTCACTGCCGTCAGCAGCGCCGCGGGCAGCACTGCCGCGGCTACCGCCGAGACAGTACGTCGCAGAACTCTGTTCATGCCTTCTTCCTCCGGTGGGGGCGGGTTCCGAGTGACCATGATTGTTCGCACCGCGAGCCAGACCGACGGACTCCTCTACGTCGGCCAACGAGGACCAAGGAGCGGAAGCGGGTGGCGTCCGCAGGTGGCAAGCGCTCCACTGACGATCTAGTTAGGAAGGTTTCCTTACAATAAGCGGAAAGTACACGCCGCCCCCACCGCGGTCAACCCGCTCCAGGGAGAGCCTCGCCTGAGCTACTGGGGCCGTGGGCAACGACGGCGACGCACACGCGCATCGCCACCTTCTGACAGCCACCGCATATGGATCGGCTATGACGGCGGCATCGGCTCCCCATCGCCCCGCCCGACTACAAACGACGTCAGGCCTCTGCTTCTCGACCTGATCATCGCGAAGGGCAAACCCGTGACGTGGAAAGCAATACCGCCGTCGCCGCCCCGGCGCACCGTTCTCGGCATGTTGGGCGCCGTCCCCATCATCGCCGGGCAATGGGCCGCAGCCCCGCACGCCCAAGCTCGCGGACCGAACCGCGCGTCAGGAACAGCGCCGGCGACAACGACCGGAACAGCGACCGCAACCGACCTAGCAGCCCGCATCCAACAAATCATCACCCGCCCCACCTTCGCCGGCTCCGAGTGGGGCATGGCGATCGCCGATCCGACGACCGGCGAATCCATCTACGCCAGCCGCCCCGACGACCTGTTCGTCGCCGCCTCCTCCATGAAGATCTTCATAGCCGGAACGGCCTTCGACGCGCTCGGCGCCGGGCACCGCTTCCGGACCGCCATCCGCCGCACCGGCCCCGTCGTCCACGGCACACTCCGCGGCGACCTCGTCCTGAGCGCCGGCGGCGATCTGCTGCTGTCCGGCCGCATGCAGCCCGACGGCACGCTTCTCCTGCCCGACCCGGACCCGACCTACCCGGGCGGCGCGCCGCTGCCCGACCCGTTCCGCGAGATCAGGGGCCTGGCACTCCGCGTGCATGAGGCCGGAATCCGGCGCATCGAAGGCCGCGTCGTCGTCGACACCTCCTTGTTCACCGAGGCACGGGAAGGCATCGCCCTGGGCAACGCCCAGATCACCGTCTCCCCGATGATGGTGAACGACCACGTAATACACGCGGCGATCACGCCCGCACCCACGATCGGCGCCCTCGCCAACGTGGCCGCGATGCCCGCGACCGCCTACCTCCGCTTCACCAGCCAGGTCACGACCGTGGACGGCACGACCCGCCCCCGTCCACTGACCGTGAGCGCAGACGCCTCCGAACCCGACGGCACCCACACGGTGACCATCACCGGCGACATCAAACTGAACGACCCGACAAGCTACGTGCAGTACTACGTGCCCGAGCCCGCACACTTCGCCGGCATCGCCCTAGCCGAGCAACTGCGCGCCGTCGGCGTGGCGATTCCGGACCGTACCGTCGACCACAGCCTGCGGCACGTTCCCGGCGCACCGGTCACCGAACATGTGTCGCCGCCGCTGGCCGACGAGGTGAAAGTCATGCTCAAAGCCAGCTCGAACGTCCACACCGTGACGTTCCCATACCTGGTCGGAGCCATCGCCGGCCGCGACCCCAACACCCCGAAAGCCACCTATGACCAGTACCGCAGAGCCCTGTTCCGGGCTGCTGGCATCGACCCGGACCCGACCGGCGCATCAGAGGGCTACTACACCCCCGACACCTACCTCCGATTCCTCGCCTACGTGCGACGGCAGCCGTATTTCGCCAGCATGCGCGACGCCATGCCCATCATGGGCCGCGACGGCACCCTGGCCGGGAACCAGACCGACTCACCGGCCGCCGGCCACGTCTACGCCAAGACCGGTACCGGCATGATGCTCAGCCCGGGATCTACCAGCACCGCCGTCCTGCACAAAGCGCTCGCCGGATACATCGGGCTGCCCGACGGGAGGTGGCTCACCTTCGCGCAGTTCATGCACCAGTCGGCCAGCCAGGACACAGCCATGGCGCTCGGCGACGAAGCCCAGGAGGCGATGGCCGAAATCGCCACCGCCGTCTACGAAACCCAGGGAGCTCGCTGATGACCCGCCTCACGTCCAGAAGATCACTGCTGGGCATGCTCGGCGCGACCACGATCGCCGGAGGCGCCGCCGGGATCGCCTCCGTCCCGGCATATGCGAGCCCTGATCAAGCGGCCGCTTCGGTCGACGCCGGTCGCCTCCGCGAATACTGCGAGTTCGTTCAGCAACGAGCCGCCCAGGACCAGTTCTCAGGAAATGTGATGCTCGCCCGAAGAGGCAAGCCGGTCCTGGTCCGTTCCTACGGCATGGCCGACAAAGCGCGCTCGGCGGCCAACACAGCCGACACCGTCTTCTGGCTCGCATCGATCACCAAATGCTTCACCGCCCTGGCGATCGCCCAACTCGCCGAGCAGGGAAGTCTGGCGTTCACAGACACCCTCGGCACCTACCTGCCCGGCTTCTCCGACGACGCAGCCGCCGCGACCATCCAGCAACTGCTGACCCACACCTCCGGAGTCGGACGTCCCGCACTGGGCCCCGGCAACCCCGACGAACTGAAGTGGAACAGCTTCGACGAGGTAATGGACGGGACCCTCGACGCGGCCCGCAAGGCGCCCCTCCAGTGCACACCCGGCAGTCGCTTCGTCTACAGCAACGACGGCTTCTTCGTACTCGCCGCCATCGTCGCCAAGGTCACGGGACAGTCGTACTTCGACTACGTCCGCGAGCGTGTCTTCGGCCCTGCCGACATGCACGCGACCGACTTCTACAGCCGACCCCAAGTCCAGGCCGACGAACGCATTGCGCGACCGTACTTCACCCAACCGGACGGCTCCCGCGCCGACCTCATGTCGAGCCCTTATACGCCCTTCAGCGCCGGCCCCGCAGGAGGTGCGTACACGACCGCGTCAGATCTCCTCTCTTTCGCCACCAACCTGACCGACGGCAGCCTCATCTCGCCCGCATTCGCCGCTCTGCTCACTGGCGGGAAAGTGGCAGTGCCACCCGCACAACCGCCCAGCCAGGCCGAGTTCTACGCGTTCGGCCACCTGGAGGCGGCGGTCAACGGGCAACGTGTCCTCGGCAACAAGGGAGGCGGCCCGGGAGTGGCGACCCGGCTCGACATCTTCCCGGCCGGGGGATGGGTGTCGATCGTGCTGAGCAACTACGACACGACAATCGACCCGATCGTGCAGGCAGCGCGGCAACTCGTCAACGCGGAACCCGGGACCAGCTGAAACACGGCTCCGTCAGAACGACCCAAAAAGACCGGCAGGATCAGTGCGCATGTTGATCGCACTGATCCTGCCGTCGACTAGATCGTCGTTTGGGGCGTTGGGGTCGTCGTTCAGACCGTCGTCCTGATCAGCCGCCTACAGAGACGAACGTCCACTGCTGGTTGCTGCCGCCGAGGTACCACCACTGGTCGATGTTGGTGCCAGCGGTCGTCGAATAGCCGGGATCGTCCAGCGCCTTAAGGCTATTGAGATTGTCGATGCGGTAGGACGCGGTACCGGTCGAGGTGAGCAGGAACTGCTCGTTGGCAGCGCCGCTGACGTAGTCCCATTCGTCGACTACACCGCCGTCGTACAGCGACCCGCCGTTGATATCGATGGACTTGCCGGTCGCCACATTCTTGATGGAGTAAAGCCCGCAGCCGAGGTCGGTCAGGGCCCATTGCTGATTGGCGCCGCCGTTATACGGCGACTGCTCGAGCCTGGTGCCATTGGCCGTAGCACCTCCCGGTATCTCGAGGACAAAGCTACTGGCCGAGTTATAGAGGTAGTAACGGCCGCTCGGAACGGCACCGGGTGCGCAGAACTGCGTGGTCGCCGGGTTCCAGGCGTAGTGCAGGCGATCCAGCAGAGTGGGGTTGTTCACGGCCAGAGACGTAACGCCCCCGGCGTTGTTCAGGTGGGTCAGCGAGTAGCCGTTGGTGTTTCCGCCGGTGTTGAACAGGCCGGCCCAGTACGCGGAGCCGATCTGCTTGTCGTGGGCGAAGTTGGTGACGGCGCGCAGGTAGTCGATCTTCTCGTCGGGGCTGTGCGGGTCGCCGACCGGATTGCTGCTCGGGTCGCCCAGCGGGTGGTTGTAGTCGCGGCCGGTGCCGTCGCCGGCCGGGAAGGTGCCGTTCAGGGTCCAGGTGCCGAACTCGGTGATCACCGTGCGCTTCTCGTTCGCCGCCGAGCCGATGGCCTCACCGATGGCGTGCGTGCAGTGGTTGTACTCGTTCGTCCCGTCGTTGGGGACCGGAATGTCCTTCTTCGGCGCTCCGCCGTAGCAACCGACGGTCGGCGTCATCGTCGTCGGGTCCCAGTCGCCGAAGAAGTCGTACACGTGCAGGCTCAGCAGCGTGCCGGCGAACTGTGGGGCGTCCCCGATCGGGGCCACGTGCTGGCCGTAGCCGACCCCGTCGATCAGGACCCGGTCGCGGGGGACGTCGGTGTGCATGTTGTTGAGCCAGTTGTCGGCGACGTCGATCCAGCGCTGAGTGGAGCCGAGCGGCATGCCGTATGCGGCCGATGCGCCGTCCGCGTAGCCGTACGGCTCGTTCATCGGCTCGAAGTACACCAGCGGCTGGCTGCCGTAGTCGGCGATCACCCGGCTCCACATGGCGTCGAACCGGGTCGTCGAGGTGGTCGTGCCGGGGTCGGGGGTGATGATTCCCTTGTGCGCGTTGCCCGCGTTCGGTCCCACCTCTTCCCAGTAGGCCAGGATGACTTTCATGCCCCGGTCGGTCGCCGCGTCGATCGCACCCCGGTACGGGGACCATGCAGGCGTCCCGACGGTGTAGGTGTTGACGGGCAGTCGCACCGTGTTGGCGCCGAGGGCCTTGAACCCGTCCAGGATCGGTCCGGCCTTCGCCTTGACCGTCGCATAGTCGTCAGTCGCACTCATGCCGGTGAGCACCAGCGCGCTCGACCTGTAGTTGTCTTGGGCGTCGGACCAGTTGACGCCCTTGAAGTCGGCGGTGTTCACCGGGAGGGCCGCTGCCGCGTGAACCTGCTTCGGCGCGTGCCCCGCATGCGCGGGGCCGATCACCAGCCCGGTGAGCAGCGCGGCCGTTCCGGCCACGCCCACAGCCACAGAACGCAATCTCATCGCACTCCCCGTCAGTCGACGATGGTTGACCTCTCCATCGTCGCCGGACGGCGTCGGGAAATCGTCCCCCGTAGGGTCGATCCGTGTGGACCTCGGTACGACGCGTAGACCGATCCGTCAGCTGAGAGCGAGGCCCAGAAGGAACGACGCACAGTTAGCACAGAGCGCGAGTGCGAAGAGAAGTACGGCTTCCCTCCGGATCACGGCGTACAGCACAGCGGCCTCGACAAGCCACGCACCGAGCTCAGCGGCTGCGAGCACGAGCAGCGAACCGCTGCCGGTCAGCGCCCACACGACCGGGTGCGTCAGTAGATTGACACCGATGCCCAGCAGGGCCGCCGCGCGACGTGAGGTGAGTCCGGCGACGATGAGAACCGTCGCGTAGATCGGGACCTCGACGACCAGCGTCAAGAACAGGGCGACCGGATAATCCACGCTGGTATGGTGCCAGCTCAAGGGGAGCGGAAGGTCGCAGGGACGGGGACGGGGGATGCGGGGATGCGAAGCCACGCGATGGTGACGCCTATGTTCGTCGCGGCTGCCGCCGTCGCGCTGGTCGTCGCGGTCCACGCGCCGGCCACGACCGCCGTGGTGGGTCTCGTATGCTTCGGCATCCTGCACAACGTCCTCGAACTGCGCTATGTCGCGGGACGCTTCGCCGGGATCCTGTCCGGCACATTTCTCAGGCTTCTGCTGGTGTTCATCGGCGGGATCGCGGTCTGCCGCCTGCTGCCGTCCGGCGATCTGTCGAAGAACGCTGAGATCCTGCTGGCGTATGCGCTCATCGCGATAGCGTGCGCGCGGGCATTGCGTGAGCGGCCCGTTGCGCTCGCCGCCTCACTCGTCGCCGTCGCAGGAGCCTGCGCCGCATCTCTCGCGTTCCCGGCATACCACTTCGTGGTTCTGGCGCACCTCCACAACGTCGTGCCGCTGTTCTTCCTGTGGGAGTGGTCGAATTCAGCCTTGGCACCCCGGCCGCGTCTGGCCTTCCGCGCCGTGCAAGTCGGCTGGGTACTGCTGCTGCCGGCCGTGATCCTGGCCGGTGGCCTGGACTTCCTGCTGCGGGACAGCCCGGCCGCCGTCGCCGACTTCGGAGGCGGGACGCGGCCCCACGCCGCCCAGGCCCTCGCCACCGCCTACACCCCACCGCACTGGCTCGACTCGGCGATGGCGCTGAGGTTCCTGGCGGTCTTCGCGTTTCTCCAGACGATGCACTACGTGGTGTGGGTGTGGTTCATGCCGCGCCACGCGCCTGAGGCCTCAGCGCAGTTCCAGGCTCGCGTGCCGGGCTTCACGAACCGCGCGGTCTTGATGTTCGGCGTCATCGGCACGGCGTTGCTGGCCCTGGTCTTCGCCACCGACTACGCCAGCGGCAAGACGGTCTATTCGTCGGTCGCGACCTTCCACGCCTACCTGGAATTCCCTGTTCTGCTGGCGCTCATCCTCGGATTCGAGAAGCCGGCGCCGACACCCATGCACCTCACGGAGAAGAAGGCCGCGCTCGCATGAATCATGCCGACATCGCCCGCGACAACCCCCCGAACAACAACATCGCGCTGATCGCGATCATCGCCATAGTGCTCATGGTGGTGGCAGCGGTGGCGCTCGTGGTGATCAGCCGGAAGCGCCGGTAGCGCCGGGGGCGCACCGAACCACAGTTCACCTCAGCGCACACCACCGCGATCATGTCCACGCGGCGGACCCATCCGGCCCAACCCCGGTGGTGAGCGACTGTACCGACGCATAGCTTCGATTCGATGAAGCCGGTCTCAAGGGCCGAAGTCGGGCAAGGAAGGTTGGAACTGATGTCCTCACGTCGGGCTCGCTCATCGGCGGGTATCGCGGCCGGCACCCTCGTGACGAGCATGCTGGTGGTGGGCGTCGCGCTGCCCGTGCGAGCCGCCTCCGCCCAGGTCGTCCGTCCTGGTGGGTCGATCCAGCAAGCCGTCGACCGGGCGCACCCCGGGGACACGATCGTGCTGCTGCCGGGCACCTATCCCGGAAGCGTCCTGGTCACCGTCTCGGGCGTGACGATCCGGGGTGCGGGCAGCGCGACCGTGATCACCCCGGCGGCGGGAGCCGGCCACGGGTCCGGAGCCCCGCGGGCCGCCGGCGCCGCCGAACCCGCGGGCGGCACCTGCGCGACCCCGGGCCACGGCATCTGCGTCCTCGGAACGGCCGGGCACCGGGTCACCGACGTGGTGATCGAGTCGCTCGCCGTCTCCGGCTTCCCGAAGAACGGCATCTCGGGCTCTGAGACCGACCGGATGACCGTCCGCGACGTCCTCGTGGAGAACAACGCCGAGGAGGGCATCAGCCAGGAGAAGTCCACGCGCGGCCGGCTGGTGGACAACCAGGCCAGGAACAACGGGCAGGGCGGGATCTTCGTGACCAACATCGCCTACGGCGAGGGCGGCGCGATCGACACCGAGGGCACCGTGATCAGCGGCAACGAGGTGACCGGGAACCGGTTCGGCGCCGTCCTGCGACGGGCCCGGAACCTGGTACTGGAGGACAACGCCATCACGGGCAACTGCTCGGGGGTCTTCGTGGTCGGCGACGAGGGGGTTCCGCGCGGCGGCGCCCTGACGGTCCGCGGCAACGAGGTGAACGCGAACAACAAGCACTGTCCATCAGACGGGCGGCTGCCCTACCTCCAAGGCGTCGGCGTCGTCCTCACCGGCGTGGAGGACACGGTGCTGACGGACAACAAAGTCGGCGGCAACGTCGGCGCCTCGCCCATGTCCGGCGGCATCGTGCTGTTCCGCAGCTTCCGCGGCGGCCCCGACACCGGCAACACCGTCACCGGCAACGTGGTCACCGGCAACCAGCCGGCGGACATGGCCGACCGGGACGGCGGGACCGGCAACACCTTCACCGGGAACGCCTGCCACACCTTCGAGCCGGCCGGCCGTTCCTGCTGACGACGCCCTGACGGCCGCCGACCGGCCGCCGAGCCACCGCCGAGCCACCGCCGACCGACCGCGGAAACCGACCCTCACCTGTTCCGGGTGCCCATCCGAGAGAGACGGCCGATGACCACCACGCACCATGCCTCTCCGCAGTCCGCCATGCGTCTTCGAGAACTGATCTTCGGCGCGGCCTGCGCCGCCGCCCTGCGCGCGGTGGCCTCGCTGGGCGTCGCCGACGCCCTCGGCGAGGAGCCGATGACGGTCGAGGAGCTGGCCGCCGCCGTCGGCGCCGAGCCGCGACCCCTGCGCCGCCTGTTGCGGGCGCTGTCCAGCCACGGCGTCTTCGCCGAGACCGACGATGGCCGCTACACCCACACCGACATGTCCCGGCAGCTCAGAGAAGGCTCGCCGAGCAGCCTCCGTTACATCGCCTTGTGGTGCACGGAGCCGTGGACGTGGCAGGCCTGGCCCCGGCTGGACGAAGCGGTGCGCAGCGGTCGGAACATCTTCCCCGACCTGTACGGCAAGGAGTTCTTCGACTACCTGCACGACGACGCGGCCGGTTCGGCCGAGGTGTTCAACAAGGCCATGACCCACTCCAGCCGGCAGTCCGCGGCCGACCTCGTCGGCTTCCTCGACCTCGACGGGGTCTCCAGCGTCGTCGACATCGGCGGGGGCGAGGGGCACGTGCTCGCCAGCCTGCTCGAGAAGCACCCCGGGCTCAGCGGGACGCTGATCGATCTGCCGCAGGTGGTCGCGCACGCCGATCCCCGGCTTCAGAAGGGCGGGAGCCTGGCCTCCAGGGCCCGGCTCGCGGCGGGCGACTGTCGCACCGAGGTTCCGGTCCGAGCCGACCTCTACATCATCAAGAACCTGCTCGAATGGGACGACGACAGCACTCGCAGAACACTGCGCAACGTGGTCGGAGCCGCCCAGCCCGGAGCCCGGGTCGTGGTCGTGGAGAACCTGGTCGACGACAGTCCCTCCATGAAGTTCACCACCGCGATGGATCTGCTTCTGCTCCTCAACGTCGGCGGGGCGAAGCACTCCCGGCAGAGCATGCTCGCCTTGCTGACCGAGGCCGGGCTGCGGGTCGAGCGGGTGGAGCCGGTCAACCCGTATCTGCACGCCTTCGAATGCACCGTCCCGTCCTGACGTCAGGCCAGGTCGCGTAAGACCAGACCCGGTCACGCCGCGTCGCGCCGCACCACACTGCGGCACGGCACGGCACGGCGGGGCGCGCCAAACCGCGTCACCTCACGTCACCTCACGTCGCGTCCGCCGACCGCGGGACCTCCGCGGTCATCGCGTCCACCAACCCCGTGGTGTGCCGGGCAGCCCGGAACTCCGACCGCCCGAGAACCTCCCGGAGGAAACCGACCGTCGTCCGCAGACCACTGCCGTCGATCCGGAACTCACCCAGCGCCCGATCCATCCGCGCCAGCGCCTGCGCCCGGTCCGGCGCCCAGACCACCGTCTTGGCGAGCAGCGAGTCGTAGTCCGGCCCGACACGCCAGCCCGGGTAGGCGTGGGTGTCGACGCGGACGAACTGACCGCCCGGCAGCCGGAAGTCACTGAGCGATCCCGGCGTCGGCGCGAACTCCTTGGCCGGATCCTCGGCGTTGACCCGGCACTCCAGCGACACGCCCCGAGGGCTGACATCCTCCTGCCGGATGGTCAGCGGCAGACCGGCGGCCACCATGAGCTGTTCCCGGACGATGTCGATCCCGGTGACCATCTCGGTCACCGGATGCTCCACTTGCAGCCGGCAGTTGATCTCCATCAGATAGAACTCGTCCGCCGGGGTCAGCACGAACTCGAAGGTGGCCGCCCCGACGTAACCGACCGCCTCGGCGCCGCGCACCGCCTCCGCGCAGATGGCCGCGCGCAAGTCCTCCGACAAGCCCGGCGCCGGGCACTCCTCGATCAGCTTCTGGTGCCGGCGCTGCACCGAGCAGTCACGCTCCCCGAGATGGACCGTCGACCCGTGGGTGTCGCGGAGCACCTGGACCTCGATGTGCCGCGCGTCTTCGACGAAGCGCTCCAGATAGAGCCGGTCGTCACCGAAGATCGCGCGGGCGTGGGCGCGGGTCTGGCCGTAGGCCCGCAGCAGGTCTTCGGGGTTGCGGACCACGGTCATGCCGCGCCCGCCGCCGCCGGCCACCGCCTTGAGGATCACCGGGAACCCGACCCGCCGGGCGGTCTCCTGCGCCGCCACGGGCCCGGTCAGCGCCTCGTCGCTGCCCGGCAGCACCGGCAGTCCGGCCCGGGCCATCAGGGCGCGGGCCACCGCCTTGTCGCCGAGCTGCCGCATGACCGTCGGGGACGGGCCGACGAAGGTGATCCCCTTCGCTTCGCAGACCTCTGCGAAGTCCGGGTCCTCCGAGAGGAAGCCGTAGCCGGGATGGATGGCCTCGGATCCGGTCTGCAAGGCGGCTTCGATGATCGACGGTATGTGCAGATAGCTGCGTTTGGACGCCGGCGGGCCGATGTGCACCGCGCGGTCCGCGAAGCGGACCACCGCGGCGTCCCGGTCCGCGGTGGAGTAGACGGCCACGGTGCGGATGCCGAGCTCGCGGCAGGTCCGGGCGACCCGCAGCGCGATCTCGCCCCGGTTGGCGATCAGCACGGTGGAGAACATTCAGCAGTCCTCGCCGCGGGAAACCGGCTCCACGGCCATCAACTGCTGCGCGTACTCGACCGGCTGCCCGTCGGCCACCAGGATGTCGACGACCCGCCCGGCCACGTCCGCGTGCACCGTGCTCAACATCTTCATCACCTCGAAGATCCCCACGGCCTGGCCGGGCTGGACCAGGTCCCCGACGGACACCAGCGGCGCCGCCCCCGGCTCGTCGGCGCGATAGAAGGTGCCCACCATCGGGGCGCAGATGTAGCTGAGCCCGTCGTCTGTCTTGTCTTCCCGTCCCGCCTCCGTCGCGGACACCGGCCCGGGATCGCAGGACCGGGCCGGAAGCACCGCCGACGGAACGGCAGCCGACGCCACCGGAACCGGATCCGGCCACTCCACCTCCACCGTCGTCGAGCCGTGACACAGCTTGATCCTGCTCGGCGGCCGCGACGACGACCGCGCCAGTTCGGCGACGCTGCGGCACACGGCCTCGAGGTGCGTCGCGCCGTCCGGCCCCGGCGCGGTGGGGGCGAGCGGCCACTCGACGACGCCCTTCTCCATGCGGCCGCTTCCGTCAGGGCTCTTCTTGGTGATGTTCACAGACACTGCGATCCCTTTCCGGCCGGCTGTACGGCGTCGATGCCGAAGCCGTGGTACCGGCTCCGGCGCTCCCGGAGCAGCCGCTCGGGCTCCCAGCCGGCCAGCTCGGCCAGCGCGGTGCTGACCGCCGATCCGAGCAGCGCGGCGGCTCCGGCGTGGTCCTGGTGCGCACCGCCCGCCGGTTCCGGGACGATGCCGTCGACGACGCCGAGCCTGAGGAGTTCACCGGCGTCCAGCCGCAGCGCGCCGGCCGCCGTGGGCGCCGCGCTCTGGTCCTTCCACAGGATGGCCGCGCAGCCCTCGGGGCTGATCACCGAGTAGGTGCCGTTCGTGCTGATGAGCACGCGGTCGGCGACCGCCAGGGCGAGCGCGCCGCCGCTGCCGCCCTCTCCGATCAGGACGGCGACGATCGGCACCGGCAGCCGGGACAGCAGGCGCAGGTTCTCGGCGATGGCGATCGCCTGACCGCCCCGCTCGGCGTCCGGGCCCGGGTGGGCGCCCGGGGTGTCGATGAGGGTGACCAGCGGCAGGCCCAGCTTGGCCGCCATCCGCATCAGCCTGGCCGCCTTGCGGTAGCCGGCCGGGGCGGGCATCCCGAACCGGCGGCGATGCCGGTCGGCCAGGTCGGGCCCGCCCTTCTGGTGGCCGATCAGCATCACGGGCCGGCCGCTCAGCCGTCCCGGCCCGCCGACGATGGCCGGGCAGTCCTCGGCGAGCCGGTCGCCGTGCAGTTCGTGGAAGTCCTCCAGCAGATGGCTGACATAGTCCAGGGTGGTGGGGCGCTCCGGATGCCGGGCGAGCCGCACCACCTGCCAGGAGTCCCGCCCGGACGGCTCCGGCGGCGGGCCGGTCCGGGGTTCGGCCTGCGATTCGGCCTGCGATTCGGCCTGCGATTCGGTCCGGGACTCGGCCTGCGATTCGGCCTGCGGTTCGCTCCGGGATTCGGCCCGGGGTTCGGCCTCGGGAGCGGCGATCGGCTTCGGGCGCGGCGCGGCCACGTCCGAAGCAGCCGGCCGGCGGCGCCGGGCCGGATGCAGGCCCAGCAGCTTGCCGAGCGTCGGCCGCAACGCCGAGCGCGGCACGACGTCGTCCACCATCCCGTGTTCGAGCAGGAACTCGGCCCGCTGGAACCCCTCCGGGAGGGTCTCGCCCGTGGTCTGCTCGATGACCCGCGGCCCGGCGAACCCCATGCGCGCGCCGGGCTCGGCGATGATCACGTCGGCGAGGGAGGCGAAGGACGCCGCGACTCCCCCGTACGTCGGGTCGGTGATGAGCGACACCACGAGGATCCCCGCCTCGTCGAGTTCGGCCAGTGCCTGGGCGGTCTTGGCCATCTGCATCAGGGACAGCACGCCTTCCTGCATCCGCGCGCCGCCGGAGGCCGTGACGAGCAGCAGCGGGTGCCGCAGCCGCAGGGCCGTGTGCGCCGCCTCGGTGATGAGGGCTCCGACTCCGCAGCCCAGACTGCCGCCGAGGAAGCGGAAGTCCATCACGGCGGTCACCACCGGCCGCTGCTCGATGCGGCCGGTGCCGCACACCACGGCCTCGCGCATGCCGGTGCTGGTGCGGGCGTCGAGCAGCCGCTCCGGGTACGGCCGGACGTCGACGAACTCCAGCGGGTCGGGCGTGGCCTCCACATGGACGATCGGCTTCGCGGATCCGGGATCGAGCAGTTGCCGCAGCCGTTGCCCGGCGGTCAGCCGGGCGTGCCAGCCGCACTCCGGACACACGTGCAGGCCGCGCACGAAGCGTTTGCCGTAGACCAGCGCGGCGCACTGCTCGCACCGTATCCACTCGGGCGCGTCCGCGGGCGGCCGGACGTCCGTCTCGACCATGGTGGGTTGCTCCTCCAGATGTCCCGGGCGCCTCGGACGCCCTTCGGACCGGTGGGACCGGGCAGCGGTCGTCACGGGGTGACGGGCCGCTCCCAGCGGTAGAACTCGCGGGCCATCGCGTCCTTCGGCTCCCGCCAGGTCTGCGGGTCGTAGGCCCGGACGTAGGCGGCCAGCCTCCGGCTGACGTCCTGGAACTCCGGGTGCCCGGCGACCTTGGCGACCTCGGGGCCGGGGTCCCGCTCGGCTTCGATCAGATGCAGGTAGAGGTCGCCGAACTGGAACAGGCTGCGGCCGGTGACGCCGACCAGCCGCGGCAGTTCGCCGCGGTCGGACGCCTGGAAGACCTCGGCGATGTCGTCGGCGGAGTCCGGTTCCATCCGGGCGATGATCAGGGCGCGGTGCATCGGGCTCAGCTCCTCCCGGCCTGCTTCTCGACCTTGTCCTTGATGATCCCCATCTGGGTCCGCGAGTTGCGGTTGATGTGCTCGGTCATGGCCGCGTCGTCGACCGGGGCGTCCGGCCGCATGGCGAAGTCCTGGATCCAGCGCATCGTGGTGCCGTCCGGCACCTCGCCGTACTCCCACCGGATGTCCATGAACTCGAACGGCCCGGGCTCGATCCGCTTGGCCTGCACCGCGAGTTTGGGCCGGTCGGTCCGGCGCTCGGAGACCCAGCTCCAGACCTTGCCGTCCGGGTCCGGATGCATGGTCAGCCGGAAGGTCGTGCTGTCCCCGTCCCGCCCCAGCACCTCCACGGCCGAGTACTCGGTGAACAGCCGCGGCCAGTTCTCCAGGTCGTTGGTGATGTCCCAGACGAGGTCCACGGGCGCGGCGATGAGGATCTCGTTGTCGGTGTGTCCCGGCATCTCAGGCTCCAGCCTTCACAGAGGTGTTGACGGCGTCGAGGAACTGCCGCGGGGTCTTGGAGGTCTCGACGCCCTGCGCGATCGGGGTGCCGTAGCTGTTCTGCAGCTCTCCCGCGATGCCGAGCAGGCCGAGGGAGTCGACGCCGAACTCGTCGAAGGTGGCGCTCGGATCCGCCAGGGCGGCGGGGGCGACCGTGATGCCGGCCATCTTCTTGATCAGCGCGGCGAGCTGTTCGTAGGTCAGGGGCGGGTTCATGGCGTGTCACTCCTCGGGTCGTGTCCAGCAGAGCCGTGGCGCAGGACCAGCGCCGCGTTGGAGCCCATCAGGCCGCGGCTCAGCACCAGGGCCGTCCGCAGCTCGGCGGGCCGGGCCAGACCGGTCACGAGGTCGATGTCGTGACCGGCGGCGCCGACATTGGGGGTGGGCGGCACGAGCCCCTGCTCCAGCGCGAGCACGGCGGCCGCGGTGTCGAGCAGCGGGGCGCCGCAGTACGCCCGCCCGGTGCCGGCCTTCGGGGCGGTCACCGGGACGCGGCGGCTGTGGCCGCCGAGGGCGTCGGCGAGCGCGAGCACCTCGGCGCGGTCGGCCTCCGGCACGCCGAGCGCGTCGGCGAAGACCACGTCGACTTCTTCGGGGGCGCAGTCGGCCGCCGCCAGCGCGCCCCGGATCGCGTGCGCGAGACCGTCCCGCGACTCCGCCCAGCGGGAGGCGCCGGTGAAGGTGGCCGCGTGGCCCGCCACGACGGCCCGGATCCGGGCCGCCCGCCGCCGGGCCGACTCCGCGTCCTCCACGACGAACATCCCGCCGCCCTCGGCGGGGACGAACCCGCACGCCTCGGTGCTGAACGGCAGATACGCCCGGCCGGGGTCGGCGCCGAGGCTGAGCTCGGGATACCCGAGCTGGCAGACGATCGAGTACGGGGCCAGCGGCGCTTCGGTGGCGCCGACGACGACGGCCGCCGCCCCGCGCCGGATGGTGCGTGCCGCGTGCGCCAGGGCGTCCAGGCCGCCGGCCTCGTCGGCGGCCACCACCGCGCAGGGTCCCTTGAGTCCGCCGCGGATCGAGATCTGACCGGTGCTGGCCGCGTAGAACCAGGCGATGGACTGGTAGGGGCCGACGAAATGCGGGCCCTGAGCCCACAGGTGCTGGAGTTCGCGCTGTCCGAACTCGCCGCCGCCGGAGCCCGCCGCGGTCACCACGCCGACCGCGAACGGCGACCCGGCCCCGGTCTCGAGCCCGGCGTCCCGCACCGCGAGGTCGGCCGCGGCCATCGCGTAGTGGGTGAAGCGGTCGGTCTGGACCAGGAAGCGTTCCTCGATCACCGACTCCGCGTCGAAGCCGTGGACCTCGCCGGCGACCCGCAGCGGCAGATGGGTGCAGCCGTCGCGGGAGACCGGAGCCAGGACGCTGATTCCCTCGGCCGTGGCTTTCCAGAACTCGTCCGCGCCCACGCCGTTCGGCGCCACGACGCCGATGCCGGTGATCACCGCGCGGCCGTCGGTCCGGGAGGCCGTCATACCTTCACCCCCTCACGGCGCAGGACCACCGCCGACTGGAAGCCGCCGAACCCGCTGCCGACCGACAGGACGTTGCGCAGCGGGACCGAGCGGGCGGTCCTGGGCACGTAGTCGAGATCGCATTCCGGATCCGGCGTGCCGTAGTTCGCGGTCGGCGGCACGACGCCGTCGGCCAGGGCCAGGGTGCAGGCCACGAGCTCGATGGCGCCGATCGCGCCGAGCGAGTGCCCGACCATCGACTTGATCGAGCTCATCGGGGTCTTGTACGCGTGCGCGCCCAGCGACCGCTTCACCGCGGCCGTCTCGTGCCGGTCGTTCTGCTTGGTGCCGGAGCCGTGCGCGTTGACGTAGTCGACGTCCGAGCCGTCGACGCGGGCGTGCGCCAGGGCGTGGTCGATCGCCTCGGACATCTCCCGGCCCTCCCGCGTCAGCCCGGTCATGTGGTGGGCGTTGCCGAAGGTGGCGAAGCCGGCGATCTCGCAGTGCACGCGCGCGCCCCGGCGCCGGGCGTGTTCGAGCTCCTCCAGGATCAGGACGGCGCCGCCCTCGCCCAGGACGAAGCCGTCCCGGTCGGCGTCGAACGGCCGGGAGGCGTGCTCGGGGTCGTCGTTGCGCTCGGAGGTGGCGTGGATGGCGTCGAAGCAGGCGACGGTGATCGGGGAGATCGGCGAGTCCGAGGCCCCGGCGACGCAGACGTCGGCCCGGCCGTCCTCGATCGTCTGGAAGGCGTACCCGACCGCGTCCAGGCCCGCGGTGCAGCCGGTGGACACCACCTGCACCGGGCCGCGCGCGCCGACGTGCTCGGCGACCGCGGAGGCCAGGGTGCTCGGCGAGAGCGCCCGGTGCAGCTGCGGCCCGGCCCGCCGGGGGTCCACGGCCCACTGCGCCCCCGAATCGCTGACCTGCGTGTAGTCGTGCTCCAGCCGTGTCGTGCCGCCGACCGCCGTGCCCATCGACACCCCGATCCGCCAGGGGTCCTCGGTCTGGACGTCGAGCCCGGCGTCGGCCACCGCCTCGGCGGCGGCGACCAGGGCGAACTGGACGTACCGGTCGGCGCCGGCGACGGTCCGGGCGTCCAGGCCGCGGGCCACCGGGTCGAAGTCGCATTCGGCGGCGATCCGGGACCGGAAGCCGGCCGGGTCGAACAGCGTGATGCCGCGGGTCGCCGTCCGGCCGGCGGTGAGCAGGTCCCAGAAGGCCGGGACGCCGATTCCGCCCGGCGCCACGATGCCGATCCCGGTGACCGCCACCCGGCGGGTCACGAAATGACCTCCGCGCGTTCCGGGGGGAGGGCCGTCGGGTCCTCCTCGGTGTCCACGTGCCCCAGTTCGGGCCGGGGGGCCAGGGGGCCGAGGTGGAACACCATCCGGGCCTCGGTGTCGCCGACGTTGCGGAACCGGTGGCGCATGGTGACCGGGATCATCAGGCCCTGGTCGGGACGCAGCGGGTGCGCGACGCCGTCGAGGTCCACTTCCAGCTCGCCGCTGACCACGTAGACGAACTCCTCCGAATACGGGTGGTAGTGCTCCCCGATCCGTTCGCCTGGCTGCACGATGGCCAGGCCCATGAAGCCGCTGGTGGCGCCGACCGCGGTCGGCGTGAGCAGCGGCCGCAGATCACCGCCGCGCCGGCGGTTGGGCGCAACCTCGTCGATGTGCACTATGCGCGGGGAAAGGCCGGCCATGACGACCACACCTCCAGATCGCTTGACGGGCGGGAAAATTCGCTGACGGGTCTTCGGCTGTCGGCTTCGGCTGTCGGCTTCGCTGACGGCGGTACGGCGAAAGCTCAGGCGCCCTTCGCACGCCGGTCGGTGACCAGAGCCATCTCGCACTCCTCGCGGAACCGGTCGATCCCCGCGTCGTCACGCAGCTGGTGGTCGCCGAGGACGACCAGCCGGCCGAGCACGGCGGACGCCCGGACGCCGGGGACGCCGAGCGCGAGCGCGGGCACCGTCTCCGGCGGAGCGGAGAGGTCGACCGTGCGGACCACCGTGTCCCCGCGGCGGAAGACGGTGGCCGCCGCCAGCGGTCGCGCCCCGTCGGCCACGGCCTGCCGGTCCTGGCGGGCGAGCAGCTCGGCGACCGCCGCACCACAGCCGCTGCGGACCGGATAGAGCAGGGCGTGCCGGCTGACCTCGGCCGGCTGCTCGCGCGCGGCCACGTGGTGCACCGCGGGAAGGGCGGCGCGCAGGAAGAACGCGCGCGCGGACTCGGGGTCTGCGAGGTCGCGGTCCTCGGTCAGATACGGGTTCACCGCTTCCTCGACCGCCCGGACCTCGGGCTGCATCGCCACGTGGCGGAGCGCGGCCCCGAGGTCGCCGGACACCTCGACGATCCGCACCACCCGGTCGCCCCGCATGAACAGCGAGGTCCGCCGGAGCCGGGTGCGGCCGTCGACCTCGGCGGCCGGCGAGGTGTACCCCGCCAGGATCTCCGCCACCTTCTGCTCACTGCCGGGCTTCACCGTGAAGGTGAGGGCGTGCCGGGTGACGCCGTCGAGAACCGGGGTCGGGCCGTCGAACGTCTCGGAGCCGGTGGTCTCCCGCATGACGGCGAACCGTAGCGAGCGGGTGTCGTGCACGCAGCCGTGCAGCGGCTTCACCATGGCGCGGTGCTCGGCGCTGTCCACCCAGGACAGGAACGACTGCGCATCCTCCCACTCGCTGGTGATCAGCCACTGCAACGGGTCCTCGATGGACTGGCACAGTTGGTCGGTGACGTGACCGGGCACCGCGGCGACCTGGTGGCGCAACTGCTCGTAGGCGTCCAGGAAGCGCTGCTGCGCGCCGTCGACCACATCGCACATCAGCACGACGCGAAGCCTGGTCGTGGTGACCGCACGGCGGCGCGGCGCGGGTTTCGTCAGGACTGTCATTTTCGCCTCTCCCTTCGATCGGCGCCCCGGTCTCGGCAGCGGAACGGCAGGCACCGGCGTCGAAGCACGAGGTCGATCGTCGTGTCCGGATCCGCTCGGCGCGAGAGCTGGGAGCCATCCGAGCGAAAGCCCCGCCGACGGCCGTACCGGCCGAGCGCGATCGGCGCGAAGCGCCGATGCTGGATCTGGACCATCGGGATCGGCGCGCCGCCGACTCGCCCAAGGCCTGCCGGAGAGGGAACTGCCGATGAACGCACGGGTCGATGACCGGGTGCCGGTCCTGATCGTCGGGGGCTCGCTGGTGGGGCTGTCCGCCTCCCTGTTCCTCGGCCGCCTCGGTGTCAGGCATCTGCTGGTCGAGAAGCACTCCGACACCTCGCACCACCCGCGCGGCCGCGGCAACAACGTCCGGACGATGGAGCTCTACCGCACGGCGGGTGCCGAGCCGGCGATCCGCGCGGCGGCGTCGGTCTTGGCCGACAACCACGGCATCCTGCAGGCCGAGACCCTCACCGTCGAAGACCACGAGTGGCTGTTCAAGGAGATCGACCCCGGCGGGGCCCTCGCCCGCTTCAGCCCCTCCGGCTGGTGCCTGTGCAGCCAGAACGATCTGGAGCCGGTGCTACTGCGGCAGGCCGTCGAGCTGGGCGGCGACGTGCGCTTCGGCACCGAACTGACATCCTTCGACCAGGACGGCGACGGGGTCACCGCGGTGCTGCGCAGCCGTGAGGACGGCAGCCTGCGCACCGTGCGCGCCGACTACCTGCTCGCCGCCGACGGTCCGCGCAGCCCGGTCCGGGAAGCGCTGGGCATCGGCCAGTCCGGCGCGGGCGACCTGTTCCACAACGTCAGCGTCACGTTCCGCGCCAAGCGCTTGGCCGAGGTCGTCGGAGACCGGCGCTTCATCGCCTGCTACCTGACGAACGAGCAGGCCTCCGGAGCGCTGTTGCCGGTGGACAACGTGGAGCAGTGGGTGTTCCACATTCCCTGGCATCCCGACCGCGGCGAGCCCCTGGACGCCTTCACCGACGAGCGGTGCGTCCAGCACATCAGGACGGCTACGGGCGTGCCCGACCTGGATGTCGAGATCACCGGCAAGGCGCCTTGGCACGCGGCGGAAAGGGTCGCCGAACGCTACAGCTCCGGCCGGGTCTTCCTGGCCGGGGACTCCGCCCACGAGATGTCCCCCACCGGCGCGTTCGGCTCGAACACCGGGATCCAGGACGCACACAACCTGGCGTGGAAGCTGGCCGCCGTCCTGGCGGGGTGGGCCGGGCCAGGGCTGCTCGACACGTACGGCGAGGAACGGCGTCCGGTCGCCGTCGCGACGAGCGCGCGCGCCTCGGCCCGGTCGGCGGAGCACCGTCATCCGGGCTACGACGCGCTCCCCGGGACAGGCCGGCAGAAGAACGTGCTGGCTGTGGCGCTCGGGTACCGCTACCCGGTCGGCGCGGTCGTCGGCACGGACCCGGAGGCGCCGGCGATACCGGACAGCTTCGAGTCGACCGGCGCACCGGGCACGCGAGCGCCGCACCTGTGGCTACGGCGCGCAGGTGAGAGGCTGTCCACGCTCGATCTGTTCGAGCGGTCGCCGGTGCTGCTCACCGGAGCCGGGGGCGGCGCCTGGCACGAGGCGGCGCTCCGGTTGGCCGAGCAGCGCGGCATCCCCCTCGGCGCGTATCGCATCAGCGAGGACCCGGCCCACGAACTCGCCGCCGAGCCCGGCACGAATTGGGCGCAGGCCTATGGAGTCGGGCTGGACGGCGCCGTCCTGGTCCGGCCTGACGGGTTCGTCGCGTGGCGAGCCGCTCAGTCTGTGCCGGACCCGTACCCGACACTCTGCGAAGTGCTCGACGCCACGCTGCGGCGGAGCGCTCTCGGCTAGGCGCGGATCGGTCGGCCAAGTCAGAGCGAGGGCCCGTCGACGTGATCGACCTTCCCGCTGGCATCGACCGTGTACAGCGCGATCCCCAGCTTGTCCCGCACTCCGGACGGGACGCGCTGCGCGAACCGGACAACCGTCTTGGCCACCGCGAGCGCGTACACGGTGCCCGGCTCGTCGGTGATCCGCCGAAGCAGTTTCCCGTAGCCGGTGTCCAGGTCGCTGCCCGAGTCGCGGGAGAACCCCTTCGCCTCGACGATGAGCCGGCGGCCGTCGACGTGGCGGGCGTCGACGGCCGGGTGGTCTCCGTGGGAGGGCAGCTGCTTGCACTCCCAGCCCTGCTCAGCGAGCCACGCCGAGAAGACCTCGATGACGGTGGCTTCGGAACCGGGCCCGCTGATCGGGCTCCACATACTCGCATTCGACACGTCCGCAGGATATGCCGACGCCGCGACCGGTCAGTGCAGGCTGAGCAGCCGGAACGGGCTCGTCTCCGCGTTGGCCAAAGCCAGGTGGGTCTTCAAGGACTCCGCGTAGCACGCCTGCACATCGTCCTGCCGCCCCATTTTGATGACGCGGCCGAGCAAATAGGCCGTCGAGAGCTCATGCCAGTTCGAGTAAGTCTCGGCGCACAGCTGGCCGGCGCGCAACACGATCTGCTCAGCAGTAGGCCTATCGCAGTACCCGCATTGCATTCCCCAACGGGCCATGTTCACGGCCCGGCCCAGATCCCACACGGCCTGCGTCCACACCACACCATCGGCCGGCAGCACATTGTCGCGCCGCAGCCAGGACTCGCACATGCCGACCCAATGAGCCACGTCATACATCTCGGCCGCCGTGCTGGGGTCGGCTGAATTGGCCGCGCACCACTCCTCAGCCAGGCGCGACAGCAACGTGGGATCGGCCGGCTGCGCGCCGTCAGCAACAGCCTTCCTCCGCAGAGCCAGCAACACGTCGACGATCTCGTAGCGCTGGGTGTTGAGAAGCGCATCCACTTGCCGACGCCAGTCCCGGGCCGAATAGATGCCCCAGGACTCCCGTATCGACAGGGCGCGCGCGACGTAGTGGACGTACTCACCCATCATGCTGTTCCACGGCATGCAGTTGGTGTACGACAGGTGCGCCCCACACGCCAACGCCCGCGCCAAGGGACCATCCAGCGCCTCGGCACGGGTGAAGCGCACCTGGGTCACCAACTCCTCCCAGGTCTTCACAGCCCGGGGATGCCGGTTCAACCACTTGGCCGCTTCCGGAACCGTGATACGGAACTCCATATAGGTCCCGCGGTTCACGACCATCGTCCACTTGAACTTGTGCTCTTCAAGGATCCGAACCGCCCGATCCCACATCAGCCACCGGTAGAACACATCCGGCCGACACGGCTGAGTCAAGCTGGCATCGGTAGAAACATCAATGCAGACAGCGCCATTCTCCCGATAGGTCACATGCCCGGTACCAGTCTCCGTCCCGGCCAGTACCTCATCCCCCTGCGCCCGCGGACTAGGCATAAAGACGTTAATCCCCGCCAGCACAGTCAGATACCCATCGCGGTCCCCATTACGCAGAGCCGCAAAGAGCCGATCCCCGTCATCCATCAGGCCAACCGGCCCGCCATTCCCCATCATCACGGCACATCCCCCATGCTCAATCCCCGTCGTCTCGGCCGCCCCCCGCCCGACAAGCAGTCGCGAGCCTACGCCTGTCTCCCACCCACCTGCCAGGCGGTCCGCGTCGGCTGCTCGAAGGCAGCCGACGCGGCGAAGATGAAGCCGTTCGAGCCGGCCGTCTACAGCACCGCCCGCTACCGATCCTCGCCGTGGATCGCGACCGCATCGACTTCAGGCAGCCGGCGATCGTCGGCGGACTTCGGCGCCAGCCGGGTCACGGCCTGCGGCATCGGGCCGATCGTGAGGACTCGCACTTGCGCGCCGATAGTGATCGCGGCGAAGGAAGCGACGTCCGGCACCTGCTCAGGAAGAACGATGCCGTGCGCACCGGCCGACAGCTCTCCGTCGAACACCTGCATCGAGGTGCTGGTCGGCTCCGGCGGCGTGAACGATGTACCCCACAACGCCTCGACGGTGACGTGCTCCGCGTCGCCGAGTGTGATCCGCAAGGTTCGCTGAGACTCGTCATAAGTGACGTCGCCGACGTCGCCAGCGTCACCACGTACTGCGGCTTCGACTTGGGCGGCGATAACCCCCGGGATGCCAGCCAAGCCTTGGACCACGGCGATCCGTGGATTGCGCCTGGTGATCTCCTCGCGCAGGCGCTGCTTGGTGTCCGGCGGCACCATGCCGCCGAAGACCAGTACGTCGAGGTTGGCTACGTCGTAATCGCTGAGGATCTGGTCGAACTGATTGGTGGCGTCAGCACGATAGCCCTTGTCACGCAGCAACCGAGCCGCCGCTATCAGCACACTGGGACTGCGCCCGGCTATCAGCACACGAGCAGCTTCGGTCGCGGTCTCTTCGCTCTTCATCGGTTCTCCTGGGAGATGACGAGATCAGATACAGCCAGCGCCTGATCTCCTGCGGGTTCGGCCGACTGATGGGCCGGGTCTTCATGGGTGTTCTTGGTCGCTAGCGCGATCAGCGCTGACGCCGCCGCGAACGCGGCTCCAGCAGCCAGGGCGTAGTGCATGCCCGAAGTGGTGGCCTCCGGCACCGCCGTCCCCGAACCGAGCAGGTGATGGACTCGCGCCGCGCCGACAGCGGAGAACACAGCCAGCCCGAGCGCCCCACCGATCTGCTGCGAGGAGTTGAGCAGCGCCGCCGCCAGCCCGGCCCGTCCCGGCTCGACACCGGCGTTCGCGGCGGTGGTCACGCCGACGAAGACCGGACCGATACCGAACGCGACCAGCAGCAGACCGGGAAGGATATGCGCGACGTACCCGCCCTGGACGGGAGCACGGCTCAGCAGAAGCAGTCCGCCGGCCACCACCAGGGCACCCGCCATGATCACTGGACGGCTGCCAAGCTTGGTCAACAATTTGGAGCCGATCCCGGCCGAGACACCGATAGCGAAGGTGAGCGGCAGGTACGCCGCCCCGGCGACGATCGGCGAGTAGCCCAGGACGTTCTGCATGTACAGGGTCAGGAAGTAGAACATTGAGAGCATCCCCGCGAAGCCGATGAGCCCTGTCAGGTTCGCCGCCGCCAGTCCCGGTACGCGGAAGATGTCCAGCGGCAGTATCGGATCCGAGACGGTTCGTTCGACGACCACGAACAGCGCCAGCACGCCGGCGGCGCCGAGCAACTCGACCCCCGTGGACGTGGCACGCCATCCCTGATCCGGCGCCTTGATGAGGCCGTAGACCAGCAGCAACATGCCGCCCGTGACAAGCACGGTGCCCAGAACGTCGAACCGGTGGGTCCGCGCCGCGGGCGGGTCCTTGGGCAGGACCGCGAGAACGGCCGGGATGACCAGCGCACACGCGATCGGGTTGACGAACATGACCCATCGCCATCCGGGACCATCCGTCAGGACGCCCCCGAGCAGGATCCCGGCCGCCGAGGCGAGACCCGCGACACCCGCCCAGACGCCGAGCGCCCGCTGACGGTCCTTCGTCGCGGTGAACGTGGTGGTGAGGGTGGACAGCGCGGCGGGAAGCATCAACGCGGCGCCGAGCCCCTGGACGAGCCGGGCGGCGATGAAGACGCCCGCGCCACCGGCGAACCCGCCGGCGAGCGAGGCGAGCCCGACCAGCGCCGTACCGGCCAGCAGCATGTTGCGACGGCCGAGCAGGTCCGCCAGCCGGCCGCCGAGAAGCATGAACCCGCCGTACGTCAGCAGATAGGCGGAGGGCACCCATTGCAGGCTCTGCGTCGAGAAGTGCAGCGAGCGCAGGATGTGCGGCAGCGCGACGTTCGTGATGGACGCGTCGATGAAGTCGAGCAGCGCGACGGAGCACAGCAGCGCGAGGATCCGTCTGCCACGCCCGCTGTCCAGCGTCAGAGATTCGGGAACGGTCGACACGCGACCTCCAGTGTTGGCATGACCAATGTTGGCCTCGCCAACATAGCAGGTGTTGGCCGCACCAACAACGGATAGGCTGAACCCATGCCCGTGCATCACGACCGGATCGGCCGCACCCCCGACCGGGTCAAGGACCGCCCGACCTGGCTCATCAGCCGCGTCCACGCACGCTCCTCGGCGCTGCTGGCCGCCGGCTTCGAAACCCGCGGCGAGGGCCTGCGCGGCTACCACTACCGCCTGCTCGCGGCCCTCGACCAATGGGGCCCCACCAGTCAGGCCGACCTCGGCCGCGCCACCGGCATCGACCGCAGCGACGTCACGGCCGCCCTGACCGACCTGGAGTCACGCCACCTCGTCGACCGCAAAGTCGACCCCCACCACAAACGCCGCAACGTCGTCACCCTCACCCCCGAGGGCACCAAAGCCCTGCTCCACCTCGACGAAGTCCTCGACGAGATCCAGGCCGCAGTCCTCGCTCCCCTGACCGCCGCACAACAACGGCAGCTCCTCGACCTCCTGTCACGCATCGCCTGACGCCGACAGTCGCCATAGGCCGTTTCCGTCCCGCCACCACCGCAGTACGGTGCCAGGCCCAGCTGATCGCTTTGGCATCCGCGATCTCAGCGGACGTTTGGCGGACGTGAGCCAGTCGGACCGGCTCTCAGAGGCACGGCGATCGCAACGGCATACGACGGGGAAGGCATCCGAGGGATGTGGACTAACCGGAAGGCTCGCCGATCGGTCGATCAGGCAAGCGGCTTGCGGTAACGGACGTACTCGTTGCGGCGCTGGAACCCCACGCTCTCGTAAAGATCGAAGGATCGATGCGGGTTCGCCGTGCCCGTGAACAGCCGCGCGGTCGTCGCACCTTGCTCGTGAAGGCTTCGCAGCCCGTCCAGCAGCAGGGCCCGGCCGATTCCCAGGCGCCGATGGTCCGCCCGGACGCTCAGCTCCTCGACCTCGCCCACGTCGTGGCGGCGGAGGGAGCACAGGGCGACGCCGACCATGTCCCGCCCGTTCCATGCGGCTCTCCAGCATGCCGGGTCGGCGTTGTCGACAAAGTCCTGGAAAGGCCATTGCGGAGTGAAACCGGCATCCGCATAGGAATCGACGACTGTTCTCCAGGCCGCACGGTAGTCGCTCGTCCCGATCGGCCCCGTCCGCATCCCTGGCGGCAGTTCACCGCCGCCGTCGGGCAACAACCTCAGATCGCCCAGTCCCAGCTCGACCAGGCTGAAGACGCGTCGGTAGCCGGCTGTCAGCAGCAGCGACGTGGCGTCCTGCTCGGAGGCCATGGCGTTCGCGCCGATCACTGCCGTGCGTACCGTTCCGTGCTGTTCGACGAGCCGACGGATCCGCCCTTCCGCCCAGTCCAGCATGGCTGAGCCGATGCCTTGGCGACGATGCTCGGGCAGGAGATAGCCGCGATGCAGATATAGCCACGTATCGTCCCGCTCCTGCCACCACCGGATCGTCGCGTAGCCGACGACGCTCCCGGCGTGCATCACAAGGACCTGGTTCTTGGACGGTTCCTCCACCTTGGCGGAGGCTTCGGCGATCTCTGCCGCTGTCGGAAGTCCTTCCACGACCGAGTGGGCATCGACCCGGTCCCGCTCCGCACAGCCCAGCCGCACCGCGACCATGGCACCGTGGTCTTCACTGCCGCGATACGGCCGGAAACCGAACCCGGCCGGTAGGTCCCGTCCTGGCACCCCGTCACCCATGACCGGATGGTCTCGAACTTCCAGGCCGATCCGCCACTGCATTCACGCCGCGGTCGTCGGCCCAGACATAGACGAAGTCCAGCTCCGACAGGTCACGGGCCTGGAACCCCTTGTGGTCCTCGCTCGCTTGACCGCGCAAAGCAATGCCTTCACAGCTCAACTGTGTCAGCCCACTGAGCAAGAAGTTCCGCCAGCGGCTTGATGCGCTCAAGCTCTTCGGCTGCCGCGTCGTCCTGATCGGAGGATGCTCCGTCAGCAGCGCCACGAACTGCGGATCCGATCACCAGCGCGCCGAGCCAGCTGTACTTGGCGGCGCCGCAGGCAGCGATCCCGGCACGGGCCTCGTCCGCAGAACCGTCCCAGCCGCCGTCCGCCAGACCCGCGATGTATCCGTCGCAGACCGCCTCGACGATATACGGCAGCTGCGCGATATCGATCAGGCCATCGGTGACACTGTCGATGATCAGGTTGGCCGGATCCTCGCCGACGGCTCCCTCACCGACGAACGCCCAGTCAATCAATACAGAGCCGCCGGAGTCGTCCTCGATGAAGTTGGCGGGCCACAGGTCGAGGTGGCACAGCGTGCGCGGAAAAGCCTCCGCCGCAGCCACCACCGCCGTCCGCGACTCCCACAGCCGACGCAGCGAGCGCCTCATCTTCGCCGGCCACACGCGGGCGATCGAGTGGTCCCAGTCGACGTCGTCGATGAAAACCTCACTGTGCGGACCGCCGCTGACATATTGCGCCAGCCAGCGCCGGGAGAGCCAAGGCAGTTCAGCGGCCGGCGGCACCTGCTTGACCCACCGTGCCTGACCGACACCGAGCTCGTGCCCGAAGCGGCCGAGCCGACCGACCGACACGTCGAAGCCCGAACGCCCGCCGACGTCCTCAAGCCACAGCTCGATCGAACCATCCGCCCGAGTCTCGACTGCCAACAGACTGGGCGCGCGAATACCCGCCTGCCGGAAAGCGGAGTTCGCGAAGCAGGACTCGTACGCCGCAACCTCACGCCGCCAGTAGTTGAAGTGGTCGGGCGCCTCGCTCGTCGGCCAAGCACAGCTACCACCCTCGTGGTCCGCCACCGGTGGCCGCAGTACTTTCAGGATCCTGCTTTCCTCCCACCCGTCCTCTCCTCCAGGCACCCGGAAGGTCCCACCCGACGCGGCGTTCTCCGTGTTGAACGGCAAGGCAATGTGCTGCTCATCGACCCCTGGAACCTGCGTGCCTTCATTCACCGGCACTCCCCTCCTATGTAGAGCAGCCCAAGCACTGCCCCCGCCTCACAAGACGAGCGTCAGCATCCCGTCGGTTCTGCTCTCGAACCGCGTCTTGAAGCGTTCGCTCGTCTCCTCCAGCACCCGCTCCAGCCACAAAACGTCCTCAGGCGCCGCGTGTTCAAGCCGCATCCGCCGCGCCCGCACCACCCGCATAGCGAGCCCGGCCAACTCCCCGCTGGCCTGGTGCACGGTCGGGAAGTACAGCAAGCGCAGATCGCCGCGGAACTCCTCCTGCCCGGAAATGCCCTCATAGTCGTTGATCAGGTCCCCGCAGCCGTACAAGATGAGCCGCTGCCGATAGACCTCGATCGGCCGAGGGTGATGCGACGAATGCCCATGAACGATGTCCACGCCGCCGTCGACGAGCCTGCGGGCGAAGCGGACCTGATCGCGGGACACCTCCCATCCCCAGTTCGAGCCCCAATGCAGGGAGACGACGCAGATGTCGCCGGGTTGGCGCACAGCGCTCAGACGCCCGACGATCTCGTCGGCCACAGTGTCCGCCAGGCTCGGCACGAACCAGACACCGGGACGGTCTGCCCCCGCGGCCCAGCTGTCCGGGACGCCGGCCGATGCCATCGCGCAGGCCAGAACGATGATCCGCCCGCTCGCACCCGGCACGGGCACCAGCACGGGCCGCCGGGCCTCCTCCAAGTCCTCCCCCGCACCAACCGTGGCCAGCCCCGCCACGGCCAGCGTGCTGAGCGTGCTGCTCAGGCCGGGCCGGTCGAAGTCGAGCACGTGGTTGTTCGCCAGCACGCACACGTCCGGCCGGGCGACGGTGACCGCCGGCAGGTTCAGCGGGTTCATGCGGTAGTGGATGGCCTTGCCCTGCACGAAACTGTCCGCGGTGGTCACCGCGGTCTCCAGGTTGATCACCGAGACGTCGGGCGCCACCTGCGCCAGCGTGACGAGCGCGTCACCCCAGATCCACTCGAACCCGGCCGGCTGGGGAACCGGCCCGTTGACCGCCTCGGCCAGCTCCACATACCGCCGCGCGTCCCGAACCCAGTTCTCCCGCAGCAGCGCATCCCCCGGATGCGGCAGGATCTGGTCGATCCCGCGCCCGGTCATGACGTCGCCGGCCAGGAACAACCGCACCGTGCCGTCCGCACGGCCGACAGTCGCCGGAGCCTGTCCATCGATCATCGGGGGCCTTTCGCCTGCTACCGAGTCTACGGCCGAAGATCGTCGACGTCATCTGTCCGGTCAGGCTCCCGCACCCGCGGCGGATCCCGGACCTCCCCATAAAGAAGGCGGCCGGGCCACAGAAGGGCCCGACCGCCTGTCGCGTCAGCGAATCAGCTGCACGCGGTTCCATTCAGTGTGAACGCCGTGGGGCTGCTGTCATTGGAGCCGAAGGTGCCCTGGAAGCCGAACGACGTGCTGCCACCAGGAGCGATGCTGCCGTTGTAGGCGGCGTTGGTCGCCGTCACGTTCGCGCCGCTCTGGCTGGCGGTCGCGCTCCAGGCGTTGGTGATCTTCTGGTCACCCGGGAAGGCCCAAGTCAGGGTCCAGCCGTTGACCGCGGTCGTACCGGTGTTGGCGATCGTCACATTCGCGGTGAACCCGCCGGGCCATTCGGAGCTCCGGTCATAGGTCACATGGCAGACCCCTGTGGTACCCCCGCCGCTGATCGACCAGGTAAACGTCGCCGAACCGGAGCCGCTGGCATCGCTCGCGGTCACCGTGACGTTGGAAGTGCCGGAGGCAGTCGGAGTCCCGGAGATCAGACCCGAGGAACTGATCGACAGGCCCGCCGGCAATCCGGTGGCGCTATAGGTCAGAGTCTGACCCGCCGAATCCGTCGCCTGAATCTGAAGCGGACTGATGGCCGTGCCCACGGAGCCGGTCTGATTCCCGGGGTTGGTGACGGTCACCTGGGTCCCGGCCTCCGGGCTGATCACCCAAGTGAAGGTAGCCGTGCCCTTCGCCCCGGTGGAGTCGGTCGCCGTGACGGTGACCTGGTAGGACCCGGTAGTGGTCGGCGTACCCGAGATCAGCCCACTGCCACTGTCGATCGACAGACCCGGAGGCAGGCCGGAGGCGGAGTAGGCCAGGCTCTGCCCGGACGCCGAGTCCGAGGCGTGGACCTGCACGCTCACCGGCCGGCCGACCGTCGTGCTCTGGTTGCCCGGGCTGGTCACGGTCACCGTGTTCGTGACGGTGCCGCCGATGGTGATGTTGGAGTTGCCGCTGCTCTGGTAGCCCTCGGTGGCCAGGATCATGTAGTTGAACTGGCCCATGTTCATGCCGTGGCTGGCCCAGGCGTCGAAGAAGTTGCCGGTGGTGATGGAGCCGCCGACACGCTTGGACTGCCGCACGGCCCAGTACTGGTTGAACGTGGCCGTGCCGATGATGGACGGCTGGTTGACCCGGGTGGTCTCGTAGATGTCGTAGGTGCCGCCGTCGCTGGTGACCGTGCCCTTGTACGTGCCGGTCGGCCGGTAGCTGCCCCAGCTGTCGGTGATGTAGTACTCGACCAGCGGGTTGGTGGTCCATCCGTACAGCGACAGATAGCCGTTGCCGGAGGGGTTGAAGCTGCCGGAGTAGTCCACCGTCCGGCGACTACCGGTACTCCAACCCAGGCCACCCACGAAGTTGCCGGCGTTGCTCCAAGAGGTGCTGTAGTTGCCGGCAGAACCGAACGTCATGCAGGCCGAACCGGAGCCCTCAGTCCAGAACGAGTACCAGTACCCGTTGATGGTGTTGGTCTGGCTGGAGCACACGGTCGTCGCCGCACTGGCGGTGCCCGGCAGCAGCGCCATGACACCAGCCAGCACCGCGGTACACAGAGCGCTGATCAGAAGGCTCATCCTGGTACGGCCGCGCCCGCGACGACTCGGACGCGTTGGAGCGTCATTCATATGTGTACTTCCCTCTTGTCGTGTCCGTTTACCCCGCCGACACCCAGCGCGGCCGACTCACGGAATTCACAATGCGCGCACAGAAATAAGCCGCGCACGTTCTTCCACGCCCGCAATCGACATCACTGTGAGCCTGGCCGGCCACCATGTCAAGGCCCTTGAAAAGGTTTCGAAACTGTTTCGATACTCGATCTTGGGAATGCCATATTGAGGCGGCCACAGCGCCTGACGTGTAACTTTCAGACTCGGCACCCAATGATCCATATCTCACCATCAACCGAACGGCGAGGTAGACAGGCGCAAACGAAGCCCTTCCTTCGCCTTTCGAAGCGTTTCGACACTTCGGGACGCGTTGACACCGTCGATATCCTTCTGGCACCGTCGCAAGAATATGGACCACTGTCGCTAAGAGCGATATTCAAGTGTGTCCCGGGGCTCGATTCGCCATGGCCGCTGTAAGGGCAGCTCGATATCGACAACGGTGCCGGTCCCGACGTCGGGGACGTCCACCCAGAGCAAGCATGAAAAACGCCAGAGAGCCGCCGACCTCCGGCGTCTCCCTGGCGACCTACCGAACTCTCCCCGCAACCGTTCCGCCGTCATTCACATCTCGGCAGACAGCTCCGCACCAGCATCAGCCCTCGCACCACTCCCGGCCCCGGCCCCAACCCCCGACCCCACCGCATCCCCCTCCGCCTTCCCCGGCGCACGCACCACCGCGAACACCGCACCGGCAAGCAACACAACGATCGCAATACCGAAGGCCGTGTGCGTAGCGTCAACAAAAGCCTGCTGCGCAGCATCCATCAAGTTCTTACCCTTCGGCCCGAACTGCGCGAGCTTGCCAGAAGCGCCCTTCACAGCCGCGATCGACGACTGCGCCCCCGCCGCCACCTGCGGCGGCAGCCCCTGCGTCGCACCGGCGACGTGCGACCGATACGCGGAGCTCAACGCACTCCCCAGCACCGCGATCCCCAGCGCGCTGCCCAGTTCGCGCGACAGGTCGTTCATCGCCGAACCCACGCCCTGCTTGGACTCCGGCAGCGAGGACACGATCGCAGTAGTCGCAGGCGTACCGGCCAGTCCCATGCCGAGGCCGAACAGCGCCAGCCCGACAGCCAGGTGCCAGTAGACGAGGTGCGTGCTCAGCGTCGTCAGGACAGCCAGCCCGGAGGCGCTGAACACCAGCCCGAGCGGGAGCACCCGCTTCGCGCCCACCCGGGCGGCGATCTTCGGCGCATTACGGGCGACGGGAACCAGGAACACCGGCATCGGCAGCAATGCCAGGGCGGCGCGGAAGGGCGACAGGTCGGCGACGTACTGCAGGTACTGCAGGATGATGAAGAACAGTCCGAAGCTGCCGAAGAACTGGATCGTGATCACGCCGGATCCGGCGCCGAATCCCTTGAGCCGGAACAGCCGCACATCCAGCATCGGTTCGTCGCGGCGCAGCTCCCATCCGATGAACGCGGCCAGGGCGAGACCGCCGACCACGAATCCCGTCACGGTCAGGGCGTCGCTCCAGCCGCGGTCGGGACCCTCGATGATGCCGAGCACGATGCCGACCGCCGCCAGCAGCGAGAACAGTCCGCCGACCGGGTCCAGGCGCGGGGCGTCGGCGTCGCGGGAGGTGGGGATGAGCACGAGCGTGCCGATCAGGGCGACGGCGGCGAGGGCGACGTTGAGGCCGAAGAACGAGCTCCAGGCGAAGAACTCCAGCAGCGTGCCGGAGGCCAGCAGGCCGAGCACCGCGCCGCCGCCGGCGACGCCGACCCACACGCCGACCGCCCGGCCGCGTTCCTCCGGCGGGAACGACGTGGTGATGATGGACAGGGTCGACGGCATGACCGCCGCCGCGCCGAGTCCCATCGCCGCGCGCAGGCCGATCAGCGCTGACGGGGATCCCACGAACATCGCCACCGCGGCGGCGGCTCCGAAGACGGCCAGACCGGCCAGCAGGGTGCCCTTGCGGCCGTAGCGGTCGCCGATGGCGCCGGCCGGGAGCAGGAAGCCGACGAAGACCAGGGTGTAGGCGTCGACGATCCAGATCACCTGGGTCTGCGAGGCGCCGGTGGCGGCGGACAGGTCGGGCAGGGCGACGTTCAGGCCGCTGACCGCCGAGACCACCATCATCAGCGCCAGGGCGACGACGGCCAGCACGAGCTTGCGGCGGCGGGGGGTGAGTTCGGCAGACATGGCGTCCTCGCAGAGTTGAGGTGGAGCCGGACCGGTATTCTGTACATACAGAATTCTGCACCGCTAGAATTCTGCATGTCAAGAATTTCGGAGGGAAGCATGGCTGAGCAGGCCAAGAAGGCGACGGCCGCCAAGCGCGGCCGCCGCACCGACGGCGGCCAGGCGAAGGAAGCGATCCAGGAGGCCGCCTGGCGCCTGTTCGCCGAGAACGGCTTCGACCGCACCTCGGTCCGCCAGATCGCCCTGGCCGCCCACGTCGACCCGATGCTGGTCACGCACTACTTCAAGACCAAGGCCGGCCTGTTCGCCGCGATCATGCGCCCCCCGGTGGAGCCCTCCGAGGCGATCGCCTTCGTCCTCGCCGAAGGTCCGGACCACGCCGGCGAACGCATGGCGGCTTTCATCCTGCGCACCCTGGAATCCCCCGACCGACGCAAATGGATCGTGGCGATGGTCCGCGCCGCGACGGCCGAACCCGAGATCGCCGCGGTGGTCCGCGAACGCTTCGCCGAGACGATCCTGATCCCGCTCGCCGAAGCCATCGGCTCCTCCGACCCCGAATACCGCGCCACGCTCGTGATGTCCCAGCTCATCGGACTGGCGATGACCCGCTACATCGCCGCCGTCGAGCCCATGGCGTCCCGCCCGGCCGATGAAGTCGCGGCTGACATCGCGGAGACGTTTCAGCGCTACCTGACCGGGCCGCTCAGCGCCGGGTAAAGAGCGCGATCCGGAAGAGACGGTCAGCCCCAGCGGGCAGTATGCGAGCTTTAGTATGGAGAGATAAGCCCTGTCTGCTCTGCACCCCATCGGGCACCAGGACCGCAGTTCGAAACCAGAGGCATAGCTGCTCCAGATCCTGGCAAGCGGCGTGGATGCCAGAGGTGATACGTCATGCGTTTCCGGGATCGCACCGAGGCCGGTCAGACGCTGGCCGACCAGCTGCGCGGCATGGATATGCACGACCCCGTAGTACTGGCGCTCCCCCGTGGCGGCGTACCGGTGGCCGTTGAGATCGCAGCCGCTCTGCACGCCGACGTCGACGTGTTCGTCGCCCGCAAAGTCGGGCTGCCAGGCCACGAGGAATTCGGCGTGGCGGCGATCGCCGAGGGCTCCGACGAGCTGGTTCTCGGCGAGGGCGCCGCCAGCTACGGCCTCGACCGGCACGAACTGGCCGAACTCGCGGCCCGGCAACAGCAGGAACTGCGGCGGCGAGTGACCGCCTATCGAGGCGACCGCAAACTGCCGGAACTCGCCGGCCGAGACGTGATCCTCGTCGACGACGGCGTCGCCACCGGCATCACCGCCGAGGCCGCGTTGAAGTCACTCCGCACCCAGCGACCACGCCGCCTGATCCTGGCAGCGGGCGCCTGCGCGGCGGATTCGAAACGGCGGCTGGCACGCATCGCCGACGACGTCGTGTGCGCGACGTCGCCCCGGGACTTCGTCGCCGTCGGCCTCTGGTACACGGACTTCCGGCAGGTCAGCGATCAAGAGGTGCTTGATCTGCTGCACAAGGCCGAACCTACGGTTCGGAAGGCACGGCGATGAACGCAGCTGTCGCGATCGGCGTCGGCGCCTGCTCAACAGCTGCTTCAGACTCGGCGCCCCACCGCCGGGCAAGCACCGTGCAGGCCATCAGCTGTATCTGGTGGAACAGCATCAGCGGCAGCACCATCAGCGGCAGTTCGTGAGCCGGGAACAGCACCGCCGCCATCGGCAGGCCGCTCGCGAGGCTCTTCTTCGAACCGCAGAAGATCAGTGTGATCCGCTCCGGGCGATCGAAGCCGAGGCGCCCCGCCGCACGACCGGTCAGCGTCAGCACCGCCGTCAGCAGCAGTCCGCAGCACGCCAACAGCGCGACCAGCCGCGCCGGCGACACCGTGTGCCAGACCCCTGCGACCATGCCCTCGCTGAAGGCGCTGTAGACGACCAGCAGGATCGAGCCTCGATCGACCAGCGTCAGCATCGGCTTGTGCGCGGCGATCCAATCCGCGATCCAGCGGCGCGCCACCTGCCCGGCCAGGAAGGGCAGCAGCAGCTGGGCCACCAGCGCGGTCACCGCGCCGCCGTCCACCCGCACCGCGCCGCCCAGCAGCGCCGAGGCCAGCAGCGGCGTCACCACGATCCCGGCCAATGAGGAGAACGACGCCGCGCACACCGCCGCCGCGACGTTTCCCCGGGCCAGCGAGGTGAACGCGATCGACGACTGCACGGTCGAGGGCAGCAGCGTCAGGAACAGCACACCCTTGGCCAGCTCCGGTCCGAGCACCGGCCGCGCCGCCGCCTCAGCAGCCAGCCCGAGCAGGGGGAACAGGACGAAGGTCGACGCCAGGATCACGGCGTGCAGGCGCCACTGTTTGATGCCGGCCCACGCAGCACGCGGCGACAGACGTGCGCCGTAGAGGAAGAAGAGCAGGCCGATGACGAAGACCGTGACATGCGACAGGCCCTTCGCCGTTCCGCCGCGCGCCGGAAGCAGCGCCGCGCCCGCGACGGTGGTGAGGATCGCCAGCAGATAGGGATCCACGCCGACGTCGGCCATTTTGAGGCGCAGGGACTTCAGCATGGTCATTCAGGATCCTTATTCGTGACGTGCTGGCCGGTCGGGTGGAGTGGTTGTCGGTCGGACTGGGAATCGTGGCCGGCGGCGGCCTGGATCCGACCTTCCCCCTCTTCGCTCTGCCGCCGCGCCAAGTGCACCAGCCGTTCATCAGCGCCGGGTTCGCCGACCAGGCTGAGCCCGATCGGCGCGCCTTCGACCATCGCTGCGGGGATGCTGACGGCAGGTGCGCCCGCTGCTCCAGCCAGGCAGGTGAAAAGCAGCGTCGCCGCTCGCCGCTGCGGATCACTCGCCGCCGAACCGAGGCGCGGAGCCGGGCCCGGCGCTGTGGGGATCGCCAGCACCGCGCCGGACAGCCGGTCTCGCAAGAGCGCTGCCGTCTCTTCAAGAACGGCCCGTCCGGCCTCAGCTTCCGCAGCGGTCACTTCCCTGGCCGCCCGGAACCGTGCACCGACGCCCGGGCCGAATCGCGGATTCTCCCGCTCGATCCACGCGCCGTGTGCCTCCCAGGCCTCAAACGCCTGCACGACGCGGAACGCCTCCCGCGTCCGCTCCCAGAGCCCTGATCCGTCGAACAACGCCGCTCGGTCCACGGCCAGATTCAGCCGCTCGACCTCGGGCTCCAACGCCGCAGCGACGGCCGGCTCCACCACGGCCCACACGTCTGACGGCATCAGCACCCGTATGACCTCGGCCGTCTGCGGCCCCGGCTCGAGCAGCCACGAGCACAGCTCAAGCAGGTGCGCGTCCCGCGTCATCAGCCCGGGCACGTCGAACGATCGCGCGAGAGGCACGATCCCCTCCCGCGACACCCGCGCGTGTGTCGGTCGCAGGCCGTAGAGGCCGCAATACGAGGCCGGGACGCGGATCGAGCCGGCCGTGTCCGTTCCCAGCCCCACGTCGGCGAGCCCGGCGGCGACCGCCGCCGCCGTTCCGCTCGATGAGCCGCCCGTGACCCGGTCCGGCGCGGCGGCGTTGCGCGGGGCGCCGTAGTGGAGATTCGTCCCGCCGAGGCTGTAAGCGAGCTCGTCGGTGTGGGTCTTCCCCACGAACGACAACCCCGCGCGCCGCAGCAGCGCCACGACCTCGGCGTCCCGCTCGGCCACCTCGTGCGTCGCCAGCCACAGCGGATGCCCGCAGCCGGTCGGCAGGCCCGCCACGTCGATGACGTCCTTCACCGCGAGCCGCAGGGCGCCCTCAGGTGTGGCCGCAGCCGCCGACGGGTCCACCGGCACCCAAGGCACAAACGGATCGATCACAGACCCGCCTCCCCGAGCGCGGCCAGGTGTGCCTTCGGAATCCGGCAGTGCACGCCCTTCACCAGATCGACGACCTGCGAAACATGGAAGTCGCAGGCTGCTGACAAGTACGCGAGCGCGATCGCCGGCGGCACCCCGAACCGCTCGCCCAGGAACGTGATCGCGTTCCGGGTCGCCGTCCGCAGCGCCTCGTCGAGGTCGGCGTCGAGCCCGATCACCACGTGGTCGGCCGCGGTCTCGGCGTACGGCGCGGCGAGGGCCTTCGCCATCCGGCGGACCGGTTCGTCGGAGCGGACGGTCAGCCGCAGCGTGGCCCGCAGCGGCGCCTCGAACGCCGTCAGCGCCACTTCGCCGTCGCCCTGGGAGAAGTGCGGATCGCCGGTGTAGAACAGGGCTCCACCGGTCTGGACCGGGAGATACAGCTTCGAGCCCTGAGTCAGTAGCCTGATGTCCAGGTTGCCGCCGTGCGGCCCCGGCGGCACGGAGTGCACCGGCTGGTCGGTCGCCGCCGCCACCCCGAGGATCCCCAGGAACGGTGCCAACGACCAGCGCAGCGCCCGGCCGTCGCCCAGCGGCAGCCGCCCGTGCTCGTCGTCGTCGGCGAACGCCACCAGGCAGACCGGCGGCACCACGCCGTCCGGCCCCGGCTCCCCGGCCGGGTACTCGCCGGGCAGCGCGCCCCGGCCGTGGCGGTTGCTGATGACGCCGTACGGGGCCCGTCGCCGCAACGACAGCACCTCGACCTCCAGCACGTCCCCGGGCCGGGCCCCGCGCACAGCCACCGGGCCGGTGACGACGTGCGAGCCGCGGGTGGCGGGCTCGTGCCGCAGGACCGAGGCGATCTCGATGGCGTCGGCCAGCAGCCCGGACCGCGCGATCCCGGCCGCGCCGAAGAAGGCCGCCGGGTCGCCGCCCTGATCGGCGAGCAGCCCTTCGTGGCTCACGGTGTCGACCGTCACCGAGGTGCCGGAATCCACCGCCAGCACCGGCGCCGAGGCGGCGTTCGGCAGCAGCCCCCAGGAGACGGTCTCCGGCGTCGAGCGCAGGTACCGCGCGCCGTCGATCGCTCCTTGGTCTGGCTGTAGTACGTTCACAACGAGCCCCTCCCAGTCCGGTCGGGGACGATTGTATTCAATCGAGGTAGACGATGAAGAGTGGGGTCGGCCACACCGGCTCGACCGAGGGGGCTGCCGGGACGGCCGGGGCCGGTGGTGCTGCCGGTGCGGCGCAGCCCGCTGACGTCGCCGAACCCGCCCGCAAACCCGGCCGCGTCTCGGCCCACGAGGTCAGCCGGGCCATCCGCGACGACATCATCCGCGGTGTGCACGCCCCGGGCGCCCGGCTCGCCGAGGAGGCCCTGTCGGCCCGGTACGGCGTCTCCCGGGTCCCGGTCCGAGAGGCTTTGCGCACATTGGAGGCCGAAGGCTTCGTCCGTTCACGCCCCTACGCCGGGGTCGCGGTGGCCGAACTCGACGACGCCGAAGCCGAGGACCTGCTGGAGATCCGGGCCCGGCTGGAGCCGCTGGGCGCCGGCCGCGCCGCCGCGCGCCGCACCCCCGAGCAGCTCGGACGTCTCAAAGAACTGCTGCTCCTGGCCGACGACGCCCTGGCCGCCGACCGCCTGGGCGAGCTGGCCCGGCTCAACAGCCGCTTCCACGAAGTGCTCGCGCAGGCCTCCGGCTCACAGACCCTGACCCAGCTGGTCACGCAGCTCAGCTGGAAGATCGCCTGGGTCTACGCGGTCGAGCTGCCGCGCCGCGCCGACGACTCGTGGCGGGAGCACGCGGAGATCGTGGCCGCGCTGGAAGCCGGCGATCCGGATCGGGCCGCGAAGGTGGTGGCGAAGCACATCGCCCAAGCTCAGAAGGCATATCGGCGCCGTCCGTCGGGCGCGGCGGACGCATCGGGCGGGGCTGCCGGGAGTGCGGAGTCGGAAACATAGACGTTGCCTGGCACGTCTTTGATCGCAACACGGTTTGTATACAACCTTGCCCATGCCAGATCTCCTGCTGCGGCGAGCACGGATAGCCGACGACGCGCCGCTCGTCGACATAGTGGTCCGCGACGGCCGGATCGCCGCCCTCGGCCCGGGCGCGGCCGACGGCGAACCGGCATCGGAGGCGAAGCCTGAGGCGGAGCTTGAGCCAAAGCCCGAACCGAAGCCCGGCATCGCAGAGCTCGACTGTGCGGGCCGGGTCGTGATCCCCGGCCTGATCGAGTCCCACCTGCACCTCGACAAGGCCCTGCTGGACCGCGAACGCCCCAACCTGGAGGGCACGCTCGCCGGCGCCATAGCCGTCACCGGTGAACTCAAGCGCGGCTTCACCGTCGAGAACGTCCGGAACCGGGCCCGCACGGTCCTGGAGACCGCGATCACCCACGGCGCGACCCTGATCCGCGCCCATCCCGACGTCGATCCGATCGTCGGACTCCTGGGCCTGGACGTGGTGCTCGGCCTCAAGGAGGAGTACCGGACCGCCGTCGACATCCAGGTCGTCGCTTTCCCGCAAGAAGGCATCTTCAAGGCGCCGGGAACGCTCGAGCTGCTGCGCGAAGCGCTCAAGCGCGGCGCTGACGTCATCGGCGGCTGCACCTACAACGAAGCGGACCTGGACGACTGCCACCGGCACGTCGAAACGGTCCTGGACCTCGCCGTCGAGTTCGGCGTCCCGGCCGACCTGCACGCCGACTTCGCCGACGACGTCTCCGATCCCCGCTACGCCCTGGCCGGCTACATCGCCGAGGCCACGTCCGCGCGCGGCCTGCAGGGCAGCGTCGCCCTGGGGCACATGACCTCCCTGGCGGCCCTGAACCCGGCGGAGCGGGCCGTCGTCCTCAAACAACTCGCCCAGGCCGGCGTCGCGGTGATCCCGCTGCCCGCCACCGACATGCACCTGGGCGGACGGCGCGACGAGGCCAACGTGCGGCGCGGGGTCGCGCCCGTCCGCGACCTGTGGGAGGCCGGCGTCACCACCGCCTTCTCCTCCAACAACGTCCGCAACGCCTTCACCCCCTACGGCAACGCGGACCTGCTCGACATCGGCCTGTTCCTGGCCCAGACCGGACACCTGTCGTCCCCGGACGATCTGGCCCGCGTGCTGGCGATGGCCACCACCGAGGCGGCGGCCGTGGTCGGCGTCGCCGAAGACTACGGGCTGCGCGTCGGCGCCAAGGCCGACCTGGTCGTCCTGGACACCCTCGCGGTCGCCGACGCGCTGCTGGACCGGCCGGTGCGCACGGCGGTGGTCAAGGGCGGGCGGATCGTCGCCCGGACGACGAAGACCACGGCTCTGTCGCTGTAGCGATACGGCAACACCCGCCCAATAACACCTTCCGGGCACCGGTGCCCACCAACGGCTCTCACCGACGACCCCCATCAACGCTACGGAGAATCATCATGCGCGAACGCATCCCGCACGAGATCGCCGCCTCCATCCTGGCCGCGACCACCGCCTTCATCGGCGGCACCACCCTGAACCTGCCGCCGTGGGCGATCTTCATCTCCTGGGCCGGCACCTTCCTGGCCGGCGGCCCGAGCCTGGCCGTGGCGAAGCGTTTCTGGCTGGCGATGCCGGCCGGCTCGGCCTTCGCCCTGGCGATCGTCTTCATCGACCAGCACATCGGCGACAAATTCGGCTCAGGCCGGGTGGCCCAGGACGCGATGCTCGCGCTGATCATCCTGGTCGTCAACAGCATCCTGATGTACGCCGGCCGCCTGAAGCTGCTCTCGCTGATCCCCGGCATGTTCCTCGGCTTCGCGTCCTACTTCGCCACCTTCTTCGGCGGCTTCGGCTTCAAGGAGGGCAACATCTGGGCCGCGTGGGTGAGCGTCGTAGCCATGAACGCCCTCGGCCCGGCCTTCGCCTACCTCGCCGGCAAGCTGACGTTCCCGGTGGCCGTCGCCGCCAAGGCCGAAGACGTCTCGGCGGCCAAGCTGGACACCACCCCGGCCGTGGCAGTCGCAGATGCCTGATCCGCGCGTGAACGAGCCGGCAGCGCTGACCGAGATGCGGGAGGCGTTCGCCCGCTACGAGAAGGCCCTGACGACGAACGACATCGCCACCCTCGACGAACTCTTCCATGACAGCCCCCACACCATCCGCCTCGGCGCGGGAGAGGAGCTGTTCGGCTACCCCGAAATCGCCGAGTTCCGGCGACGACGACCGGCCGCCGGGCTGAACCGGGACGAGGTCCGCTCGGAGGTGACAGTGTTCGACGACAGGTTCGCGGTCACGAGCTTGGTGTTCACTCGCGACAACGTGGCCGGCGTCGGGCGACAGACGCAGACATGGGTGCGGTTCGCTGAGGGCTGGCGGGTCGTCGCAGCGCACGTGTCGCAGCGGGGATGAGCCCCAGCCCCTGCAATAGCGCAGAGCGCAACAGTTCAGTCGACGCTCTGCTGGGAGGTCGGCGGGATCATCGGGACCGGAAGCTGGAACACCGGCGACACCGATGCGTCCCCGAGCGGATGCCGGATCATGCTCCAGATCATCTGGCAGCACATGGCGACCGCCGCGAGGCCCAGAAGCCACAGGATGTCGAAGCCGGTGCGTTGCAGGCTGTCCAGGTGGAGCCGGTCCCCGAAGGCCGAAGCGGCGGTCCAAGCCAAAGCTCCAGCGCCCGGAGCAGGAAACAAAATCATCAAAGCGTTGATTCGCCGAATCGTACTGCCACGCACGAACTTGTAGTTCGCCAATTGCCAGCCTTCCCAACCCAGACCGCCCGGGACCCGGCTGCTCAGCTCGTCCTTGATGTAGAGCGCGGCGCGCTGGGTGCCGTACTGATGGTCGACGTACCGGGCGCACAGCATGTAGGTCGAGATCGGGATGATCAGAAGGAAGCCACCGTGTTTGGAGCTGGCAAGAGAGAAGCTGAAGACAGCGCCGGCCGTGGTGAGCTGGAGAACGAACAGGGCGTGCTGGATGTTGTTCCGTCGCTCCACCTCCTGCCGCAGGGCGACGAATTCGGCGAGCGGCCCCTCATGGCCCGTCGGTCCGGTGCTCATCGGCATCCCCCATTCGCAGCCTGGTCAGGCGCGGCCAGGCGAACACCGGACGACATGCCCGTTAACTCAACGCGTTCGCCTGACTACAAGAATGCCACGCAGATGCCGATCGCAGAACTCTTAGGCAACGCTCCCCGGGCTGCCAGGCCTCACCCCACCTCCGCATCCGAAGCTCAGTGAGCCTCGTGTGTACGTCCTTGCTCGGTGAGCTGCGTAAGCGCGAGCAGATGCTTGTCGAACGCGGTGCGGCCCTTCGCAGTCAACGAGAACCAGGTGCGCGGGCGGCGGCCGACATGTCCCTTGCGGATGTGCACGTAGCCGATTTCCTCCAGCGCGGTCGCGGCTTTGGACAGCGTGGAGGCGTTGATCTCGCAGTGGTCGACGACGGCGCCGAACTCAGCCTCGCTGCACCCGGCCAGGAAGGCGACCAGCTTGAGCTTGGGCATCGTGGTGAACGCCTCGTTGAGGCCGGAGCGCCCTGCCTCGGCGCGCTCAGGGGTGGCAGTCACCGGCGCCGCCGAGCGAGTTGGTCACCACCGGCTGCGACACCGAGAGCGACGCCGGCATAGATCAGCGCCCAGCCGGTGCGGCCGGTCACAACCCAGACTGCCGCATAGCCGACTACGCCAACCAGCGTCAGCCACAGGCGGTTCCACCGCTGGCGAACAGTCGCGCCCTGAGTGGGGTCCGGAACGACGCCGTCGCGTCGCCATCCGATGGCCAGCCCCACGAACAGCGCGATCTGAAGGACGAGCAGCGCAACCCCGCTGCCGCCGAGGATCGCCCTGCCACTACCGCCGTCCACCAGATCCGAGGCGCCGAGCAGGATGAAGCCCGCCGGAGCGATGACGGCGGTGACCGCCGCGAACTTCGGGGGCACGCGGTGGGCGCTCGCGGCCCGGCGAGTGGTGAGGGCGGTGTCGAGGGCGAGTTCGGGGGACAGATCGCGATCCATACTTGAAACTTAGCATCTATTTTCCAAAAGGAAAGTAGATAGTGCGAGCGACCATCCTGCTGATGAGAGCGTCAGCCTGCTCGGGATGATCGCCCAGCCACCGGCTCAAGTGCTCTCGGACCGCTGCCCGGACCCGTGCCCGCACAGGCCCGTTGCCCAGAGTGTCACGAAGGCATCCCTGGAGCTGTGGGTGATCCAGCCTCACAGCCACCACCGCAATCAGGCCTTCGCCGATCGGGTCGTCGCCGAGATCCGAATCTGTCTCCGCCAGCAACTGCCGCTCGCGGGCGTACGCGTTGATCGCATCCGCCATCCCGTCGCGGAAGCCTCGCTCGTGCGTGCCGCCGTGGGTGGTCTGGCTGTTGGCGAAGCTGCGGATCTGTTCCGTAGAGGATGCGGTCCACCGCCACGCGATCTCCATCTCACCCTCCATGTCCGGATCGTCGAGATCGAAGCCGACGATGTCGGGGGCCGACGGCTCGCCGTCCAGGTAGGCGACGAAGTCACGGACGCCGCCCGGAAACCGGAACCGGACCGGCGTGGGCTCGGCCGGTTCGCGCTCGTCGATGAGGGAGATGTCCAGAGGCCGGTTCAGGAAAGCCAGTTCCCTGAAACGCTCCGCCAGCGCGGCGAATGATTGGTCCGTCGTCTCGAAGATTTCGGGATCCGGCCAGAACCAGAAGGTCGTCCCGTTCCCGTTCCCTCTCTTCGGCTCCGGCGCCGGCGGTGTGGGCTGGGTGGCGGCGACGCCCCGCGCGTACTCCCACACCGTACTGACGCCGTCCTGACGCACTTCGGCCCTCATCCGGCTGGACAGGGCGTTGACCACGCTCAGACCCACTCCGTGGAAGCCCGCCGTCACATCGTGGCGGCCGGGTCCCCCGTGGCACGCCGTGAGAACGGTCAGCGGCAGGTCGAAGCCGTCGACGCGAACACCCGTCCCGTCGTCTGCGACGCGTACGCCACCGCCGGGCAAGAGCGTCACCTCCATGCGGCTGGCGCGACCGGACAGGATCTCGTGGGCCGCTCGCTCGACGACCTCGAACACCAGGTACCGGAGACCGCGCTCGCCGGTGGACCCGATGTACATCCCGGGCCGCTTCCGGACCGCTTCCAAGCCTTCCAGGACCTGGATGTGACTGGCGTCGTAAGTCATCGCGTCATCGCTCACAATGCCCCCTCGAACGGTGTTCACCAGAGGCTCGAAGGCTATCCCGGATTTCGATGAAAGGCCAGGTCAGAGCATATATAACGACGGCCGGAGAGGCCTCGTGAACGCCTCCCGGGAGGGTGTCGTCCAGCCCATTCGGAACAGCGTCGAAATCGCGTCAGCGCACCCGCCGAAGCCCCGCGTCGGGCCTTTCTCGGCGGACGTCAGGGTACGAATTTGTTAGCCCGCCAGGCGTTCGCCTCATCGGTGTCAGGCACGAAGGGAACGCAGTCCAGTGCGGATCTCGTCGACCAGAATCTCGGGCTGTTCCAAGGCGGCGAAGTGCCCGCCCTTGTCGGCCTCGCCGTAGTGGATCAGGTTGCTGTAGGTGTCTTCGATCCAGCTCCGGGGCAGGCGTGGGATGTCCCGCGGGAAGACGGTCACGGCGACGGGAAGCGTCAGCTTCGGGCCAGCGAAAGTGAGCGCCTTGTTCTCCCAGTAGATGCGGCCGGACGACGCCGCGCTGTTGGTGAACCAGTACAGCGATATCGCGTCGAGCATGTCGTCGATGCTGAGGGCGTCCTCGGCGAGCCCGTGGTTGTCGGTCTTGGACTGGAACTTCTCGTAGATCCAGGCCGCCTGGCCGGCGGGAGAGTCCGCCAAGGCGAACCCGACAGTCTCCGGCTTCGTGCCCTGGAGGTGGTTCGACCCACCCAGATCGCCGGTATAGAGGGCGAGCGTCTCCACGGCGTAGCGCTGTTCGGGCGACAAGGTGTCGGGTATCTGCGCCGGGAACGCGAACTGGCTGTTCAGATGAATCCCGAGAAGCCCCTCGGGCTGCATAGCCCCCAGAGCAGTGGTGACGGCGGCACCCCAATCGCCACCCTGCGCAGCCCACCTCGTGTAGCCGAGACGCTTCATCAGCTCCACCCACGCATCTGCGATACGCGCTACGGTCCACCCGCTCTTCGTGGGCTTCTGGGAGAACCCGAACCCGGGCAGCGAAGGAACGACGACGTCGAACGAATCGGCAGCGTCGCCCCCGAACGAGACCGGATCGGTGAGCGGGCCGATCAGCTTCAGGAACTCGACGATCGAGCCCGGCCACCCATGCGTGAGTATCAGCGGCATCGCGTCGGGATTCTTGGACCTGACGTGGATGAAGTGGATGTCCAGCCCATCGATCTCGGTCAAGAACTGGGGAAAGCCGTTGAGCTCGGACTCCAAGCGCCGCCAGTCATACCGATGCTCCCAGTACTCGACCAAAGACCTGGCGTCGCCCACCCGCACCCCCTGCGACCAGTCGCCCACCGTCTCCGGATCCGGCCATCGAGTCCTGGCCAGCCGCTGCTTCAGATCATCGATCTCCGCATCCGCGATCGAGACCACAAACGGGCGAACGAGGGCCGAGGCCGGCGTCAGTACGGTCATTGTCTTCTCCTGAGCCTGAAAGCAGCGCAACTCTTCATTGCACACCAGTGTGCAATCTACTTCACTGCACACCGGTGTGCAACACTGTTGCCATGCCCGCCGAGTCCTCCCGCGCACGCTCAATGAACGAGACACGCGAGCGCATCCTCAACGTCGCCCTCGACGTCCTGGGCCAGGACCCCGACGCCGGAATGGCCGACATCGCCTCCGCCGCCGGCGTCGTCCGCCGCACCGTCTACGGCCACTTCCCCTCACGCCTGGACCTGATCCGAACCCTCACCGAACAAGCCGTCACCGAGATGACAACCGTCCTCACCGACGTCACCGCCGCCGCCAAACCAGCAGACGCAGCATGGGTCGAATTCATCGCCCGCCTCTGGCCAGTAGCCCACCGCTACCGAGTCCTCCTCGCACTACGCCGCGGCGAGTACGGCACAGCAATCCACGCCCTACTCGGCCCCTTCGACGAGCGCCTCACCAACCTCGTGCAACAGGGCCAGGACACCGACGTGTTCGCAAAGCACCTGCCACCACCCATCCTGAGCCAGCTCGCCTACAGCACCATCTTCGCCATCGCCGACAGCGACCTGTCGAACGGAATCCGCAGCCCCCGGGCAGCAACGATCACGAGCCTGCTGATGCTCGGAGTCCCCGAGGCACGTGCCATCGCTCTCGTGGACGACCAGGGCTGAGGCTCGATGTCAGGATCACGCCGGACCCTGAAGGCGCTGCAATCGGTGGCCTGGCTGCTGTCGCCGCTCGACCCCGACACGACCCAGTAGGA
>JABFXP010000419.1 GCA_013361685.1 Catenulispora sp.
GGTCTCCGCCCGCCCCCGTGCTCGCGCCCCACCCCCGCACCACCCCCACACCCGGTCCAAACACCCCCCACCCAGGTGCTACCGTTAACGGTCGCGCGCAAGTACCCAAGACCTCCGTGTAGACGACCGGGGGCGCTTGCCACATGACTCACGAGGAGTGACACGTGTCCCTGGACGCAGCCACCAAGAAGAAGATCGTCGATGACTACGGCACCGGTCCCAACGACACGGGCTCCCCGGAGGTGCAGATCGCTCTGCTGACCTACCGCATCAACGAGCTCACCGAGCACCTCAAGTTCCACAAGCACGACCACCACAGCCGGCGGGGGCTGCTGCTGCTGGTCGGGCAGCGGCGGCGGTTGCAGGGGTACCTGCAGCGGACCGACATCGTGCGGTACCGGGCGCTGATCGAGAAGCTCGGGCTGCGGCGGTAGGTTCTGGCGCTGGTCTTCGCAGGAGCGGTCCGTTGTCACGGACCGCTCCTGTCGTGTACCCGCTGTGCTCATGGGCGGCCCAAGCTGCCGACTTTTCCGGTTAGAGTGGGTACCGGAAAAGTTCAAGACGTTTTAGGGAACTGAAGAGGCACTGCGCGAGGACGCTCTTGCGTCGAAGTGGCCGGTTGGGCGCCGATCTTCGGTAGTGGCCCTCGGGACGTGATCGCCCGGGGGCTTCGATCGAAGACCGGGCCGCCACACGGCGGCGTGAGTACCGACAAGCCGCGTCCTCTTCAGCTCGCCGCATCAACTGAGGAGTACCTCTTGTCCGAGGGTGTTTTCACCACCGAGGCCGTGATCGACAACGGTCCCTTCGGGACTCGTACCGTTCGCTTTGAGACCGGGCGTCTGGCGCGGCAGGCCGCCGGGTCGGTTGTCGCCTACCTGGACGACGAGACGATGGTGTTGTCGGCCACCACCGCCTCCAAGTCGCCGAAGGAGTCGCTCGACTTCTTTCCGCTGACGGTGGACGTCGAGGAGCGCATGTACGCCGTGGGCCGGATTCCCGGCTCGTTCTTCCGGCGGGAGGGGCGGCCCAGTGAGGACGCGATCCTCACCTGCCGGCTCATCGACCGGCCGCTGCGTCCGTCCTTCGCCAAGGGCCTGCGTAACGAGGTGCAGGTCGTCGCCACCGTGATGGCGCTGAACCCCGAGCACCTGTACGACGTCGTCGCCATCAACGCCGCCTCTGCCTCGACGCAGCTGGCCGGCCTGCCGTTCTCCGGTCCCATCGGCGGGGTGCGGGTCGCCCTGATCCAGGACCGCTGGGTCGCCTTCCCCACCCACACCGAGCTGGCCGAGGCCGTGTTCGACATGGTCGTGGCCGGGCGGGTGCTCGACGACGGCGACGTGGCCATCATGATGGTCGAGGCCGAGGCCACCACCGAGACCGTGGCCCTGGTGGCCGGCGGTTCCACCGCGCCGACCGAGGAGGTCGTCGCCGACGGCCTGGAGGCCGCCAAGCCCTTCATCAAGGCGCTGTGCGTCGCCCAGCAGCAGCTGGCCGCCTCCGCCGCCAAGGAGACCGCCGAGTTCCCGCGGTTCCTGGACTACCAGGACGACGTCCTGGAGGCGGTCACCGCCACCGCCAAGACCGAGCTGGCCAACGCGCTGACCATCGCCGGCAAGCAGGACCGCGAGGAGGAGCTGGACCGCGTCAAGGCGCTGGTCGTGGAGAAGCTCGCCCAGCAGTTCGAGGGCCGGGAGAAGGAGATCGGCGGCGCTTTCCGCGCTCTGACCAAGAAGCTGGTGCGCGAGCGCATCATCCGGGACCAGGTCCGCATCGACGGTCGCGGGGTGCGGGACATCCGTCCGCTGTCCGCCGAGGTCGAGGTCGTCCCGCGGGTGCACGGCTCGGCGCTGTTCGAGCGCGGCGAGACCCAGATCCTGGGCATCACCACGCTGAACATGCTCCGCATGGAGCAGCAGCTGGACACGCTGAACCCCGAGACGCGCAAGCGCTACATGCACAACTACAACTTCCCGCCGTACTCCACCGGTGAGACCGGCCGCGTGGGCTCGCCCAAGCGCCGGGAGATCGGCCACGGCGCCCTCGCCGAGCGCGCTCTGGTGCCGGTCCTGCCGGCCCGCGAGGAGTTCCCCTACGCGATCCGCCAGGTCTCCGAGGCGCTGAGCTCCAACGGCTCCACCTCGATGGGCTCGGTCTGCGCCTCGACCATGTCGCTGCTGAACGCGGGCGTGCCGCTGCGCGCGCCGGTGGCCGGCATCGCCATGGGCCTGGTCTCGGCCGAGATCGACGGCAAGACCGAGTACGTGGCGCTGACCGACATCCTCGGTGCCGAGGACGCCTACGGCGACATGGACTTCAAGGTCGCCGGCACCAAGGACTTCGTCACCGCGCTGCAGCTGGACACCAAGCTCGACGGCATCCCGGCCTCGGTGCTGGCCGCCGCGCTGAAGCAGGCCAAGGACGCCCGGCTGCACATCCTGGACGTCATGATGGAGGCCATCGACGTCCCGGACGAGATGAGCGAGTTCGCCCCGCGCATCATCACGGTGAAGATCCCGGTGGACAAGATCGGCGAGGTCATCGGCCCGAAGGGCAAGATGATCAACCAGATCCAGGAGGACACCGGCGCCGAGATCACGATCGAGGACGACGGCACCATCTACATCGGTGCCGCCACCGGCTCCGCGGCCGAGGCCGCGCGGACCACGATCAACCAGATCGCCAACCCGACCATGCCGGAGGTCGGCGAGCGCTACCTGGGCACCGTGGTGAAGACCACGACCTTCGGCGCGTTCGTCTCGCTGATGCCCGGCCGCGACGGCCTGCTGCACGTCTCCCAGCTCAAGAAGCTGGCCGGCGGCAAGCGGGTGGAGAACGTCGAGGACGTGGTCAAGGTCGGCGACAAGCTGCAGGTGGAGATCGCCGAGATCGACTCCCGCGGCAAGCTCTCGCTGATCCCGGTGCTGCCGGAGGACGAGGGCGACAAGGGCGAGGCCAAGGCCGCCGAGGCGAAGGCCGAGTAACCCGCCTTGTACCCGGTTGAGACCCTGATCGCCGGGCAGAACGGCAACGGCACGATCCGCCGTACCGTCCTGCCCGGCGGTCTGCGCGTGGTGACCCAGACCATGCCCTCGGTGCGCTCGGTGACGTTCGGCATCTGGACCGGCATCGGCTCGCGCGATGAGCACCCGGAGGAGTCCGGTGCCACGCACTACCTGGAACACCTGCTGTTCAAGGGCACGGCGAAGCGGTCCGCTCTGGAGATCTCCGCGGCGATCGACGAGGTCGGCGGGGAGATGAACGCCTTCACCGCCAAGGAGTACACGTGCTACTACGCGCGGGTGCTCGACGCCGACCTGCCGCTGGCCGTCGACGTGGTCTGCGACCTGGTCACCTCGGCGCTGATCCGGCCCGAGGACGTGGACTCCGAGCGCAACGTCATCCTCGAGGAGATGGCGATGACCGAGGACGAGCCCGCCGACCAGATCCACGACGAGTTCGCCTTCGCCCTGCTCGGCGACTCCCCGCTGGGCCGCCCGATCCTGGGCTCGGCCGAGTCGGTCCACGCCCTGACCCGGGACGCCATCGCGGAGTACTACCACTCCCACTACACCGACGACCACCTGGTGGTCTCGGCGGCCGGCAACCTGGACCACGAGCTGGTGGTGGCGCTGGTCGACCAGGCCTTCGCCGCCGCCCGGAGCACCCGGGACCCCGACCGCCGGCCGGTGGTGCCGCGGATCGGCGGCGACGTCGGCGCCGCGCGCTCCGGCCTGCGCCTGGTCGCCAAGCAGACCGAGCAGACGCACGTGGTCCTGGGCATGCCCGGCGTGGCCCGCACCGACCACCGCCGCTACCCGCTGGGCATCCTGTCCACGGTCCTCGGCGGCGGCATGTCCTCCCGGCTGTTCCAGGAGGTCCGGGAGAAGCGCGGCCTGGCCTACTCGGTCTACAGCTTCTCCACGCACCACGCCGACTTCGGCATGTTCGGCGTCTACGCCGGCTGCCAGCCGGAGAACTTCACCGAGGTGCTGAAGATCTGCCGCGACGAGGTCGCCAAGATCGCCGACGACGGCATCACCGAGGAGGAGCTGCGGCGCGGCATCGGCCAGGTGCGCGGCTCCACGGTGCTGTCGCTGGAGGACACCGGGTCGCAGATGACGCGGATAGGCAAGAACGAGCTGGTCTACGGCGAGCACCTGACGATCGAGGAGCTGCTCGGCCGGGTGGAGTCGGTGACCGTCGAGGACGTCAAGCGGGTCGCCGGGGAGTTCCTCCGCCAGCCCCAGGCGGTCGCGGTGATCGGAGACTATGAGGACGCGTCCTCGTTCGCCGGGGCGCTGGAAGGGATGACGCTGTGACCGCCGCGCTGGAGCAGGCCGTCGTGAAGGTCGCGGTGTTCGGCGCCGCCGGCCGCATGGGCCAGGCCGTGTGCCGGGCCGTGCAGGAGACGCCGGGCCTGGAGCTGGTCGCGCAGATCGACGTCGACGACGACCCGCGCCGCGCGGTCGAGGCCGGCGCGCAGGTCGCGGTCGACTTCACGCACCCCGGCGTCACCGTGCAGAACATCGAGTTCTGCGCCCGCAGCGGCATCGACGTCGTGGTCGGCACCTCCGGTTTCGACGAGGCCCGGCAGGCCGAGGTCCGCGGGCTGCTGCCCGGCACCGGCGTCCGGGTCCTGGTCGCGCCGAACTTCTCCATCGGCGCCGTGCTGATGATGCGGTTCGCCGCGGCCGCCGCGCCCTACTTCGAGAGCGTGGAGATCGTCGAACTGCACCACCCGGACAAGGTCGACGCGCCTTCGGGCACCGCGACCCGCACCGCGGAGCTGGTCGCCGAGGCCCGGGCCGCGGCGGGGAGCGCGCCCATGCCCGACGCCACGAAGACCGGTCTGGACGGTGCCCGCGGCGCGGCCGTGGACGGCGTCCCGATCCACTCCGTCCGGCTGCGCGGCCTGATCGCGCACCAGGAGGTGCTGCTCGGCTCGGTCGGCGAGACCCTGACCGTCCGCCACGACTCCCTGGACCGCGCCTCGTTCATGCCCGGCGTGGTGCTGGCCTGCAAGAAGATCGCGACGCTGCCGGCCGGCCTGACCGTCGGCCTCGACGCGCTGCTGGACCTGTAGGACCCTGGTAAGGCACCTGTCATGCGCAACCGCACCACCGCTCTGGTCCTGGTCCTCATCCTGTGCTTCTACCTGCTGCTCGCCGTCCAGCGCGGCGTGTGGCTGGTGGCGACCGGCAAGCCGGTGCTGGTGCTGTTCGGCGCCGGGGTGCTGATGCTCCCGGTGGTCGGCGCCTGGTTCGTGGTCACCGAGGTGCGGATGGGCAACGCCTCCTCCCGCCTCGGGGCCCGGCTGGAGGACGAGGGCCTGTGGCCGACCGAGGAGATCCCGACCCGCCCCTCGGGCCGGCCGGACCTGCGGGCCGCCGACGAGATCTTCGCCAAGCGCAAGGCCGAGGTCGAGGCCGACCCCGAGGACTGGCGCGGCTGGTACCGGCTGTCGCTGGCCTACAACGACGCCCGGGACCGCCCGCGCGCCCGCAAGGCCCTGCGCAAGGCCATCGAGCTGGACCGGCAGCACAGCTGACCCGGTCCGGCCATCAGACCTCTTCCTTATCGACAGGGCCCTGATCCGGGTCTAGGTTCCCTCCCGCTGACGCCGAGGTCAGTGACCGGCCGTTCGCTGTACGTGATCAGCAGGGTCGGTCTTACGCCTTTTCGGGAGGCAATGTGAGGCCCCAACGCAAATGGCCCGTCATCATCGGGCTGATCGCGCTCGCCGCGTTCGCGGCGCCGCTGGCCAGCGCGGACCAGACGCCGACCGCGTCCCCGGCCGCGCGGCCCGCGGTGAACCCGCTGAACTGCGCCACGAACCGCGCGATGTGTACGGAGGTGGACGACAGCGAGTTCGTGTTCGGAGAGAACCACTACATCGGCCACGACGAGCCTGCGAACCTGTTCTACAGCGACATCCCGGGCGCGGGGAACGACAACACCTACTTCCTCCGCCTGCCCAAGGACCCGCCGCAGCAGCCTGTGCAGGACGGTTCCGGCTCCAGCTGGAACTTCCAGCTGCACCCGGCGTTCTGGTTCGGCATGGCGATGTGCGACGACCAGTCGGCGCCCGCGCCGGGGGCGAACGCCGCCTGCCGGCCGGACAGTGACAGCAACATCTACACCGACACCGACGTCAACTCGCCGCACTACATCGGCAAGCACCCAGGCGCCGGCTTCATGGAGATGCAGTTCTACCCGCCGGGCTGGGCGGCCTGGCCCGCGGGGGTCAGCTGCGACGCCACCAAGTGGTGCGCCGCGCTGAACATCGACAGCCTGTCGTTGAACTACAACACCGGCACCCTCAACAACGCCGACTGCCTGAACAAGGCCGGTGAGGAGCCTGTGAACTTCGCGTTCCTGACCACCAGCGGCGCGGCCACGACGCCGGCGGATCCGACCAACAACGACCGGTTCAACCTGGACCCGGCGCATGACGCCTTCTACAACTCCGGCGACGTCCTCAAGGTCCACCTGTACGACACCCAACTAGGGTTCCGAGTCGAGATCACGGATGTCACGCAGCACAAGGTCAGCTCGATGACGGCCTCGGTCGCCAACGGCTTCGCGCAGGTCGCGTTCCAGCCCTCGGCCACCACCTGCCAGACGATCCCGTCGGCCTACCACCCGATGTACTCGACCTCGAGCGAGAAGACCCGGGTGCCGTGGGCGGCGCACGGCTACAACATCGCGTACTCCGACGAGATCGGCCACTTCGAGTACTGTGCGGCGTCCGACCCGAACACCGGTGCCTGCACACAGGCCGCCGGCGGCGACGGCACCCTCGACGCCGACGACAACTTCTGCTTCAACCCCTCGGACTCGACGCTGGTGCAGATCGGCGGATGCGTGAGCGAGGCGCCGACCGACGACGACTACGACGGCGTGCCCTACACCAAGGCCTGGCCGGGCAGCGGCGGCAGCACACCGACGCCGGAGCCGGTCGCGTTCAGCAGCCCGCTGATCCACGGGCTCTGGAACTTCCAGCGCACGGCGTTCGAGACCGACCTGCCGCGGATCGAGGACAACGACACGCTGCCGCAGCCGTGCAACCGGACGACCGGCCAGAACTGTGTGAACCCGCCGCCGGGGTCCCAGTTCTATCCGATCTTCGTCACGCACCAGCTCGACCCGCTGGCCTGTGTGTGGCAGGAGGGCGGGCCGGGGATCCCCGGCGCGTCGAAGACCTTCGGCGGCACGTCGCAGGCGGAGTTCGGCAGCCTGCTCCCGCTGTCCTATCCGCGTCCGACGGGCCCGGTGACGGTCTTCAACAACTTCCGGAGGGTCCTTCCGTACAACCCGTGCTACTCGTTGCCGGGCACCACGATGGCGACGTTGATGGGGCACAAGCTGTAGACCGGGCCTGAGCGACGGTCACGGGGTCCTGCGGCGGCGCGGAACAGCAGCGCTGCCGCAGGACCCCGTCACTCCCGGGGCGAGCGGCTGACGATGCCGCCCGAGCCCGTTCCTAGATGATCGCGGTCGCCTCGACCTCGATCAGCGCCTCCGGCAGGAACAGCCGCGAGACCTCGACCGTGGTGCTGGTCGGCGGGGCGATGCCGGCGAAGTACTCGGCGCGGACGTCGCCGTATTCGCGGATGCGGGAGATGTCGGTCAGGAAGGTGCGCAGGTTGACGACGTCCTTGAAGCCGCCGCCGTGGGCGGCCAGGACCTGGCCGATCAACTCCATGACGCGGCGGCTCTGGGCGCGCATGTCGTCCCCGCCGACGATCTGGTGGTCGTCGCCCCAGGCGACCTGGCCGGCCAGCATCAGCAGGGTGCGCTCGCCGAGCGGGACGACGGCGACGTTCGAGAAGGCCTTGTGCGGCGAGCTGGGCACGCCGGCGGGGTTGTCGAGGGTGAAGGTGCTCATGGCCCCGAAGGTATTTCCGGGCCTGGCATACCACTAGCGAATAGTCCGCATGGCCGCCATGCCGGTTTAGCATGGCGATCATGGACACCGCGCTGCTCGAAGTCTTCCTGGAGGTCGCGCGGCGCGAGTCGTTCACCGCGGCCGCCGCGCCGCTGGGCTATACGCAGTCTGCGATATCCCGTCAGATAGCCGCTCTGGAGGCGGCCGTCGGCGCGCCGCTTTTCGATCGGCTCCCACGGGGCGTACGGCTGACGCAGGAGGGCTGGGCCCTCCTGCCCCACGCGGAGGCCGTCACAGGCCGTCTGCGGGCCGCTGTGGCCGATATACGGGCCGTGCGGACGCTGGGCGGCGGACGGCTGCGGCTGGGGGCGATCCCGACCGCCGGCATGGCGCTGGTTCCGGAGGCGATCGCGGCGTTCCGGCGCGCGCACCCGGCGGTCGCCGTGACCCACGCCGAAGGGCTCACCCGGGCGCTCACGGCGGCGGTGCGGGCCGGGGACCTCGACCTCGCGATCGTCGGGACCCCGGACGCCGAGCCGGCCTTCGACGGCGTGCGGCTGCGGCGGCTGATGGACGACCCGCTCGCCGTGGCGCTGCCGCTCGGGCACCGGCTGGCGGACCGGGACGTGGTGCGGCTGGCCGAACTGGCCGACGAGCAGTGGATCGCCGGCCAGGCGCGGCCGGAGGAGACGCTGATCGCGGGGGTGCGGATCGCTCAGGAGCAAGCCACGCGGAGGCAAGAAGACCCGCAGCAAGACGCGCCGCAGCAAGACAC
>JABFXP010000524.1 GCA_013361685.1 Catenulispora sp.
TCAGCCATCAACCATCAGCCGACACTCCACCGTTGCAGCGCGGAGCCCGTATCAGCCTGCTGCGTAACCAGCGCGCCGTTCGCGGTCGACGCCGTGGTGAGCAGCAGCCCGCTGTTGACGTTCTTGAACGTGTACGCGCCGTTGGCCAGCAGCGTGGCGATCCAGTGCTGGTTGCTGTGGCCGGTGCACTGGTACTGGATGACCTGCGTTCCGGCGGTGGTCTGGCCTCCGTAGTCGTCGGCGCACAGGCCCGAGGAGCCGTTCTTCAGCTCATACGAGCCGTCTGACTGTGCGGTGAGGATCCAGTTCTGATTGCGGCCGCCGTTGATCTGCCAGGTGATCAGCTGGACGTTGCCCGTCGAAGCCCCCGGGTCGTCGAGCGCCTCCCCAGCGATCGACAGCACGTGGGTGCCGGCCAGGCCTGCCTTCGCCGTGCCGAGCGTCGCATTGCCGCCGAGGACGCTGGGCGTGGTCGCCGGGGTGCCGGTCAGCGGGGCGTAGGGCAGGGCTGAGACGGGGGCCGCTACTGGCTGGACCAGATAAGTACGACCGGCGGTCGCGGGGATCGTGAGCTGGGCGGCGGTGGTCGGGCTGACGATGACGGTCGACTCGTCGCCGCCGTCGACGACCTCGACGCTCTGTCCCGGCCAGGGGTTGCGGACGGTGATCCCGGCGGTGGATCCGGCGTGGATGCCGACCGTGCCGATGACGCCGCCGTGGACCTGCACCGAGACGGTGCCTCCGCCGTGGATGAAGGCGGTGCCGTCGGCGTCCCAGCCGGACGGCAGGGCCGGGGCGATGCGCAGGATGCCGTCGTAGTCCTGGACCAGGGCTTCGTTGACGGCCAGTGCGACGTTCGCTTCCTGTTCTATGTAGGTGTCGGAGGATCCGGAGGTGTTGCCCCACAAGTCTCCGAGGCCGTCTGGGTGGGTCTGGTAGTGCTTGGTCAGCGCGGTCAGGTCGGCGGCGACTTCGGCGGGCAGGCCCAGGCGCGCGGCCTGGACGGCGTCGAAGCTCCAGTCGTTGGCCAGCGTGTTCACCCGGTGTGTGTAGGTGCGTTGTGCGAGCGCGAGCAGTGGTGAGGAGTCGCCGATGAGGTTGTAGGGCCAGACCGCCTCCAGGTCGTCGTCCTCGCTGTTGTGCACCGACGCGGTGGGCTGCGACGACTGGCCGAGCACGTCGGTGCCGGAGGCGTCGGCGGAGGCGGTGAGCAGCTGCTGGTGCGTCGAGGCGTCGGTGCGTGGGAAATCAGGGATCTGGTTCTGTGCGGTCTGGAGCTGCGAGACCAGCGTGCCGTCGGTGCCGAGGGCCTGGGCGGCGCTGATCGTGGCGGGGAACAGGGCCTTCATGGCGTCGATGAGGTTGACCGGGTCCTGGACGTCCCACTGGTTCTCGTGCGCGTTGGCGACCGCGTGGCGCAGGCCGTCGGAGCCGACCGTGGTGTAGGCGAGCAGGAACACGCATTCCTGCTGCATCAGCGGATAGTTCTGTCGCAGGAAGCTGAGGTCGCCGGTGGTCTGGTACTGCTGCCACACCCACAGCCCGATCTCGGCGCCGGTGGACACGGTCTCGCCGTTCCAGGTCGGGCCGGGCGGGTTGCCCTGGTCGCAGGAGGCGTCGCTGAAGGGGCTGCCGTCGTCCTGGAAGCCGTTGCCGTTGAAGCGCATGGTCTCCGGAACGCAGATCCCTGATCGGCCTCCCATGTATTTCGTGGTCCATGCCTGGATGTTCGCCAGGTTCGAGGTGTAGAGGTTGTACAGAGGCGTGTTCAGGGCGGAGGCTCCGGCGCCGATGTTCGCCGCGACCTGTCCCCGCAGATTCCAGAACCAGTACGCCGCCGGGTACCAGCGGTGGTTGTCCTGGTCGAAGCTGAACAGATCGGCCACTCCGGCCTGCGATCCCGGCAGAGCGGCGCGTGATTCCTCAGCGCTGGTGAAGTAATACAGAGTCCGTAGTTTCTCCATGTAGTTCGCCACGCCGTCGGCGGAGGAGAGCTTCACCAGGCCCAGACCGGCCCAGAACGTGTGCCACCAGGTCAGGTGCGCGCTCTGCAACGACGTCGAGCTCGCCGAGGCGTCGGTGCCCAGCAGCGTGGACGCCGTGGCCACGGCGTCGCCGGCGTTGGTGTCGTTCCAGTGCGGCGCGGCGGCGATCACCCGGAACGTGCCATCGGTGTGCGGCTTGAAACTCACCTGCACCGTCTGCGCGTCGACGGTTGACGCCGCGACGCCGGTGCCGCCGGCGGTCAGCGCCGCCATTGATCCGAACGTCTGTCCGGAGCCGGTGGTCGCGGTGGTGTCGGCCCAGGTCTCGGCGAGCGTGGCGATCGACCCGGAGGCGGCGGCGGCCGGGGAGCGGCCGGACCACAGGCTGACCTTCGCGGTCTGGGTGGTGTTCGGGTCGGCGCCGGTGACGTCCACGACGAGTTCGTCCTTGTCGGCGCGGACGTAGACCGTCGCGGTCATCCCGCCGCCGGACTCCCGCAGCATGCTGTCATAGGGGTCGACGGTGGCGGTGAAGTCGGCGGCGTTCGTGATCTGCGCCAGGCCGGGGACGGTGAGCCAGCCCGGCGACTTGCGGCCCGGGAAGGTGTCGGCGCGGTTCAGCTGGGCGGTGAAGCCCCCGGCGGCCCAGACCGCGGCGCCCAGGCTGCCGTTGCCCAGCGGCATCGAGGCCCACGGGCTGGTGTTCGGGGACTGCAGGACGATGTCCGCCTCGCGTACCAGGTTCGGGGTGTCGACGGTGAACGCGCCGCTGTGCCAGGCGGTGGAGACGGATGCGGCGTGGGCGGCGGGACCGAACGGGGCAGCGAAGGCGGTGAGGGCCAGTGCCGCGCCGGCGAGCGTGCCGAGCGCGGCGCGGACGCCGATGCAACTGCGTGTCATTACGCTGACTCCAGCCGTGTAGGTGGGACACTACGGGAGATGGATATGCACAGAATCGGCCGCCGCATCGTCCTGCTCGGCGCGATGGCAAGCGCCACCGCCGCGCTCACGCCGGACCTGGCGAACGCCACGCCGTCGTCGGGGGTCTCGGCCACGGTCACCAGCACGGTCGCGTTCGGCGGCAAGGACTACGTCGTGCGTCAGATCACGATCCAGCCCGGCGGCAGCACCGGGTGGCATTGGCACGACGGCACGCTCTACGCCTACGTGGAGCAGGGCACGTTGACCCACACCGACTCCACCTGCACCAAGACCGACGTCTACGCCAAGGGCGCGTCGTTCGTGGAGCCGAGCGGAGCGGACCACGTGCACATCGGCCGCAACCTGGGCACGGCGCCGCTGGTTTTGGATGTGCTGTATGTGGATCCCGCTGGCAGTCCGCTGTCGGAGGACGCGCCGAATCCCGGGTGCGGTTTCCAGTAGACGCCTCGCCGGCAGGCCAGCGAGGTGCTTCATCGATGTGGAGCACGGGTCATGGCGCACAGTACCTCCACTGCGGGGAAGGGGTGCGAAGCGTAATCAGTGCTTTACTCTCGATGCGTGGATTACGATACATCCGATGTCAAGCCGAGCTTTTTCGAGCTCTGAGATGCGTGTCTGACTAAAGTCGCATGTGACCGCATCGAGCGCTAAGCCAGTTGTCCGATGTATGCGGTCGCACGGCGCGGCGCGCCACGGCCCGGCCGCGCGAACCGCGGCCAGTGCTTCGCCAGCCCTGTCAGGACTCGATACCCGCGACCATGGTGCGGGCCAGCGCACCGCAGGTCGCGGCGTCGGGCTCGCCGGCCTGGCCGGTGATCAGCGTGAACAGCGCGCCGCCGAACAGCGTGATCAGCGTCTCCACGTCCTGCCGCGACGTGTCCAGTCCGAGCGCCCGGTGCTGGTCGCACGTGAACTCGACCGCCGCGTTCCGGATCGCGTCGAAGGTCTGCCGCAAGGCCGGCCGGCGCGTGGCCTCGAGCGTGAGTTCGTACACCGCCAGGTAGCGGTCGCGGTGCAACTTCACCGACATCTCCAGCGACATCGCCAGCAGCCCGATCAGACCCTCGCGGTCCAGGGGGCCGACGATCAGGTCGTGCGCGGCGGCCATGTCCTCCTCGTGCAGTTCGAGCACGCGTTCGGCCGCGGCGCCCAGCAGCGCGTCGCGGCTGGCGAAGTAGTTGGCGGCCGTGCCGGGGGGCAGGTCGGCGGCGGCGTCGACGGCGCGGTGGCTGAAGCCGTGGACGCCGGAGGCGGCGAGCACGCGCAGCGCGCCGTCGGCCAGTGCGCGCCGGCGGGCCAGGTTCGGAGGAGGGGCCACCACCCGCATCGTACCGGAACCGTGATAGTACTATTGGCGTCGTGGTATCGAGGGGCGGTGCCGGCGACGTCGAGGAGGGGTCATGCGCGTGGTGGTCATCGGGGCCGGGGTGGGCGGTCTGGCCGTGGCGAGGGCGTTGATCGCGGACGGGCACGAGGTCGAGTGCTACGAACGCGCCGACAGCCTGCGCACGTCGGGCGCGGCGTTCACGCTGTGGAGCAACGGCACGGCGGTGCTGCACGCGCTCGGCGTGCCGTATGACGACCTCGGCGCGCCGATCGACGTGCTGGGGTTCGACCGCGGCAGCGACGGCCGCAAGCTGATGGACGTGGACGTGGCCCGGGCGGCGGCGCGCTACGGCCACCCGCACCGCTCGACGCCGCGCCGCGACGTCATCGCCCGCCTGGCCGACGGCCTGCCGCCGGGCACGCTGCGGTTCGGGCGGCGGGCGGTGGGCGTGGACCAGGACCCGAGCGCCGCAGAGGTGCGGTTCGCCGAAGGTCCGGCCGTCCGCGCCGACCTGGTGATCGCCGCCGACGGTCAGCGGTCGGCGATCCGCGACGCGGTCTTCGGCGATCCCACCGAACCCGCCGGCTGGGGCACCTGGCAGGCGCTGACCCCGGTGGACGTGGAGACCACCCGTTCCCGGCGCGGGGTGATGATCCTCGGCCGGGAGGGCACGTGCGGTCTGCTGCCGGCCGGGAACGGGCTGCTGCAATGGTGGTTCGACCGCCGGTGGGACGCCGACGCGCCGCAGCCCTCTTCCGTCACCGCGATGTTGAAGGAGCACTTCGGGCACTGGGCTTCTCCGGTGGTGGAGCTCCTCGCCGCCGCCGACGACACGCAGATCGAGTTCTTCGCCCACCGCCGCCAGAAGGTGACCTCCGGCTGGAGCCGCGGCCGCGTGGTGCTCCTGGGCGATGCGGCCCACACCATGCCGCCGACCGTCGCGCAGGGGGCGAACCAGGCTCTGGAGGATGCCTGGGCGCTGGCGCGCGGCCTGCGCGTGACCGGCGATCTGCGGGCCGGCCTGGCCGAGTATGAGCGCTCCCGGATCAAGGGCGCGCGCCTGACCGCGCGGGTGGCCGGGTCGGAGATGACCGACCGGTACCGTCCGCTGTCGACGCTGCTCACGCCGGACGCGCTGATCACGCGCTTTTACACGCGATGGCTGCGGATGGTCAGCACGATCCTGAACGAGCAACCCGGCGAACAGGCAGACCGGTGAACAAGCAACCCGGCGAACGAGCAGACCGGTGAACAGGTAGAACGGTAGAACCGATCGGCAGGAGCCCGGGGCTACAAGGTCAGCACTGCGTTCCCCCGGACCCGCCGCTCATAGAGGTCGCAAAGCACTGCGACGGTCTCGGACCAGTCCGCGGTGCGTCCGATCTCCGGGTGCAGGCGTCCTTCCTCCACGAGCCGGACGAGGGTGGCGACGTCCTGGCCGTCGGTGCTGTCCGACACCCAGTGCGGGAAGTGCTTGATGGTCAGCGGCGTCGCACCGAGCAGCCCGAAGAAGTCGATCGTCGGGGGCACCAGGCCGGCCTGGCCGTACCACAGCACCGTCCCGCCGGCCGCGAGCTTGCCGATCGCCGCTTCGAACTCGGCGCCGCCGACGCTCTCGAAGACGACGTCGAACGGTCCCGGCGCCTGCGACGCACTCGGCACGACCGCGGCGGCGCCGAGCTCGGCCAGCCGTTGTCCGCGCTCGGCCGAAGCGCTCACCGCCGTGACCTGAGCGCCGGAGCCGGCGGCCAGCTCCGTGAGGTAGTGCCCGACGCCGCCGGAGGCCCCGGTCAGCAGGACCCTGCGTCCGGTCAGGCTGCCGGCCGAGCGGACCAGGCGCAGGGCCGTGAGCCCGGCCAGGGGAAGGGCCGCGGCGGTGACGGTGGCGAAGCCGTCCGGCAGCACGGCGAGCTTGCTGGTCGGGACGGCCACGCGCTCGGCCCATCCCCTGCCCTCGGGATGTCCGACCACGCGGGTCCCGGCAGCCGGGCCCGATCCGTCGGCGGCCGCCTGGACGACGCGCCCGGCGATGTCCTGGCCCGGGCGCCAGCCGGCGTCCGCGGGTTTGCCGTACGCGCCGCGCAGGAACAGCGCTTCGCCGCGGTTCACCGAGAACGCCTCGACGGCGACGAGGGCTTCGTCCGGCGCGGCGACGGGCTCGTCGAGGTCGGCGAACTCCAGGGAGCCGAGCAGATCATCGCTGTTACCGGTTGCCACCAGTGCCTTCATGGTTCCTTCTCCTTGCGAGTCGTCTTGGGTCCCGACTCTAGGAAGGATGGTTACTCCTTGAAAGAAGGCACTCTTAAGTTGTATAGGTACCTAGTGGAAACCAACCAGGTCCCTGACGCGTTCGAGCTGTACGACATCTTCAAGATGGCATGTCCGTCGCGCCAGGTCCTCGACAGGATCAGTGACCGCTGGTCCGCCCTGGTCATGCTGGCGCTCCAGGACGGAACCCTGCGCTTCTCCGAGCTCCGGCGCCGCATCGAGGGGGTGAGCCAGAAGATGCTGACCCAGTCGCTGCGTGGTCTCGAACGGGACGGGCTGGTCACCCGCGAGGTCTTCCCGACCGTACCGGTGACGGTCGAGTACTCGCTGACTGATATGGGGCGCAGCCTGTCGCGCGTCGTCAACGAAGTCCGGGCCTGGGCTTATGGGCACATCGAGCAGATAGACGCCGCGCGCAAGGAGTACGACCAGGCGGCAGACGCCGGCTGACCCGCGCCGGGCGTCGCCGCTTCGCGCGGTCGTCCTCGCAGGTCAGAGCGGAGTGGGGATCAGGCGACCAGTTGCCGCCCCCAGGCCTGCGCGCGCTCCAGTTCCCCGTCGAGCAGATGGTTCTGCTTGTCCACCAGGAAGCTGGTCGGCTCGCCCACGGCTTCGAAGGCCGACTTCCGCAGGTGTTTGGCGATGCTCACACTGGCCCGCCCGGTGAACAGCGGCGGCGCGGACAGGCGCGTGTCGAAGGCGGCGGCGCGCTTGCCGGCGCCGCGGTCCAGGTGCTCGAACCACTCCCGCAGCCCGGTCTGCTGCGCCGTCGGCTCCAGGGCGAGGGCGTCGTCGGACGCCGCCGTCTCGGCGGCCGACTTGCGCGTGGCGGGCCGCGGCAGGCCGTGGACGTGGGTCGGGGCGCCGACCACGAGCAGATCGGCCCGGCCGACGTCGTCCGCCGTGGTCTCGGTGACCGGCTTGACCTCGGTCTCGTAGGCCGGGCTGAGACCTTCGGCCACGGCCTCGGCGACGGCGCGGGTGTTGCCGTACATGGACTCGTAGACGATCAAGGCTTTCATGGCACCCTCCTGGGCGTGATCCACTTCCTCGTCCAGCATGGGCCGCGGGCCGCGCTTTCAGCAGGGCCGGACGGCCCGGGACCGGATGGGCGAAGGTCCCGCGGGACGAAGGCGCCCTCACGGCCGGTCGCCGTCCTCGGAGTCGTGGATCTCCACGTCGATCCGGGTGACACCGGTGATCCGGCGCAGCGATTCCTCCAGCACCGGGACCACGGCCAGGTCGCCGACCCGCCCGCGCAGCCACACCCGGCCGTGGGAGACGGTCACCGCGACCAGTTCCACGTCGGCGCCGGCCACGGTGCCCACGACGTCGCGGCGGATCGCGGAATCGGCCGGCAGCAGGGCCCGCAGCACGTCGCGGCGGCTGATGATGCCGATCAGGCGGCGGCGCCGGTCGAGCACCGGGAGCCGGCCGATGCCGTGGTCGGCCAGCGCCCGCCGGGCCTCGGCCAGCGGGGCGTCGGCCTCCACGGCGATCACCGGCGTGGTCATGACCTGCCCGGCCGCCGAGGTCACGGCGTCGGCGCGCAGGACGACGTCGGACTCCGCGATCACGCCGAGGACGTGGCGCGCGGCGTCCACCACCGGGACGGCGCCGATGTTGTGCTCGGTGAGCACGTGTGCGACGTCCTCGATCGAGGCCTCGGGAGCGACGGCGAGCACGGGGGTGCTCATGGCGTCGCGGACGCAGAGGCCGGACAGCGCCCTCTTCTGCTTGCCCATGGGTCCACGATGAGGGCTGACCGGCGCGTGCCCCAGAGGCTTTATGCCCTATTTGCGCGCCGGGGCGATCGGCCGGGTCAGTCGTCGCTGTCCAGCGGAACCTTCCAGGTCACGACGGTGCCGCCGTTCTCCCCCGGCTCGACGGTCGTCTCGCCGGCGAGTTCCGCGGCGCGGTCGGCGATGTTCGCCAGGCCGCTGCGCCGGCCGCCGGGCTCGATGCCGACGCCGTCGTCCGCGATCCGCAACGTCAGGAAGCCGTCCGCCGTCGCGAGGTCGACCTCGACTTTGGACGCCCCGGCGTGCCGCGCCGCGTTCGACAGCGCCTCCCGGGTCACCGCCAGCACGTGGTCCACCGCCTGCTCGGGCACCTCGAAGTCGACCGGCCCGGTGAACCGCAC
>JABFXP010000633.1 GCA_013361685.1 Catenulispora sp.
GGCATCAACAACGCGGCACCGACGCCGAGCGCGAGGGATCTGGCCCGAATCGGGCGGGGATGATCGTGCACTGGGCACTTCCTTCGAAATGGGTGGGCCGGAACGGACGGTGGAAGCCACTGCCCGCTGGAAAAGCGGTGTGAGGCCCGCGCAGCACCAAATTACGAACTGCGAAACAAGCGTCAACGGCCGACGGCGAAGACGGCGATTCCTGCTGGTCGGCGCTTTAATTCTCGTGAAACTTTCAGACGCGCCGGCCTAAAGCGGCCTCGCGTCGACCCGCCTTTCGCCGGCGTGAAGTCCGGCCGGTGGCCGGTGCCGGTTGGTCAAGGTCCGCACAGAGGCCGGCACGATGAGAGACCGACGCCGCCACAACCCATGTCGAAGCGCTTCGCTTCACTTTGCGGGAGATCAGTATTCTGTCGGCGCGTCGAGATCCCAAACGACGTGACCTGCTTTTCCGAACAGAAATAGGCGAGATCGTCGATGATTGCGACGAAGTTTCTTCTACCCCATCAGTCACATGATCTGGAGGAGACGAGGCATGTGCCCGCGAAAGCAGTGAAACGATTCGACAGTGTCCGAATGAGGCTCATCAAACCTCAGGGTCGGGCGGGACTGCGGCCGGACCGTAGCGCGGCGAGCACGCTGGTGACGTGCCCGGCGGCCTGCGCCGGTTCCAGTGGTGTGTGGCCGACCAGGAGTCGGTACCAGAACGGGCCGAAGATCAGGTCGGCTGCGTAGCCCAGATCGATGTCGCCGGCCAGCTCTCCTCGGTCGATCCCGCGGAGCAGCATGCCGGTGAGCACGGTGCGGCGAGATCCGATCCAGTCGCGGAAGGTGGCGGCGAACTCCGGGTCCAACTGGGCCTCGGCCATGAGGCCGCGCAGCGCCTGCATTCGCATCGGGTAGTCGACCACCCGGTAGAGCTCGGTGAGGAATGCGGTCAGGTCGCCGGCCACGGTCCCGGTGTCCGGCTCGGGCATGCGGGCAGCGGTGGCCTGGGCATAGGCGTCGATGACCAGTGCGGGCTTGCTCTTCCACCAGCGGTAGATGGTGCTCTTGGCGACCTGGGCGCGGGCCGCGACACCTTCGATGGTGAGTGCGGGGTAGCCGCCTTCTTCCAGCAGCGCCGTCGTGGCGGCGAGGACCTGCTCCCGGGCGTCGTCGCTGCGGACTCGTCCGCCGGTGCGGGGGTGGCGGGCCGGTCCGGTCGATTTCGCAGGCACGGCACCCAGATTAGCGGGATGCTACTCTCTAATTCAAACGCGACGTAGCGTTTCGATTAGAGGAGACTCTCATGAGCACGATCATCGTGGCGCACTCCATAGGCGCCACCAATGACGGCAACTGGTACCCGGCACTGGCGGCGGACCTGCGATCGGAAGGCCACCGGGTCGTCGTGCCCCAGCTCCCGGACCCGGACGCGCCGCAACCCGACGCCTGGCTCAAGACCCTGACCGAGGCCGCCGCGGACAGCCCTGCCACCGACACCGTCCTGGTCGGCCACAGCCTCGGCGGCGTCAGCATCCTGCGGCTGCTGGAGCGGCACGACACCGGTGCCCGTGGCGCGTTCGCCGGTCTGCTCCTCGTCGCCTCGATGGCCCGCAGCGTCGGCTACGAGCAACTGGCCGGGTTCTTCCAGCCGTCCTTCGACTGGCCGGTCATCAAAGCGGCGGCCGGCCGGGCACGGGTGCTGCACGCCGGCGACGATCCGGTCACCGGGGCGGCCACCGGCGACCACGTCATGCAGTTCGTCACCGGATTGGCTGCGACCGCGATCATCACACCGAGCGGCGGTCACTTCCCCAGCACCGGCGAGGACTGTCGGAGCCTGCCGGACGCGGTCGATCTGATTCGCGGCATCCTCGAAGGCCGCGGTCAGCGACAGCCTGCCGCACGCGGCCTTGGCCGTTGACCGATTCCACGTCGCTATGGACCTGCTCGCGCCGCACGGCACCGGCCCCGACCGCACGAAGATCTGCAAGCTGCTCGTAAAGTTCTCCGAGTCGGCCGCCGCGTCCGGTCTGCCGGAGATGGAACGCCTGGCCACGACCGTATCGACCCGGTGGCCGGAAGCGCGCCGGCTGGGCGCGGCATGCCCGCCGCGCCCAGCCGACCGGATCACTGTCGAGACCAACGCTGATTGCTCTGCCCGTTACAGGTCCAGAGCTCCACAGCCGTGCCGTTGGCGGTGCCCCCGCCGGTCACGTCCAGGCAGAGCCCGGATTCGCGATCGACCACGGTCCCGTCGGCGTTGAGGTTCCACTGCTGGTTGGTTCCGCCGTTGCAGTCCCAGATCTCGACCCTGGTCCCGGCGGTCGTCGCGTGGTTCGGAACGTCGAGGCACTTGCTGCCGTAGACCTGCAGGCCGCCGTTGGACAGGTACGTCCACTGCTGGTTGGTTCCGCCGTTGCAGTCCCAGATCTGCAAGAGCGTGCCGTTGGTGGTGGCCTTGCTGGGCACGTCCAGACAGCGGTTGGAAGCCACGCCCCGCAGCACGCCCGCGGTACCGCCGCCGCCACCGCCGCCGCCGGGGTTGGTGCCGGTCCCCCAGCCCCATTGCAGCCGGTCGAGCCCCGACTGGTTGTTCAGGGTCAACGACAGACTGGTGCCGCTGCCGTTCAGCGTGGTGATCGCGCAGGAGGCGTTGTCGCAGGGGCCGGGGCCCTGGGTCTGGCTCGCCTCCTTCACGCCGACCCACAGCACCGAACCGATGCCCATGCTGCGGACCGTGTCAGTGATCGCATACAGGTAGGAGATGTTGTTGGTGCCGTCCTTCGCGCCGTTGTAGTTGACGCCGGTGGTCATCGGGACGCCGAACTCGGTGAGCACCGCGCGGCTGGCGTAGCCGCACAGGTTGTTCTGGAAGTCGGTGACCCAGGCCGCCTCGGTGGTGTGGGAGTCGCCGAACATGCTGTAGATGTGGATCGACAGCAGCGTCCCGGTCAGACGCGAGTCGCCGCCCACCGCGCACAGGTTCCCGTCGGCGTAGAGGCCGGGAAGGATCACCCGCCCGCGCGGAACGCTGGAGTAGCGCGCCAGCCAGCTCGCTTCGAAGTTCGTGAGCTGCGTCGCGCTCATGGCGTAGGGCTCGTTCATGACGTCGAAGTACACGTTGCTGCTGCCGCTGTACTTCGCGATGACCGTGTCCCACATCTGGTAGAAGGAGTTGGTGTCGCTGACCGTCCCGCCTTGCAGCCACGGGGCGATGATGACGTTCATGCCCAGCGCGGTCGCCGCGTCCAGGGTGGCGGTGTAGCTGCCCCACCAGGTCCCGGAGGTGGTCGCGGCGTTCATGCCGAGTCGCACCGTGTTGGCGCCGAGCGCCTGGAAACCCTTGAGGATGGCGGTCGACTTCGCATAGGTGGTCGCGTAGTTGTCCGCGGTCGACAGCCCGACCGGGATGTTCGGACCGGTGATGAAGTTGTCATTGGGGTCGGCCCAGTTCACACCGTGGAACTGGGTAGTGGCGGCCCGCGCCGGGCTCGGATGCGACGCCTGGGCGACCACCAGCGCTCCCAGCAGCAGAGCCAGCGTGGCGACGGCGGCGGCCGCGCGCCGCAGTGAGCCGACGGCCGCACTCATCCGAGATTCCATGGGTGGTTGCTCCCTCCGCCGCGCGTCCACGGTTCGGCCAGGGCGCCGTCGGCCGCCGGGCCCCGGTGGCCCCTTGCTCTTGCTTTCATGTCGTCTCCCTGCTTTGCGGTCAGCCTGACGCGAAAAGAGTTAGCGCTAACATCCCGGAGGGGGACGGTGACCCAATCTCTGCCACCTGTCAAGCATCCATGGGATGTCCTCGGTGTTTCCGGATGGCGCGGCTCGCCATCGGCAAGCGGACCGCAGACGAGACGGCCGACTCCGTCCGAGGCCTGGACGCGATGGTTTCGCGAGCGCGGGAAACTTTCACGAGAACGAACACTCCCGCGACCAGCCAAACATCCCATGTCTCCTTGACAGGGCGCGGGGAGTGAGGCAGCGTCCTTATCCGAAAGTTGCCGGGTCTGATCGCGCAATGTTTAGCGCGATCGGCCGTCGTGTTAGCGCTCACAGCACGGCAGGGCACCGGCACGAGGACCCGACCGGCCGCTATCAGACCTATGACTTCAGCGACTGGATCAGCAACAGCCGGCAGTGGAAGCTCGGCCAGGAGGGCTGGACATGCGCCAACGGAGTCAGCGCCCACAGCGCACGCCGTCGTTGCGGCGACCACGCTTCGCAGGGGCGTTCGCGGCCGCAGCCGCGCTGTTCGCGGCGGCACTGACCGCTCAACCGAGCATGGCGGCACCGCGGACGACGCCGGTCGTCGCATCGGCCACGACCGGGGCGGCAGCCGGTCTCGACGGCTTCACCGCCGGTGACGCCGCGACGACCTCGGTCGACCTGTCCGGGCCGTGGAGCTTCACGCCCGCCGGTCAGGCGACCACGTCGATCACCGTGCCCGGCGGCGGGTGGTACAAGCAGGGCTTCACCAATGTGGCCGAAGCGGTGTACTCGCGCACGGTCACCGTGCCGGACACCGGACAGCCCCAGTCGGCATGGATCGAGTTCGGCGCGGTCAACCACCAGGCGACGCTGTCGGTGGACGGCCATGTGGTCGCGACGCAGACCACTGCGTTCACCCCGTCGAACTTCGACATCACGCCCTACGCCGCTCCCGGCACCACGCACACGATCAGCGTGGACGTCAAAGGCCGCAACGCGCTGAAGAACCCTTCGAACGGCAAGTACCTCGTCCCGGACGCCGCCGAGTGGTCCGAGGCCGTCCCGCAGGGCATCTACCGTTCAGCGTTCCTGCGCGTCTATCCGGCGGTGTACGTCAGCGACACCTTCATCCGCACCTCCGTGGCCAACCAGACGCTCGGCTACGACGTGTCGGTGACCAACACCACCGGCAGCTCCCGGTCGGTGACGGTGACCGGCTCGCTCGCCTCGGACAACGGCGCATCGTTCGCGTACCCGGCGCTGCCCGCCAGTACCGTGACCGTCGCTGCCCACTCGACCGCCAAGGTGACCGTCGGCCCGGTGGCGTGGAACCTGGGCCCGGCCTCGTATTGGTGGCCGAACGTCCCCTACCAGCCGGGCTACCGCGCCCAACTGCACGACCTGGCAGTGCACGCGGCCACGGACGACGGCCACACCAGCGACGCCGCCTACCGCTTCGGCTTCCGGGAAAGCGTCCAGAACGGCGAGTATTACTACCTCAACGGCGTCCGCGTGAACTACCGCGGCGACGACCTGCAAGGAGCGGACTACGACCGGATCGCCGACTCCGGCCAGGGCGACGCCTACGACACCCTGCCCGGCTTCCTCCCACCCTCCGGCGGCAACGGCGGCTGGCCCCAGGCCGTCGACAACTACCAGCGGCTCAACTACAACGTGGTCCGCATCCACCAGGAACCGGCCAGCCCGTACATGCTCGACGTGGCCGACGAAAAAGGCCTGATGATCATCGACGAGACCGGGATCCGCGGCTCCAACGGCCTGCAGGACTTCGTCGCCGGCCACGACACCATGGTCAGCCACGCCCAGGCGCTCACCCTGCGCGACCGCGACCACCCGTCGGTCGTCCGCTGGAGCCAGAGCAACGAGCCGGGCAACAGCGGTCTGGACTCCGAGCAGTTCGAGAAGGACCTCTACGCCGCGATGAACGGCGACGACGGCACCCGTCCGGTCAGCGTCGACGCCGGGCCGGGCGCCGCGGCCAATCCGTATCCCACCATGACCTACGCCAACTTCGACGTCTTCGGGCACTACCTGGACGGTCTGGGCCGCTACGGCGAGCAGGTCGTGTCCGTCGCCGGCCGGCCGGACGGCGAGGGCGAGTACATCTGGCCGGCGTGCGACACCAAGCAGGGGTTCGAGTGGTTCGCCACCGCGACGGCCGCCAAGCGCGGCAAGGACGCCAGCGATCTGCGTCCCTACACCCTGCTGTCCGGCTGGGCCGGCTTCGTGCCCGGCGTGAAGACCACCGACTTCACCCCGGAGGAGGGCGGCCATCCCATCTACGGCGCGGACAACCTGACCGACCCGTGGAGCAACCCGCAGATCCAACGGATCCAGGCCGCGTTCAACCCGGTCGCCGCCATCGACCTGCCGTACTGGTCGGCCTCGGGCGCCTCCGACGCGAACGGTGCCTTCCCGCTCTCGCAGGCGGTGACCACCTATCCCTACGGCAGCACCGTGACGCGGAACGTCACCGTGTTCAACGACGGCTTCAGCAACACCTCGGTGGGCTTCAGCTGGACGGCGTACCAGGACCAGGTCGGCGGAACGGTCATCGCGTCCGGCAGCACCACCTTGACGGTGCCGCTCGGCTCCCGGGCCGTCCAGCCGGTCACGTTCACCGCGCCGGCCGGCGGATCACGGGTGTATCTGGTGCTGTCGACCAGCAAATCGGGGACCACCACGTTCACCGACACCGCCGAGTACCTCAACGTGGGCACCACGTCCGGTCCCGCGCCGGGCACGTACCACATCGTCAACCGCAACAGCGGCAAGCCGCTCGCCATCGCCGGCGCCTCCACGGCGGACGGCGCCAAGGCCGTGCAGCAGAGCGGCGGCCTGCCCTGGACCGTCAGCACCGCGCCGGGCGGCGCCTACACGCTGGCCTACACCGGCAGCGGCAAGCTGCTCGACGTCAACGCCTCCTCCTCGACCGTCGGATTGCAGCTCCAACAATGGACGGCGAACGGCGGCAGCAACCAGCAGTGGTATCTGAAGCCGACCGGCGACGGCTACTACACCATCGTCAGCCACGACAGCGGGTTGGTGGCGGACGTGTACGGCCGGTCCACCAGCGACGGGGCCCAAGTCGTGCAGTGGACGGCCAACGGCGGCACGAATCAGGAATGGCAGCTGACACCCTGAGTGCCACTCGTGAGCACAACACGTGTTGGCGGACCAAGGCGACCGCTGCTAGGTTTCCTGTGGCCGTGCGAGACACAGAGGAGGTGGTACCCGTGAACGCAGAATCGACATGGGTGCTCCCCTCCGGGGTCACGGTCGGGCGATAGGTCGTCGTCCGGGAGCGCCGTTCTGAGCTCCCTCGAAAGGCACGACCATGCAATTCACCACCGAACAGCGCCTCGACGACGGCGTCTTCGAGCGCGAATTCACCCTCGGCGAGGTCCCCGGGATCCTGTGGACGCCTGCCGCCGCCTCCGCGTCCGCGCCGTCCCGGCTGATCCTGCTCGGCCAGCCCGGCGGACTGGGACTGCGCAAGATGCACCCCCGGCTGGCGGCGCGGGCCCGGCACGCCGCGGCGGACGGCTTTGCCTCGGTCGCCATCGAACTCCCCGGAGACGGTGACCGGCCCCGGTCCGCCGACGCCGAGCAGGCGCGCGCCGACCTGCGGCAGGCGGTGCGGGCCGGCGGGCCGGTCGACGACGGGATCGTCAGCCGGCTCATCCTGCCGCTGGTCGACCAGGCGGTGCCGGAATGGCAGGCGACCTTGGACGCCTGCCTCGCGCTGCCCGAGATCGGCGGCCCGGTCGGGTACTCGGGAGGGGTCATCTCCATCGGTATCCGGCTGGCGGTGGTCGAGCCGCGTATTTCGGCCGCCGTCCTGTTCGCCGGGAGCTACGTGCCCCGCATCATGGTCGAGGAGGCCCGGCAGGTCACCATCCCGCTGCACGTCCTGCTGCAATGGGACGACGAAGGGAACGACCGGCAGGCGGCCCTGGACCTGTTCGACGCCTTCGGCTCCAAGGAGAAGACCTTGAACGCGAACATGGGCGGCCACACCGGCACGCCGCAGTTCGCCGGGGAGGCCGCGTCCCGATTCCTCGCTCGGCATCTGAACTAGACGCGCGGCCGGCTGGTATCGATGACCGGTACCGGCCGGCCGAGATCACGGCCGCCGGCTGATCACTGCGCGCCGCAGCAGCACCATCGGCCCTTCGGCATCCCACAGGACCGATCGGTCAGACCAGGCGACGACTCCCCCGAATGCCGCTTCCACCGCGTGCGGCTCATCGGCCGCTCTTATCGTCACGAATGGACGAAAGGAGCAGCCGCCATGTCCCATCCGCTGCTGAACGCATTCTGGATGATCTTCTGGTTCTTCGTCTGGGTCATGTGGCTCATGCTGCTGTTCCGGATCATCGCGGACATCTTCGGCGACAAGAAGCTGAACGGCTGGGGCAAGGTCGGCTGGACCCTGCTGGTCTGCCTGCTGCCGTTCATCGGCATCTTCATCTACCTCGTCGCACGCGGCGACGGTATGGCCGAACGCGCCCGGGCCCACTCCGACCGGGACAAGAAGGAATTCGACGACTACATCCGCCAGACGGCTGGGACCGCCGGATCCGCTGGGACCGCTGGGACCGCTGACAACCAGAGCGGCACCGTGGACCAACTGGCGAAGCTGGCCGATCTGAAGGCCTCCGGTGCCATCTCCGACGCCGAGTTCGAGCAGGCCAAGCGCAAGCTGCTCGCCGTCTGACCCGACCGGCACGACGATCCAGAACCGAGAGGGACTTCCCAGTGAGCACGACCACGACTTCCCGTCCGGCGTCTCCCGAGATCAAGTCCGGCAACTCCAAGGTGCGCAAGGAGTACCCCTTCGACGACTCCCGCGACGACGCGAACGTCAAGCGCGGCTTCGTCGGGACCATCGACGACACGGTGATCCGGAACGCGGACGGGAACGTGGTGTGGGATCTGGGCTCGTACTCGTTCCTCGAAACGGACTGTCCCGACACGGCGAATCCGAGCTTGTGGCGGCAGGGCCGCCTGGTGGCCGAACACGGTCTGTTCGAAGTCGTCCCGGGCATCTACCAGATCCGCGGCTTCGACCTGTCGAACATGACGCTCGTCGAAGGCGACAAGGGCGTGTTCGTCATCGACCCGCTGATCTCCACCGAGACCGCGGCCGCCGGGCTGGCGCTGTACCGCAGGCACCGCGGCGACAAACCGGTCACCGGTGTGCTCTACACCCACAGCCACGTCGACCACTTCGGCGGCGTCCGAGGCCTGTTCGCCGAGGGTGACGCGGGCGCGGTACCGATCCTGGCGCCGGCCGGCTTCATGGAGCACGCCGTCGCCGAGAACGTGTATGCGGGTACTGCTATGGCCCGCCGTGCCGCCTACATGTACGGCGCCGCCCTGCCCAAGGGAGCGGAGGGCCAGATCGGCGCCGGACTCGGCATGACCACCTCCACCGGCACCGTGACCCTGATCCCGCCGACCAAGGACATCACGAAGACCGGGCAGACGGAGACCGTCGACGGCATCCGCATGGTGTTCCAGATGACGCCGGGAACCGAGGCCCCGGCCGAGATGAACATCCACTTCCCGGACCACAACGCCCTGTGCAGCGCCGAGAACGCCACCCACACGCTGCACAATCTGCTGACGCTGCGCGGCGCGCTGGTCCGCGACCCGCACGCCTGGGCCGATTACCTGACCGAGGCCATTCAGACGTTCGGCGACAGCACCGACGTGGTGTTCGCCTCGCACCACTGGCCCACCTGGGGCCGGGACGACGTCCTCGCCTTCCTGAGCGAGCAGCGCGACCTTTACGCCTACCTGCACGACCAGACCCTGCGCCTGCTCAACCGCGGTTTCACCGGCATCGAGATCGCCGAGCAGCTGGCGATGCCGCCGGCGTTGGAGAGGGCCTGGCACACCCACGGCTACTACGGCTCGGTCAGCCACAACATCAAGGCCGTCTACCAGCGCTACATGGGCTGGTTCGACGGCAACCCCGCGCATCTGTGGGAGCATCCGCCGGTCGAGAGCGCCAAGCGCTACGTGGAGTTCATGGGCGGCGCAGATGAGGTGCTGAAGAAGGCCCGCAAGTCCTTCGAGGCCGGCGACTACCGCTGGGTGACGCAGGTCGTGAACCACGTCGTCTTCGCCGATCCGGAGAACACCGAGGCCAAGCAGCTCCAGGCCGACGCCTTGGAGCAGCTGGGCTACGGCTCGGAGAACGGCACCTGGCGCAACTTCTACCTGATGGGCGCCCTGGAACTGCGCGACCACAACATCGGCACCCCGACCGCCGCCGACTCGCCGGACTTGTTCGCCGCCCTGAGCCTGGACCAGCTGTTCGACGCCATCGCCATCCGTGTGGACGGTCCGAAGAGTTGGGACGCCGACATCACCGTGCGCTGGAACCTCAAGGGCAGGAACGACCCGATCACGATGCGGCTGCACAACGGCACGCTGACGCACGTGTTCGGCACCGGACCGGCCGCCAACGCGCCGGATGCGGAGTTCACCCTCGACGAGGCCTCACTGCGCGGCATCCTGGCCGGCGCCGCGGATCCGGCGAAGCTGATCAAGGACGGGAAGGTCACCGTCTCCGGCGACCCGAAGAAGCTGGGCGAGCTGATGGCGTTCATCACCGACCCCGATCCGGGGTTCGACATCGTCACCCCCTGACGGCGGTTGTCGTGTTCGAGCGGCCGATCGGTCGCACCGTCCCCGACTAACCGAACAGACCACCCGTTCGGCCGTACGGACGGCGTTGCGAGCCCGATCGGGCGATCGCAACGTCCCTATATTCGACCTATGCAGGCATCCGTCCGCCGACACTCCGCGGAGCAGTAGTGCCCGAGGTCACCGCCGACGACGTCGACCGCATGGCGTCGTCGCTGTTCATCGAGCCGGGGCTGCGCTCCCGCGGCTTCACCAAGTTCTGGACGCTGCTGATCCTCGCGGGGCTGATCGCCGCGGCCGGCGTCATCGGCGACTCCACCGCGACCGTGATCGGGGCGATGATCGTCGCGCCGCTGATGACGCCGATCCTGGGCAGCGTGCTGGCGTTCGTCCTGGTGGACCGGGTTCAGCTGGTCCGCGCGGTGCTGTTGGTGCTGACCGGGGCGGCGTCGGTGGTCGCCATCGGCTATCTGGTCGGCTTCGTCGGGGCGCCGCCGGACCACTTCGCCAGCAACAGCCAGGTCGACGCCCGGATCAGCCCGCACCTGATCGACCTGGTCGCCGCCCTGGCCACCGGGTCGGCCGGGGCGTTCGCGGTGGCCCGCGCCGACGTCTCCGACGCACTGCCCGGCGTGGCCATCGCCATCTCCCTGGTGCCGCCGCTGGCCGTGACCGGGCTGCTGCTGGAGGTGCGCCGCTTCCACGACGCGGGACAGGCGGCGCTGCTGTTCGGCACCAACGTGGCCGCCATCATCGGCACCGGCATCGCCGTCTTCCTGCTGTACCGGGTCCGAACGGCGGGCCGGGCGGCCGGGCGGCACGTCGGGCGGCTGCACGGCACCAGCCTGGTCCTGGTCGCCGGGCTCCTGGTCCTGGTGGCGGTCCCGCTGACGGTCGGCACCATCGCGATCACCACCGACCGCCGCCTGGCCGCCGACGCGGGACCGGCGGCCAGGCAATGGGCCCAGGCACACGGCTGGGAGGTCGAGTCGGTCGCGGCGGAGAACGGCAAAGTCGAGATCACGGTCCTGGGTCTGCCGCCGGCGCCGGATCCCGAAGGGCTGCGGGCCGCCGTGGACCGGGCCGGCGGCCGCAACGCCCCGCTTCTGGTCCACGTGATCGGCGGCGGCAGTCTGTCGTGTCCGGCGCACGCCCTGCGGTGCACGACGACCACCACCATCCGCCTGCCGAAGGAATCCTCCTAGCTGCGACTAGTGGGAGTCGCCATACCTGCGCTGGGTCGGTGTCCGACGTGACCGCCCCGCCACCAGGCCCAGCTGCGCACGCTCATAAGCGGGGCGGGAATCTCGCGGCATCGCTGCTGCGACCAGCAGAAGCCGCGTCGCCATCGGGCCCGCTTCCGGCACCCCCGATGCTGTGATCGGGCTGCGCTCGCTCATAAGCGGGGCGAGTAGGGCGGAAATCTCGCGGCGTCGGTCAAGTCCACATCCGCGTCGGGCCAGCGGCGGCGCAGCGCTGTCGCCGTACTACGGAGCCAGCCGGAGAGGTGAGGCAGGGTGTGATGAGCTTCGGCAGTGCGGGCGGTCGCTTCCAGCGTCTCGATGAGTTGGAGGCGGCTATGGTCGCCTGGGGCGCGCGCGTCGAGCACGGGCAGGCGCTGCAAGCGGAGCAATGCCCACGACGTGCAGGCGGCGCCCAGCGCGAATCCGTAGAGCCGGTCCTCCTGTGCTTCCGGTATCCCCCGGCTCAATGCTTGGCGGTATCGGTCGGCGAGTCCGTTGGCGGCCGGGTCGCCGACCGATAGCCATCGCGGCCCGGGAACGTGCAGACAGACCCCGTCGAGGAGTGCGTGGCCGTAGTGGGCGGCCTCGAAGTCGATCAGCCGGGCGTCGGCGGGGCCTGATTCGTGGACCAGGATGTTGTTGGCCTCCGCGTCCCCGTTGCTCAGCGCGAGAAACGGGCCGGGCGCACTCAACTCATCGAGCGCGGCGGTCAGTTCGGACGCGACGCGCCCGGTGACGGGCGTCCCGAGCAGCGCGGCGGTGTCGTGTGCCTGGTCCCAGAGCGAGGTGAAGCGGCCATCGACCGTCGGATTCACGGAACTTATGGCGAGGCAGCGTGCTCGATAGGCCTCGGCCCGCCCCCAGGTCGCGGCCCCCAATTCCCCCAAGGCGCGAGCGAAGACAGCCAGCCGCTCCCGGTGGGCCGCGACCCCGTCGCGGCAAATGAGCTGATCCAGCGCGACGCGGGGAGCAAGGTCCTCGAGAACCAGGAATCCGGCCGCCAGATCAGCGCCGATCACCCGCGGCGTGATCGCAAACTCCAGGTCGTCGGCGAGGAACCGCAAGGCGGCCAGCTCAACGCTCAGCCGCCAACGTTCCGTGCGCGAATCGCCGTCCTCCCGCACCCACTTCACGATCACCGACTTGCCGACACGATCACTATCGCCGCCACCACCTGAAAGCGACAGCCGCGCGACCGCCCAGGGCTCGAGCCGATCCCAACGCTCGATGGCCACCGGCCCGTCACAGAGGTCGTATAGCAAGGCTTGAACAGCGGCGGGATAATGAGGCGCTGCGGGCACTCCCCCAACCTAACGCGCCTCATGCCCACTCACGCGATCATGAACCGATTGGTACGACATGGCGACCGACGATCTAGCGGAGCGATTGTCCCGCGCAGGTGTCGCGGTGCCGGAATTGGTGTCGCTGTCGTCCGCTGTAGGCGCCGACGTCGCGGGTGTCGACGTGGTGGGCTTCGTCTCCGAAGGAGACGAAGCCGTCGCCTGGTGGCGAAGGTTGCGCGCAGTGCATGACCGCACAGGGCGGTGGCCGGTGTTGGTGCCGCCAGGCGAAGAACTCGCGGGCGTCGTGGATGCTGCCGAGCAAGCGGCGGCGCGACGCGTGACGCAGGCCGCGGCGCTGGACGGCGAGGCGCTGCTGATCCGTCCGGGAACCGAGTTCGACGCACTGGACGACGACGCCCGCCGAGACTTGCTGGCGCGATGGCCCGACGAACCCGGTCGGCGCCACGGGCTCGTCATGCCTTACCAGCGGGACGGCTCGCCCGCGCCGCTCCAGGTCGCCCTCATCGAGGCGCAGTCCTGGCAGATCCCCGCGCTGGTGGGTTACGGCGGCTGGAACGGCTGCCCCGAGCCGGCCGTGCACGGCGCGGTCCTCCGCCATTGGGGCCGACGCTACGGTGCCGAACTGGCCTGCATGTCCTCCGTCGGCTTGGAGTTGGTGCTCACGCGACCGCCGGCCACCCGGTGGGAAGCGCTCCGCCTGGCTTGGGAGTATCCCGCCTACTGCCTGGACGGCATGGACTTGTACGACGCGGAGGACATCCCCGATCTTGCCGCCTGCCTGCTCGGCGCCGAAGCAGTGCGCTTCTGGTGGGACTGAACGGATCAGGACGCCCGCCGTCCGCACGCCATTGACCGACCACTCACCCCTTGCTACCTTCCGCTGTAATACGAACTCTGACAACGCAAAACGTGCGAGGGGCCGCCGTACGGACGGTCGGCACCCAGCACGGCCCCGATGACAGAGTCCGTACATCCACCGTGCCGTCGACGTCGTCGGCGGCATCCGTCTGGGCCGTCCGGAACCTGCCGTCGCCACCCACCGCGCCGGGAAGCGACGCAGCAGCGCGGCACGGCCCCGAATGTCGCCGCCGGACCGTCGGCGCCCGCACCGGCCCAGCGCCCGCGGGCTGCGGATCGGTCCGTCGGCCCTGCCACCGAGTTCGCCACGCGCACCACGGTCCGGTCACCGGCCGGGCTGTACCCCCTCTTCCGTACTCGGAGGATCTCAGTGACAGGTCGTATCAGGCCCCTGTTCGCGACCGCGGCGGCGCTGCTGCTCGCCGCGGCGATCCCGGCGCTCGCCGCCTCCCCCGGCGCCGCGGCCGCCGCCGGCGACGCGATCGCGAAGCCGATGTTCGTCCCCGGGCACGCCGCGCCCGGACTGGTCCAGCCGGCGGCCACCCCGTCCGGTTACGGCCCGGCCGACCTGCAGTCGGCCTACAACCTGCCGTCGAGCACCGCCGGGTCCGGGCAGACCGTGGCGATCGTCGACGCCTACGACGACCCGACCGCCGAGGCGGACCTCGGCGTCTATCGGGCGCAGTACGGGCTGCCGGCGTGCACCACGGCCAACGGCTGCTTCAAGAAGGTGAACCAGACCGGCGGCACCAAGTACCCGCGGACCAACGCCGGATGGGCGACCGAGATCTCCCTGGACCTGGACATGGTCTCGGCGGTCTGCCCGAACTGCCACATCCTGCTGGTGGAGGCGTCCTCGGCGTCGTTCAGCAACCTGGGCACCGCGGTGAACGAGGCGGCGGCGCTGCACGCCAACGCCATCTCCAACAGCTACGGCGGCAGCGACCTGTCCGACTCCTCCGCGCCGTACTACAACCACCCCGGCATCGCCATCACCGCCAGCTCCGGCGACAGCGGCTACGGCGTGCAGTTCCCGGCCTCCTCGCACTACGTCACCGCGGTCGGCGGCACCAGCCTGACGAAGTCCTCGGCCAGCCGCGGCTGGGCCGAGACCGTGTGGTCCGGCGCCGGCTCGGGCTGCTCGACGCTGAACGCCGCGCTGAGCGGCCAGAGCTCCTTCAACACCGGGTGCACGCTGCGAGCCGAGGCCGACGTGTCGGCCGTGGCCGACCCGAACACGGGGGTGGCGGTCTACGACTCGACCGCCTACCAGGGCCGCTCGGGATGGCAGGTCTACGGCGGCACCTCGGTGGCCTCGCCGATCATCGCCTCCGTGTACGCGCTGGCCGGGAACACCGGCAGCATCGACAACAACTACCCGTACACCCACTCCGGCTCGTTCTTCGACGTGACTTCCGGCAGCAACGGCTCCTGCTCGCCGAGCCAGCTGTGCACCGCCCGCGCCGGGTGGGACGGCCCGACCGGGCTGGGCACGCCGAACGGCTCCGGCGGGTTCTGATCAGACCGCGATAAGTACAGAGCTGTAGCGGCAGGACGCGGCCTGCCGCTACAGCCGTCCAGAGGCGCCCGCCCGTCTGCGTCACCCACATGGCAGACGCCGCAGGAATCCGGCAGTAACGGTCCGTCGCCGCGAACACGGCCTGAACACCGGCGAGCGCCAGGTAAGAGGCTCCGGACCACGCGCAGTGAGCGAAATAGTTGAACAGGCCACAAAGAGTTTGTCCGGAATGCGCCGTTATAATACCCGCAAGTCAGCAGATCGACTTGCCAGTAGTGCCGGGTCGGCGCCGGCCGACTCGGGCTCCCGGTTACAGCATCACTCCGGGAAGAAGGTCAGCATCATGTTCGGCCGAGCCGCAACAGCGCTCTTACTCGCCGCGGGCGGCGTCGCCGTCAGCGTCGGGCCGGCGTTGGCGGACAGCCCTCACTTCATCCGCACTGCTGCGTCGGGAGTCACCGATAGCGGGACTCTCAACGTCAACTTCAAGGAAGCCGGCCTGGGCGACAACCAGAGCATCACCTACGTCGCCAGCGCCGACTCCACCGCCGTCTACGCCTGCATCAACCACGGCGGCAACCACCCGCAGGCCGCCAACAAGGAAACCGTCTCCGGACCGGTCAGCGCCACCGGGACGTTCTCCTCCGGCAAGAACGGCTCCATCACCGCGACCCTGACGCTCTCGCCGCCGAGCGCCGGTTCCTTCTCCTGCCCGGGCAACCAGAGGCTCGTTCTGGCCTCGGTCAGCTACACCGACGTGTCCATCACTGACACCAACACTCCTGTCACTGAGAACATCGCCGGTACGTTCTCGCGGATCTTCTACAACGTCTGAGCGGCGTAGGAAAACAACTGAGAGGGCCGGTCCGACCGGCCCTCTCAGTCCGGAGGTCAGCCGGTGAAGGCGGCCAGTCCGTTCGGGGTGCCCAGACCCGTCGGGCCGTCATAGCCGGTCCCGCCGGTGCACAGGTACGCCGGGGAGCAGCTGCCGTTGCTGCCGGTGGTGACGTCGTTCAGCGCCGTGGGGTGCGCGTAGGCGTCGGCCGCCGGGATGCTCGCGCTCGGGGTGCCGGCCAGGGCGTAGACCGAGGCGATGATCGGCGAGGACGCCGAGGTGCCGCCGTAGACCGCCCAGCCGGTGCCGCCGTAGGTCTGGTACACGGCCACGCCGGTGGCCGGGTCGGCGACCGCGGAGACGTCGGCGACGGTGCGCTTGGCGCAGCCGGTGTCCTTCTGCCAGCCCGGCTTGGGGTCGTAGGCCGAGCAGCCGGAGCCGGCGCCCTCGCCGGCCTTGGTGTACCAGACCGACTCGCTCCAGCCGCGGGTGCTCGAGTCGCGCTTGAGCGCCGTGCCGCCGACCGCGGTGACGTTCGCCGACGCCGCCGGGTACTCCACGCCGTAGGCGCCGTCGCCGGAGGAGACGGTGATGGCCACGCCCGGGTGGTTGAAGTAGGTGGAGTCGTAGCCGGTGTCGGCGCTGGACTCGCCGCCGCCGTAGCTGTTGGAGACGAACTTCGCGCCCATGCTGACCGCGGTGTTGACCGCGGTGCCCAGGTTGGTCATGGAAGCGGTGCTGGCCTCGACCAGGATGATGTGGGCGTTCGGGGCGATCGCCGAGACCATGTCCAGGTCGAGGGAGATCTCCCCGGCCCAGCTGGTCGACGAGCGCGGCAGCTTGGTGCCGCCGGTCTGGTTGACCTGCTGGAAGCAGCCCGAGGCCGAGGTGCACGCCGGCAGCCCGTACTGGGCGCGGTAGGTGTTCATGTCGGCTTCGGCGTTCGGGTCGTTGTAGGCGTCCACGATCGCGATGGTCTGGCCGGCGCCGCCGTTCGCGGGCAGGTTGTAGGCGGAGAGCAGGTCGGCCGGGCCGTAGCCGGAGGGGGTGGCGTTCGGGGTGACGCCGGTGGCCCGGACGTTCTCGCGCACGTTGTTCACGTGCAGCGCGTGGCACGCGGCCATGCCGGGGGCCGGAGCGTCGCAGACCCGGGTCCACGGGGCGCCGCCGGCGGCGTTCGCCGTGGTGGCCATGGCGGTGCCGGACAGGCCGAGCACGGCTGCCGCGGCCAGGGATATCGCGGCGCGGCGCCCGGTGGGGCGCAGGTTGGATCGCAAGGTACTGCCTCCTGGTTGAGGGTGGGGTGGTGGGGTCCCCGTGCGCACGTGCGATCGGCCCGGGGGACGGGGTTGGTCCCGGGGCCGGTTGGTCGGGCGGAGGTGGCGGTGCTGTCCCGCGGTGGCAGCGCGGATGAAATTAGTGATCGCTAAAGGCTCTGACAAGGGGTGCGGCGATAATTTGCATTTCCGTAACGCGGATTGCGAGGAAACGGGAAGCAAACCGCCGAAGATCTCACCGATCGCGACAATCTCCGCGAGGCGGCGGTCAGGGTGTGGGCGGGGCGGGGACTCCTTGCAGCAGAACTCGAATACACACCGCCCCGGCCTCGACGCTGGCGCCGGCGTTCCACCCGTGCCCCCACACGCGTGTCCGCCGGCCGAGTCCAGGCTCGGCCGGCGGACACGTCGCCATGCTCAGCTCTGTCGCAGCGCCGGCATCGGGATCGGGACGCTGTACGCGGTCGCCCCGGCGCCGACCCCGCCCTCGCACGTGTTCGGCGGGTCCGTGGTCACGCCCCGGGTCGACGGGCGCTCGGCCGCCCAGAACATGTATCCGAGCATCCCCGGCGTGGTGCCCGCTCCGGCCGGTGCGGCCGACTGGAGCCAAGTGCCGGTGGAGTTCTGCAAAGACGCCGAGAAGTTGGTGCACTCTGGACGCACTGAGGATCCCTCGGCGATGTACAGGCTCCCAGTGAACTTCGCCGGGGCCAGCGGCGGGATCGGCGGGCTGTAGTTCGGCTTGCCGGTGAGGTGCTCCTGCCAGTTCGACTCCGCGGTGCTCGTCGAGGGCTGCTTGCTGGGCACCATGGCGTTGGCGTAGTCCAGCACCGGGTTCGCGGTGGTCAGCCAGTTGGCGGTGGCGTACTGGTCCAGACCGATCAGCCAGCGGTCGCCGGCGGCGACGTCGATCGTCAGGCGCGCGGCCGGGTCGGCGCCGGTGGCGTCGTAGGGGTGGGCCGCGCGGTAGGCGGTGATGAAGTTCTGCAAGCCGGTCAGGTTCGGGCTGGAGCTGTTCTCGTAGTCGATCTCGATGCCGACGCCGAGCTGCGAGGCCAGCGCCGCCGCCTTCTGCCCCAGCAGGGTGCCGTTCGTGCTCAGCGCGGTGTCCCAGTCGTTGACGTAGGTGATGCCGCCGATGGAGAGCATCACGCGGATGCCGTGGCTGGTGAAGTAGTTCACCACGGCGGAGTTCATGCCGACCGGGACGCCGTTGGCGTCGCCGCTGTCGGTGGTGCCGTTGAGCAGCCGCAGCGGGTTGACGAACGACAGGATCACCAGGTTCACCGAGGGGCGGCCGTCCCCGCGGTCGATGAGCCAGTGGTTGTTCGTGTCGAAGTCCGTCATGTTGCGGACCGTGCCCCACAAGCAGGCGTCGTCCGAGCAGTGCCAGGCCCCGTAGACCTGGATCGGGGTGCTCGCAGCGGTGGCCGCGGTCGTGGCAGGGGCGGTGGTCGTGGCGGCGGCGGTTGTGGCGACCGCGCCGGGCGCGATGGCCGCGGCGAGCAAGCTCGCGACGGCGGTGAACAGTTTCAGACCTCTGAGGCGTGCGCGCATGGACGCTCCTGAAGAGTGGGCTGCCCGACGATTGGTCCATACCATCGATCGGTCTTACCGACCTGTCAAGCCACCGCACGCGAAACGAGCAGCCGGACGACCCGTACGGGACCGCGGCGTCCGGCCGTCGTGGCGATTGTTTTCCTCAGGCGGCATGTTCCCTGGTGAGCAGGGCCCGCGCGCTGCGCCGCGGCACCTCGCCGACTATAGAAACGCCGACGGCCCGAATGATATATATGTCCGGTGACGGACGATGAACCCCGCTGAGCCACAGCCTTCGCGGCACGCGCCGAGCCCGGAGCAGGGCGCCGATGACTCAGGGCAAGATCTTGTTGACGTGCTGATGCCCTACTACGGCGACGTCGGCATGATGCAGGAAGCGGTCCGCAGCGTCCTGGACCAGAACGACCCGCACTGGCGGCTCACCGTGGTCGACGACGGCAAAGAGCCCGGGGTTCCGGAGTGGTTCGCCGAACTGGCGGCGGCCCATGGCGCCGACAAGATCCGGTACCAGCGCAACGAGACCAACCTCGGCATCACCGAGAACTTCCAGAAGTGCCTGACCCTGGCCGGCCATCCGCTGGTCACCATGATCGGCAGCGACGACCGCATGCTGCCGGACTACGTCGGCACCGTACGGGCCCTGATGCAGAGTTTTCCCCAGGCCGCGCTGGCCCAGCCCGGCGTCGAGATCATCGACGAGCACGGCGCGCTCACCGAGCCCTGGGTCGACAAGATCAAGAGCCGCGTCTACGCCCCCCGCATCCAGGGCGCGACCGTCCTGCGCGGGGAGAGCCTGGCTGTCAGCCTGCTGCGGGGCAACTGGATGTACTTCCCCGCCATCTGCTGGCGCACCGACGTCATCACCAAGGTCGGCTTCAACCCGGCCCTGCGCGTGGTGCAGGACCTGGCCCTGACCCTGGAATGGGTCCGCGCCGGCGCGGAGATCGTCGTCTCCGACACCCCCTGCTTCCAGTACCGCCGCCACGCCGTCAGCGTCTCCAGCGAACGCGCCTTCACCGGCAGCCGCTTCACCGAGGAACGCGCCTTCTTCCTCGAAGAGGCCGCGAAAATGGAGGCCCTGGGCTGGCACAAGGCGGCCCGCGCGGCCCGGCTGCACCTGTCCTCCCGCCTCCACGCCGCCACCATGCTCCCCTCCGCCGTGCGCCACGGGAACACCGCCGGCATGCGCACCCTGGCGGGCTACGCCTTCGGCCCGGCCCGCCGGCAGAACGGGGACTCGCAACACTGAGTGCCCGCCGTCCCCGGGGCCGGTTACGCGAAGAAAGCGCCGATGTGATATTCACTGACGCACGGGCCGATGCGTCGTGCGTCGGCCGCTCCGCGCCATAGAGGGCCGGCGTGATGGTCGGGGGATTTGGTTGGTCCGGCGGTATGCGATGGGGTGTGCTTTCCACGATTTACGTGCTACGAACAAGTCACCCAGCATCCTGAACACCAGTTCCAGTCGGCCTTCCGGCTGGAACTCTTCGCGCCGGTCAGCATTGCGGCCGGCATGGCCGGACCCCCGGGGGATAAGGCGCCTGCGATACCTGGGGACAGGTCGCGCAGGGCCTGAACAAGGAGTAGCGATGACAGGCACAGAGATACTCGACACCGCCGTGGTGGGTGCCGGGCCCTACGGTCTGTCCGTGGCGGCGCACGCCGGGGCGCGCGGCTCGCGCACCCGGGTGTTCGGCACGCCGATGCGGGCCTGGGCCGAGCACATGCCGGCGGGCATGAGGCTCAAGTCCGAACCGCAGGCCTCACACCTGTCGGACCCGCGCGACCGGTACACGTTGAAGGCGTACTGCCGACTCAAAGGGCTGCCATACGCATACGGTGTGCCGATCCCCGTCGAGACGTTCGTCGAGTACGGCCGCTGGTTCCAGCAGGAGGCCGTGCCGGACCTGCACGAGACCGACGTGGTGCGCGTCGACCGCGAAGGCTCGGTGTTCGCGCTGGAGCTGGCCGACGGGTCCACGGCGCGGGCCCGCTCCGTGGTCCTCGCCGCCGGCTTCCTGCCGTTCCCACGGATCCCCGAAGCGCTCGCCGGCCTCCAGCCCCCTCAGCTGATGCACAGCTGCGCGGTGAACGATCCGTCCAGCTTCCGCGGCAAGCGGGTCGCCGTGGTCGGCGCCGGACAGGCGGCGATCGAGATCGCGGTGCTGCTGGACGAGGTGGGCGCGGACGTCACGCTGGTGGCGCGGGCCGGGACGCTGAGGTGGAACAGCCTGCCCGTCGAAGTCGGCAACGGCCTGTGGCGGCGGCTCCGCTATCCGGACACCGGCCTGGGGGCCGGCTGGTACAACAAGGTGCTGGCCGACCTGCCGACCCTGTTCCGGCGGCTGCCGGCGGAGCGCCGCATCCGGCTCGTCCGCGACACCCTCGGCCCGGCGGGCTCGTGGTGGATCCGCGAGCGCTTCGAGAAGGCCTTCGACGCCGAGCACGTCCGCACCGACACCGAGATCACCGCGGCCGAGCCCGACGCGGACGCGCTCCGCCTGGCGCTGTCCGACGGCCGAGACCTGCACGTCGACCGCGTGATCGCCGCGACCGGGTTCGACGTGGACGTCAGGAAGCTGACAGTGCTCGGCGAGGAGCTGCGCGGCCGGGTCCGGGGCCTGCGGGGCTCGTACGGGCCGCCGCGCCTGGGGGCGGGCTTCAACTCCTCGGTGCCCGGGCTGCACATGGTGGGGCTGGCGGCGGCGGCCACGTTCGGGCCGTCCATGCGCTTCGTGTTCGGGGCCGCGTTCGCGTCCCGGACCGTGGCGGCGAGACTGCCGCGCTGAACGCGGACAGGTCGGGGTGGCCTTCACGCGGAGTAAACGGGACCGGCTCATAGGATCTGGGCAAGCTCCGCGACCGCGGGCTTCCGACGGGCCGGCGGGCCCGGCATCTCCTTGGCGGCGAGGACCACCTTGACCTTCTATATAAGCTGGTTACCATGGCTCTGAGCGCGTCGGTGAACGCGGACACCGCTACCGACGCCGTGCTCCTGAAGCTCGACCGGAACGTCTTCCACCACGGCGGCCTGGGGGTGATCCGCAGCCTGGGACGGCTGGGGATCAAGGTCCACGCGATGCGCGAGGACCGGTTCGCTCCGGCCGGGGCGTCCCGCTACGCGCGCGGCACGATGACACCGATGCCGGCCCACATCACCACCGACGACGTGCTCGACCGGCTGGACCGGCTCGCCGACCGGCTGCCGGGACCTGCGGTCCTGGTCACCACCGACGACGCCGGCGCGGTGCTGCTGGCCGAGCACGGGGACAAGCTGCGTCCCCGGTACCTGTTCCCCAAGCCCCCGGCCGACCTGCCGCGCCGGGCGGCCGGAAAGGCGACGCTCGCCGAGATCTGCCGCGCCGCCGGGGTGGCGCATCCGGCGACGACGGTCCCCGTGGACGCCGCCGAGGCCACGGCCTTCGCCGACGCCCTGGGATATCCGATCGTCGCCAAGCTGAACCTGCCCTGGACCGCCGACCGGTCGGCAGGACTTCAGAGCACGACGATCGTCCGCGGCAAAAGCGAATTGCGCGCTCTGGTCGAGCAAGCACGCCGGGCGACAGGCGACGGCCCGGACACCGGCCTGCTGCTCCAGGAATACATCGCGCCCGCACCGGCCGGCGCACGCCAGGACTGGTTCTTCCACGGCTACTTCGACGCCGCCTCGCAGTGCCTGTTCGGCCACACCGGCACCAAAGAGCGCTCCTTCCCGGTGCACGCGGGCCTGACCACCTACGGCCGGTGGGCGCCGAACGAGCGGCTGCGCACCGAGGCGGTCGCGCTGCTGTCCGGGCTGGGGTATCAGGGGATCGTCGACCTCGACTACCGGTGGGACCCGCGGGACGACAGGTACCGTCTGCTGGACTTCAACCCCAGGCTCGGCGCCCAGTTCCGGCTGTTCCAGGACACGGCCGGGATCGACGCCGTCCGCGCCCTGCACCTGGACCTCACCGGACGCGGCTGCACAGCGGGCGCGGCGGTGCCCGGGCGGGCGTTGGTCGTGGAGAACTTCGACCCGTTCGCCGCACTCGGCTATCGGCGAGAAGGCGCCCTGTCGATGCGGTCGTGGCTGGCCTCCGTGGCCCGCGCGGACGAGGCCGCGTGGTTCGCTCGTGACGACCCCGCCCCGTTCTTGCTGGCCGGTGCCCGCTCGCTGTGGCAGGCCGCGGAAAAGCGGCTCCGCCGCTGAGGTCCGCGCCCGGGACCAAGCCCTGAACAGCAGACTCGGCCGACCCTGCTAAGGACGGCCACCGCCTGCGACCGCCTCTCGGTACCAGGATTCATAGTCGCCGAGGCACCGGTCCAGGTCGAAATCCGCGGCGCGCCGGGCCGAGCCCTCGCCCAGCCGAGCGAGCCGTTCGGCGTCGCCGATCAGCCCGGCAAGCGCCTCGGCCAGTGCGGCGGCGTCGCCGGGCGGGACGAGCACGCCGTTGTCGGGCCCGACCAGTTCCGGCAGCGCCCCGTTCCGGCTGGCGACCAGCGGCCGGCCCAGCTGCAACGCCTCCAGGGCGGTCAGCCCGAAGATCTCCGGGGTGGTCGAGGGCACGGCGAGCAGGGCCGAGCCGCGCAGGCACTCGGCGACCTCAGGCGGCGTCAGCCAGCCGCGGAACTCGACCGCGCCGGCCGCCACCAGATCGGCGGCCGCCGCCTGGAGCCGGTCCCGCTCCGGGCCGTCGCCGACCACCACGAGCCGTGCTTTCGGCTGCGTCCGGGCCAAAATGCCGAACGCCTCCAGCAGGACGTCCGCGCCCTTCAGCGGGCTGAGCCGGCCGACGTAGGCCACCTGCCACACGTCCGAGACCGGCACCGGGGCGGTGAAGGCCCGGTCCACCGCGTGCGGGATCACCCGGATCGGCACCCGGCCGGCGTCGGCCCGGATCAGCTCGGCGACGAAGCGGCTCGGGGCGGCGAACCCGTCGATCCGGCGCAGGCCCAGGAGCCGGTAGGCGGGCCGCATCAGGAAACGCAGGTGCAGGTAGCGGGGCAACGCGCCGGGCGGGATCCGGCCGGCGTTGTCCGCCACCTGCCAGCGCAACAGCCTGCGGGTCCAGTCCTCGGGCCCGTGCACGGTGAGGATCCGCGCGGCGCCGCGGGTGGCCGGGAAGACGGCCGGGCTGAACCCGCCGACGGTGTGCAGATGGACACAGTCCGGCCGGAACTCGTGCATGATCCGCCGCACCCCGCGATAGGCCCGGCGGTGCCAGACGAACCCGGCCAGCTTGCCGATCGGCCCGCCGGACACCGGCGGGAGGAGGTCGTCGGCGAAGACGGGCCGGTCTCCCGAGGGGGCCTCCAGAGCCACCACCCGGACCTGGTGACCGCGGGCGGTCTGGCCGTCCCGGAGCATGCGGACGAACTTCTCCGCACCGCCGGCCTCGAAGCCCAGGTTGACTATGTGCAGAATTCTCACCGACGCCGCGCAATCCTCGAACCGACATGGGGGGTGCGAACCGCCGGGGTTCGAGAATCGGCACACGCACACCGAGGACACCGAACCATGGCACTATGAACGCTCGCAGGCGGACGTCCTTTTCCAGGACGCCCGGCGACGGCGACGGCCTTCCGGCCGCTCCCGGTCACCGACCGGATCCGCCAAGCGACGAAATCCGGCCGAGGGGAGCGAAGGGCAGCCGGTCACCGGCCCCGAAATCATAATGGCGAACAGCAAGCGCCGGCACTGGGCGATCGTCGGGGCCGCCGCGGCCGCGATCCTCGCCGCCGCCGGCATCGCGACCGCCGTCTCCGGCGGCGACCCCGGCGCGCCGACGGCGTTCGGCCATTCGCCGGCGGCGAGCACGGCCTCCACGAACGCCTCCGGGTCGGCATCCGTGCCCGGCTCCGCCCCCTCCGTGGCGGGGGCGAACGGTTCCGGATCCGGCACCGCCACCGGGACCAAACCGGCTCCGAGCGGTACCTCGCGGCCCAACGACATGAAGTGGGGCCTGGACTACAGCGACCGGCTGACGTTCGCCAAGCCGGACGAGCTCGCCACAGCGCTCGACGACGCCAAGCGGCTCGGGATGGACTACATCCGCGTCGACTTCGGCTGGGAGGACTATCAGTCCTTCGCGAACTACCCGCCGAACTTCTCCAAGTTCGACAACGTCGTCGCCGGGGCGAACGCCCGCGGCCTGAAGGTGCTGGCCACCATCGACTTCCCGCCGCCGTGGGCGCGTCGAGACGCCTGCAAGGACACCTCCGCCTGCCCGCCCGCCGACAACGCGCTGTTCGCCAAATTCGTGAAGCAGGCGGTCGCCCGCTACTCGGCGCGGGGCGTCCACCACTGGGAGGTGTGGAACGAGCCCAACATCGTGGCCTGGGCCCCGCTCCCGGACCCCGCGGACTACACCAAGCTCCTGGTGACGACATCGGCGGCGATCCGTGCCGCGGACCCGCACGCCTTCATCCTGATGGGCGGCCTCGCGGCCGACCACCCGAGTCCCGGCGCGCCCTTCATCGCGCCCTACGACTTCATCACCGCGGTGGCCAAGGCCGGCGGCCTGAAGGCGGTCGACGGGATCGGCTACCACCCCTACCCGGACGGCGATCCGGGGACCAGCAAGACCTTCCTCGCCATCAGCAAGTCGCCGACCAGCATCATCACCGCGCTGAACGAGGCCGGATCCCCGAACATGCCGATCTGGATCACCGAGACCGGGGCGAACATCCCGGCGCTGATCTGGGGACCGCCGGAGCAGGTCAAGCCGCAGGAAGCCGCGCAGGTGCACCAGGCTCAGCGGGAGGCGGAGGTGCTGGCCTCGTATCCGAACGTGGCGTCGTTCTTCTGGTTCTCCTATGAGGACGTGCCCGACGCCCACCTGGTCTTCGGGCTGCGGCGGGGCGACGGCAGCTACCGGCCTTCGTTCGACGCTCTGCGGCAGATCATCGCCGACGCGAAGAAAGCGCGATGACTACGGCGAACACGACAAACCCGGCGAACACGCACGGGGCGCCGCGGGTCTCCGTGCTCATTCCGTGCGCCCCGCGCCAGCGGTATCTCGAAGAGACACTGCTCAGCATCCAGAAGCAGACCTTCCAAGATTGGGAAGTGGTCCTGGTGCTGGACGGAGAGTGCGAAGAGAATCGGCGCATGGCCGCGGTGCTGCCCGCCGACCGGATCCGGATCGTCGTCACGGCGCGCCCCCGCTCCGGCGCCGCCGCGGCCCGGAACGCGGGCCTGCCCGAGTGCCGCGGCGACCTGGTGGCGTTCTGCGACGGGGACGACCTGTGCGAACCGGAGCGGCTGGCCCGCCAGGTCGCCGAATTCGACCGCCGTCCCACCCTGGGGATGCTCGCCACCTGGTCCCGCCGCTTCGCCAGCGACACCGGCGCCGACCTGGGCCCGCTCCACGGCCCCACCGAGTCCCAGGCGCTGGCCCGCCGGCTGCTGCTGTTCAACCCGGTGACCACGTCCACGGTGATGGTCCGGCCGGAGGCGGTGCGCGAGGCCGGAGACTTCCGCGACGCCGCGAAGAACTGCGAGGACTACGACCTCTGGCTCCGGATCCTCGGCCGCGCCGAGGTGGCCGCGCTGCCGGAGGAACTGGTGCGCTACCGGGTGCACGAGGGTCAGAACAGCCGCCGAGCCAAGCTCCTGCCGCAGAGCGGCTTGCTGCGGCGCGAGAAGGTGGCGGCGGCACGGCGGCTGGGGGTCAGCGTGCCGGTGACGCGGATCAAGCACCTGGCTTGGGTGGGCGTTCAGGTGGCGAACCGGCGGTGGTAGGGGCCGGCTGGCGGTGATGGGGCCTACGGTGTTCGCGGTGCGCGGTGTTCGCGGTGCGCGGTGTTCGCGG
>JABFXP010000390.1 GCA_013361685.1 Catenulispora sp.
CTCGGCGGTACCGCCGCCGTTGCGCGCCGCAGTACGCGCACCGACGCCGGCGCCGCCGGCCTCGTCCCCGGCGAACCGCTCGCCGCGCCGGGTGTCCGCCTCATCGAGCCCGACGCCCGCGCCGTCCCGCTCGTCCTCAGCCCGCTGACCCATGCGACACCGCCTCGATTCACCTCACCCGTAAGCCCGCCGGACCTCCCGCCGCGCACACCCCCGCACTGTCGGCTATGCCCCGGATCGGGCGGATTGAGGCGGCTCCGGGTGTGGATTCGCCCGTATGTCGTATTGATAGGGCGGAGCGGGCGAGGGCAATCGACTTGTCGACACGCGACGCCGGAGCGCGCGGGGTTCGGCGCGCTCCGGCGGGGCATGACTCAGGGCCGCGCGTCCGCCGGATCCCCTTGGCGGGCGGGGCGCCGCGGGCAGTACGGGCAGTACTACGCCCCGGCCTCCGCGCGGATCGAGTCCAGCATCCCTTCCAGGTCGTCCGGCCGGATCAGCACGTCGCGCGCCTTGGCCCCCTCCGAGGGGCCGACGACGCCGCGGGTCTCCAGCAGGTCCATCAGACGCCCGGCCTTGGCGAAACCGACGCGCAGCTTGCGCTGCAACATCGAGGTGGAGCCGAACTGCGTGGAGACGATCAGCTCGGCGGCCTGCAGCAGCAGGTCCAGATCGTCGCCGATCTCCTCCTCGACCGCCTTCTTCGACGTCGCCGCGCCCGTGACGTCCTCGCGGTAGGCGGGCTTGAGCTGGTCGGTGGTGAACTTCACGATGGCGGAGATCTCGGCCTCGGAGACGTAGGCGCCCTGCAGCCGCTGCGCCTTGGAGGCGCCCATCGGCAGGAACAGCGCGTCGCCCTGGCCGACCAGCTTCTCCGCGCCCGGCTGGTCCAGGATGACCCGGGAGTCGGCCAGCGAGGAGGTGGCGAACGCCAGCCGCGAGGGCACGTTCGCCTTGATCAGTCCGGTCACCACGTCCACCGAGGGCCGCTGGGTGGCCAGCACCAGGTGGATGCCGGCGGCCCGGGCCAGCTGGGTGATGCGCACGATCGAGTCCTCGACGTCGCGCGGGGCCACCATCATCAGGTCGGCGAGCTCGTCGACGATCACCAGCAGGTAGGGGTAGGGCTGGTACACCCGCTCCGAGCCCGGCGGCGGCTTGAGCTTGCCGGCCCGCACCGCGGCGTTGAAGTCGTCCACGTGCCGGAAGCCGGAGTCGGCCAGGTCGTCGTAGCGCAGGTCCATCTCGCGGACCACCCACTGCAGCGCCTCGGCGGCCTTCTTCGGGTTGGTGATGATCGGCGTGATCAGGTGCGGGATGCCCTCGTAGCTGGTCAGCTCCACCCGCTTGGGGTCCACCAGGATCAGCCGGACCTGGTCGGGGGTGGCCCGCAGCAGCACCGAGACGATCAGCGTGTTGATGCAGGTGGACTTGCCCGCGCCGGTGGCGCCCGCGACCAGCAGGTGCGGCATCCGGGTCAGATTGGCCACGATGTGCCGGCCCTCGACGTCCTTGCCCAGGGCGACCAGCATCGGGTGCACCTCGCCGGTGGCCTCCACCGAGCGCAGCACGTCGCCCAGGGAGACGTTCTCCCGGTCGGTGTTGGGGATCTCGATGCCGATCGCCGACTTGCCCGGGATCGGGGACAGGATCCGCACGTCGGCCGAGGCCACGGCGTAGGCGATGTTCTTCGACAGCGCGGTGATCCGCTCCACCTTCACCGCGTGGCCGAGTTCGACCTCGTAGCGGGTCACCGTCGGGCCGCGGGTGAAGCCGACGACCCGGGCGTCGACGTTGAACTGCGCGAACACCTCCACCAGGGAGGCCACCACCGCGTCGTTGGCCTTCGACCGGGTCTTCGGCGGCGCGCCGACCCGCAGTATGTCCGGCGGCGGCAGCTTGTACTCGGCGTTCGGGTCGGCGTTGGCGGAGTAGAGCTCCATGGCCGCCTGGACCGCGTCCTTGGGCGAGACGGGCGGCGCGGCGGCGGCCTTCTTCGCGCCGGACTTGCGGCTGCGCGGCACCGCGACCGGGATCGCCACCTGGGTCCCGTCGTCGGCGGCCGGCACGAACTCCGGCGGGGCGTCGGCCGCGGCCTCGACCGGCTCGTTCAGCATCGGGATGAAGATCGTCGGCTCGTTCTCCACCGCGTTCGCCCGGCTCCGGCCGCGGTCCAGCTGCTGGAGCCGGCGGGTCCGGGCGGTGTTGTCCGACGGGTCGTCGTCCTCGGGCAGTATCCCGTAGGGATCGTCGGTCTCGGCGGCGAGCGCGTCCGGCTCGTCCCGGTCGCCGAAGATCATCCAGTGCAGGAACCCGCCGGCGTGCCCGCGCCCGGCCCGGATCCGCTCCGGGATCCGGTAGACCGGCGTCGCGGTGATCACCAGCACCCCGAAGAACAACAGCAGGAACAGCAGCGGCACCGCCACGAAGGCGGACACGGTCTGCACCACCGGCGCCGAGACCGCGAACCCGACCCAGCCGCCGGCGTCGCGCATCGCGGTGGCGCCGTCGGAGGGGTGCGGCAGGTGCCCGGCGATGTGGATCAGGCCGACCGCGGCGACGGTGAACGCCCCCCAGCCGATCGACATCCGGTTGGTGTCCGCGGCCTCCTCCGGCCGCCGGATGATCCGCGCCGCCAGCCCGAACACCAGCAGCGGGGTGAACGCCCCCACCCGGCCGAAGGCGCCGGCCACCACCGAGACGATGAACTGCGGCACCGCGCCGGGGAAGCCGTGCCACAGCGCCGCGGCCATCACTATGCCCAGGCCGATCAGCGCGAAGCCGGCGCCGTCACGGCGGTGGTCGGGGTGCAGCGCCTTGGCGCCCCGGGAGGCCCGGCCGGCGCTGCGGACCGTGGCCCGGCGCGAGCCCGAGGCCAGCTTGCCGATGCCCTTCTCCAGCGGGCCGGCGGTGCGCGCCGAGCGCGAGCGCGGGTTCTTCGCCGCGGAGCCCGACCCGGAGGACGTGGCGGAGGAGGCAGCCGACGCGGAGCCGGACGCCTTGCCCCGCCCCTTCTTGGCGGCGCCCCCGGAACCGCCGGAACCCGCCGAGCCGCCGGACTTCGCCCCGGACTTGGACGCGGGTGTGGCTGCCGTTGCCTTGCTGTTCTTGGAGGGCGTACGGGTGGCCATGATGACCAGGCTACCGGTGATGTCCCATCGGTACCGCCTGCCACACGCAAGTCGGCCCGCGGCGCCGGCGCCGGGGCGGATTCCCGTCTTGAGCGCCGTTCAGGCTAAAGTAGTTCGGTCGGCCCCGTGTCGGTGTGGTGCGCAGGCGTGCATCCGCCCAGTCCGCGAGGGTCGGCCATCTGGCTGTAATCAATCAAGCTGGTTCGTCCGCGCCTGCCCGCAGGCGCGCCGGGGCTATCGAGGAGGGCCGTCGTGGCCGGTGCCAAGAAGGAAAGCAAGACAGCACGCGCATCCGTGCGCGCCGGTGCCGGCGGTGCCGGCGGCGGGCGTGTCTTCGGTGACATGAAGCGGTTCACGCCGCTGGGCGGTGGCTTCTGCTACTTCGCCAACAGCGACGGCAAGAACCTGCACCTGAAGGTGGACTCCGAGGAGCTGTTCGGCATCCTGTCCGCCATCGAGGGTGCGGACCGCGCGAAGATCAACACCGAGGTGACCGAACTGGCCGCCAAGTTCGGTGCCAAGGTCCCGGCCTGGAAGGCGCTGTCGGAGAAGCTGACCTCCGGCGAGCTCGCCGAGGCCGCCGCCTGAGCCGTGCGCACCGGCGCCGTCCGGCGCCCGGCAGCACACTGATGTACGAATCGCAGGCCCCCGACCCACCCGGGTCGGGGGCCTGCGGCGTATCATGCGAAACCGCGACAGTTCGCGGCAGGCACCGCGCCGGGGTTCTGCCACGCACGCCTCGCGCGGGGCCGGGGCGCGGCGACGGCAGAAGCGTCGAGGGCGGGGGTGGGTGGTGGTCGGCATACCGATGAGCAGCGCGGACCTGGGCCGCATCGCGTTCGAGACCTCCCCGCTGCTGAACCTGATCCGCGGCCTGGACCCGCTGGGCTGCTCCACCCGGCCGATCCCCGGCGCGCACCGCCGCTGGCTGGCCGACGCCCGGCGGCTGATCCCGGAGCGCTCCCGCCCCGTGGTGGAACTGCTCAGCGCGATCCCGAACTACGCGCCGGCCTTCCTGATCCCCGACGTCCCGGTCAACGGACGCACCCACCGCACCGTGCAGGAGGAGCTGGACGCGCTGCGCGCGGTCCGGGACGCCGACCTGGTCCAGGACTTCAAGATCTTCGACACCTGGGACCACCGCCCCAGCCGGATCTTCGACGCGCTGCGGGACCGCGGCGAGCGGCTGATCCCGCTGCTGACCGACGCCATGCACGCGCTGTACCGGGCCTGCGTGGCCGAGGACTGGCCGGACATCCGGCGCACCCTGGACGCCGACATCGGGCGCCGGGCCCGGCGGATGGCCGCCGACGGCCCCGGCGCCATGCTGAACCACCTGCACCCCAAGCTGAGCTGGGAGCCGGACCGGCTCTCCCTGGCGCTGTCGAAGGTCCCGGACTGGCAGTACGACCTGCGCGGCGAGGGGCTGACCTTCACCCCCTCGATCTTCGGGCAGTACGTGGGGCTGCTGATCGTGCCGCAGCGGCGCTCGCTCCTCGCCTACCCGGTGGCGGAGCTGGAGGCCGCCGAGACCCTGGACCGCACCGAGTCCGGCGACGACGGCCTGGCGGCGCTGATCGGCCGGGCCCGCGCGGCGGCGCTGCGCGCGATCGGCGACGACCCGACGACCGGCGAGCTGGCCACCCGCCTGGGCGTGAAGGCACCGACCGCCTCGGCGCACGCCACGGCGCTGCGCACGGCCGGGCTGATCGTGACCGAGCGCACCGGGCGCTCCGTGCGGCACCGGCTCACCGGCCTGGGGGCGGACCTGATCGCGGCGAACCGCCGGTAGTCCCCGTCCCCTGCCTGAGCAGGAGCCACTGCCGGCGGTCGCCCCGCGAGGACGTGCCTGGCCGGGCCGCGCTGTCCGCCGGCTTGCGGACCCTTGGTCCGGCCACCCCCGATCGTCCCCGCTTCCCCGTTCCCCCGTGCCCCGTTCCCCCTATGAACCCCTTCCGGACCCCCCGTAGGTGCCTTCGCTGGGTTCCCCCGGTCTGAGCGGCGGCTCCGCCCCACGAAGGCCGTCGCTCTCCCGTCATCCATTACAGCCACCGGAAAGGCCGCGGGCCATCCTTTCGACTCAGCACCGAAAGGATGGCCCGTAGGGGCAGACCGGGGTCGCGGATCAGACCTCGACGACCACCGGCAGGATCATCGGCCGGCGCCGCGTGGTGCTGGACACCCAGCGGCCGACCGCGCGCCGCACCAGCTGCTGCAGCTGGTGGGTGTCGCCGATGCCCTCGGCGGCCGCGCTGGCCAGCGCGTCCACGATCAGGGGCCGGGCCTGCTCCAGCGTCGCGTCGTCCAGGCCGAAGCCGCGGGCGGTGATCACCGGGCCGGTGACGATGCTCCCGGTGTCGGCCGAGACCGCCACGAACACCGACACGAAGCCCTCCTCGCCCAGGATCCGCCGGTCCTTCAGCGAGGCCTCGGTCACCGAGCCGACGGAGCTGCCGTCCACGTAGACGTAGCCGGCGTCGACCTTGCCGGTGATCCGGGCCACGCCCTCGACGAGGTCCACGGTGACGCCGTCCTCGGCGATCACCACCCGGTCGGCCGGCACGCCGGTCTTCATCGCCAGGTCGGCGGCGGCGCGCAGGTGCCGCCACTCGCCGTGCACCGGCATGACGTTGCGCGGCTTGGCCAGGTTGAAGAAGTACAGCAGCTCACCGGCCGCGGCGTGCCCGGAGACGTGCACCATGGCGTTGCCCTTGTGCACCACCGTGGCGCCCCACCGGGTGAGCCCGTTGATCACCCGGTTCACCGCGTTCTCGTTGCCGGGGATCAGCGAGGAGGCCAGGACCACGGTGTCGTCGCCGGTGATCCGCACCTGGTGGTCGCGGTTCGCCATGCGGGACAGCGCGGCCATGGGCTCGCCCTGCGAGCCGGTGCACATCAGCACCACCTCGTTCTCCGGCAGGTCGTCGATCTCCTTCAGATCGATGATCAGCTCGGCCGGGACCTTCAGGTACCCCAGGTCCCGGGCCACCGCCATGTTGCGCACCATGGACCGGCCGACCAGGGCCACCCGGCGGCCGTGCGCGGCCGCCACGTCGCAGACCTGCTGCACCCGGTGCACGTGCGAGGCGAAGGAGGCCACGATGATCCGGCCCCGGGCCCGGCCGAACACCCGGTCCAGGACCGGCGTGATCTCCCGCTCGGAGGTGACGAAGCCCGGCACCTCGGCGTTGGTGGAGTCCGACAGCAGCAGGTCGATCCCGGCCTTGCCGAGCTCGGCGATGGTCGCCAGGTCGGTGAGCCGGCCGTCCAGCGGCAGCTGGTCCATCTTGAAGTCGCCGGTGTGGAACACGGTGCCGGCCGGCGTCGTGATCGCCACCGCCATGGCGTCCGGGATGGAGTGGTTGACCGCCACGAAACGGCACTCGAACGGCCCGATCTGCTCCACGTCGCCCTCGACGACCTGCAGCGAGTACGGACGGATCCGGTGCTCGGCGAGCTTGGCCTCGACCAGCGCGAGCGTCAGCTTGCTGCCGATCAGCGGGATGTCGCCGGACTCCTTGAGCAGATACGGCACCCCGCCGATGTGGTCCTCGTGGGCATGGGTGAGCACCACGCCGACCACGTCGCCCAGCCGGTCCCGGATGGAGCTGAAGTCGGGCAGGATCAGGTCCACGCCGGGCTGGGCCTCCTCCGGGAAGAGGACGCCGCAGTCGACGATGAGCAGTTTGCCGCCGTACTCGAAGACGGTCATGTTGCGACCGATCTCTCCGAGACCGCCGAGCGGTGTCACTCGCAGCGCGCCTCGCGGCAGCGGCGGGGGTCCGGAGAGTTCCGGATGCGGATGGCTCATGCAGTTTTCCTTTGTGTTCCGCGGACCGCTGGTCCGCTCCTTGCTAGATCTTCACGCCGCCTGCGGCGTAATACGTCTTGAGCTGAGCCGCCTGCTCCTCGGTCGCGTCGACCAGGGGCAGCCGCACCGGGCCGCCGGGCAGTCCCAGCATGTTCATTGCCGCCTTGAGGGAGATCACACCTGGCAGCATCGTCACGCCGGCGTGCACCGGCAGCAACTCCTGGTGCAGTGCGGTGGCCTCGGCCGCGTTGCCGGCCAGGTACGCGGCGATCATCGCGCGGATCCGCGGCGCTGCGACATGCCCGGACATGCTCACCACGCCGACCGCGCCGACCGACAGCCAGGGCAGGGTCAGCGGGTCGTCCCCTGAATAGTAGGCCAGATCGGTGTTCGCGATGACCGTGGACCCGGCGACCAGGTCGCCCTTGGCGTCCTTCACGGCCACCACGCGCGGGTGCTCGGCCAGCCGCATCAGGGTCGCGACCTCGATCGGGACGCCGGCGCGGTGCGGGATGTCGTAGAGCATCACCGGCAGCGCGGTGGCGTCGGCGACCGCCGTGAAGTGCCGGAACAGGCCCTCCTGCGTCGGCTTGCTGTAGTACGGGGTCACGACCAGCAGGCCGTGCGCCCCGACCGCCTCGGCGCGGCGCGCCAGCTCCAGGGTGTGCGCGGTGTCGTTGGTGCCGACCCCGGCGATCACCCGCGCCCGGCCCCCGACCTCGGCGAGCACGGCGGCCAGCAGGTCGGCCTGCTCGGCGTCGGAGGTGGTCGGCGACTCCCCGGTGGTCCCGGAGATCACCAGGCCGTCGTTCCCGGCGTCGACCAGGTGCGCGGCCAGTTCCCGCGCCCCGTCCAGATCCAGGGATCCGTCGGCTTTGAAGGGGGTGATCATCGCGGTGATCATCCGGCCGAACGGTGCGCCCGCGCGCCATGCGGCGGCGTCTGCGTCGGATACAACCTGGGTCGGGGTCTGCGCCATGTGCCCAACGGTACCGGGCCACCCCGGTGATCGAATATCTGACGCTGCTTACGCGAATCGCACAGCGCAGCTTCATGGCCGCCGGTTTCCCGCCATCATCATCCGCGAAAGTCCGCGGGAATGGACGGACCCCGTCTCCACCGCTCGGGGGTCCGGTGGGGACGGGGTCCGCCGTGCCTAACAGACGTCGAAGACGCGCGTTACGGGTCGAGCGGACAGCCGCGGTCGTTTTTCACTCTTTAGGACTACTACGGCGCGACCCGTCCGTTGGCCTGCCAGGAGGCGTACGTCAGCGGCATCAGCTCGGCGAGGTGCGCCTCCATCTTCTCGGCGACCATCTCGATCTCCCGCTGCGGGAACGAGGGGAACGTCGCCTCCTCGTGCTTGGTGCGCAGCGACAGGAAGTGCATCAGCGCGCGGGCGTTGCAGGTGGCGTACATCGAGGAGTAGATCCCCACCGGCAGCACGGTCCGGGCGACCTCGCGAGCCACCCCGGCGTCCAGCATCTCCAGGTAGGAGGCGTAGGAGGCTTCGCAGGAGCGGCGGACCGTCTCCTCGACGATCTTGTGCTGCTCGTCGGTGCCGGACACGAACACGTACTTGCCGGGCTTGCCCTCCTGCACCAGCTTGCGCTCCGGCCCGGGTACGTAGAACACCGGCTCCAGCTTGCGGTAGCGGCCGCTCTCCTCGTTGTAGGACCACAC
>JABFXP010000409.1 GCA_013361685.1 Catenulispora sp.
TCTTCCGATCTGGCCTCCTCGCCCAGCTCGCCGCCGCGGCGCGCGGCCAGCACCACGGTGCGCCCCGCGGCGATCCGCTCGGCCACCTTCAGCCCGATCTCGCTGCGCCCGCCGAGCAGCAGCACGGCGCCTTGCGCGCCCTGGGTCTTCGCGTTCGCACCCGGTTCCACGGGCGCCAAGTCTGCCAGGTCCTGCGGGCGCGGCCGACCAGGGTCCCGGCCAGGGCGCCGACCAGCTCCTAGAGCAACTCCACGACAAGCCGCTGAGCGCGTCCGCCATTGCAGTTCGAGGCCGGGCAGGAGGTGACCGCTACGAACAGGTCGCGTTCGGCGACGAAGGTCGTGCCCCGGCCCGCAACGGCCGATGCCGGGGCCAGCACGGTCAGGCCGCCGTCCGGGGCGATGCCGACGTTCATGAAGACGTTGAACGCGGTGGTCACCGTCGACGCGGGCACCCCGAACGCCGCGAGCGCGCCGACCAGGTTGTCGAAGCAGTTCGGCCGCGGCCCGGTGGCCGCGTATTCGATCTCGTACATCTGTTGGCTGCACGGCGCGTAGAGGAAGTCGTGGGTGCCGACTTCATCCTCGGCGATCCGCAGGAGCGGGCGGCTGCGCCGCGAGTACAGCACCGAGCCCGTGGAGAGCCGCAGCGTTCCGCCGTAGTCGAAAGTGCGGCCGTTGCTTTGGCCGTCGGCGGGGTCGTCGGCCGCGACCGCGAACAGGTCGCCGGTCTGACCTCCGTCGACGTCGACGACGCGCAACGATCGACCGGCGGCGACGCGCCAGGCCCGTCCGCTCTTGGCGGGAATCGTCTCGGACCGCATGCGGTCAAGGTTAGGGACCGGGCCGGGTCTGTGCCCGCGAGCCTGCCGACCACCGCTGATTGCTGCCCTGACCTGCCGATTCCCCGTCGCGGCCCAGGTCGCGAGAGAATCGATCACATGTCCGATTCCAGTCCGCGCCGCCCCTACCGCGTCACCTTCGTGTGCACCGGAAACATCTGCCGCTCGCCCATGGCCGAGCACGTCCTGCGCCGGCATGTGGAGGACGAGGGCCTGCCCGCGCTGGTGGACAGTTCCGGCACCGGAGGCTGGCACGCCGGCGATCCGGCGGACCACCGGACGGTGCGGACCCTGCGACGCCACGGCTTCACCTCCGACCACACCGCGCGCAAGTTCCATCGCGGCTGGTTCGACGACTACGACCTCGTCATCGCCCTGGACGCCGGGCATCTGCGGGAACTGGCGGCGCTGGCCCGGGACGACCGGGACCGGGCGAAGATCCGGCTGCTGCGGTCGTTCGACCCGGCGGCGATGGCCGGGGATCTGGACGTGCCGGACCCGTATTACGAGGACGACGAAGCGTTCGAGCACGTCATGGAGCTGATCGAGCGCGCGGCGCCGGGGATTTTGGAGGAGATCCGGCGCGGACTGAAGGAGCCGGCGGCCTGAGCTGCGGCGGCTTGCCCGGCACGGCCCCTGCGAAGGGTCTCAGAAGCCTGAGGAGATCAGCAGGCTGCTGATGCTTGCGGATGCCTACAGATGCCTCGAGACGCCTACAGATCCGCGGCGACGGGGTGCCGGGGCTCATAGAGCCCCAGCCGGGCACCGCTGGGCAACCGGATGTAGCCCCGCACGCCCCAGCGCGCCTCGGTCCGCTCCCCCACGACGGCCACGCCCCGGCGCTCCAGATCCGCCAGCGTCGCGTCGAGCTCGTCACACATCAGGTACAGCTCGGTCGTCGGCGCGCCGTCGGCCGGGTGCACGCCGAGTTCGGCCGGCGGCAGCTGGAAGATCAGCCAGCCGCCGCCGGCGTCCACGTCGGGGAAGCCGAGCACGTCCCGCAAGAACGCGCGGTCGGCGTCCGCGTCGGTGCTGTAGAGGATCGCGTGCGTGCCGTTGATCATGCCCCGACGGTAACCGGGACCGCGCGGCACGGCATCCGCTCAAGTCTGCTCAGGGCCGCGGCGGCTTCTGGTTCGTGCGCATCTCCCTGGTGCGCACCCGCCACGCCTTGGTGCGTTCCGAAGCCAGGCGCGCGTCGGTCCGCGAGGCCATCCACTCGTTCTCCCGCAGCAGCTTGCGGTAGCTGGCCAGCCGCCGTTCGGGCAGTTCGCCGGCCTCGATCGCGCCGAGCACCGCACAGCCCGGCTCGGCGTCGTGGGAGCAGTCGCCGAAGCGGCACTGCTCGGCCAGTTCCTCGATGTCGGAGAAGGTCTGCGACAGGCCGTCGTCGCCGCCGGACAGCGCCACACCGCGCAGCCCCGGGGTGTCGATCAGCACGCCGCCGCCGGGCAGCGGGATCAGCTGGCGGGTGGTCGTGGTGTGCCGGCCCTTCTCGTCGGTCTCCCGGGTGCCGCCGACCGCCATGGCCTCGGTGCCGAGCAGCGCGTTGGTCAGCGAGGACTTGCCGACGCCGGAGGGGCCGATCAGGGCGGTGGTGGCGCCGGCGGTGAGCGCGGCCAGGGCGTCCAGGCCCTCGCCGGTCACCACCGACACGGTGAGCACCGTCGCGCCCGGCGCCGCGGCCTCGACGTCGGCGATGACCTCGGGGTCGTACTGGACGTCGGCCTTGGTGAGCACCACGAGCGGGTGCGCGCCGCTGTCCCAGGCCAGGGTCAGATAGCGCTCGATGCGGCCGAGGTCGACCTCGGCGGCGAGCGAGGCCGCGATCAGCACGGTGTCGACGTTGGCGGCCAGCACCTGGCCCTGGGAGCTGCCGTCGGCGGCGCCGCGGACGATCGCGGTGGTGCGCGGCAGCAGCTGGGCCTGGGTCGGGAGCGGGGCGCCGTGCGGGTCGAGCATGACCCAGTCGCCGGTGCAGATGCCGGGCAGGGCGTCGGTGCGGATCGTGCGGACACCGCCGGAGCCGCCGGATATTTCCCCTGAAGCACCCGGCTCCCCGTCGCCCTGTGCGGCGATCACCACATCGCACGCGCCGAGGTCCACCCTTGCGACTCGGCCCGGCACGAGCCCGGCCTCCCGCAACGCGGCGACGTCGCCCTCGGTCTCGCGGTCCTCGTCCCAGCCGTACCCGGCCAGTGGATCAGCAGTCATGCGGGTAAAACTAGCGACTCACCCCTGCGGCGCCCCACTGGGTTTTCCCGCCTTGGCCAGCGCGTCGGCGACCGCGGTCTCCTTCTTGCCGAGGAAGCGCGGATCCGGCTGCCACACCGCCTGGCCGAGCGCCTTGAACCCGGCCAGGATCTCGCGCCCGGAATCGTGCAGCTGCTCCTGCTCCCCAGCCGATCCGGGGTCGGTGTCCGCCACGCCGTAGGCGTCGATGCCGGCGGCGTGGCACAGGGTCAGCGCCCGCGGCAGGTGGAAGTCCTGGGTGACCAGGGTGGCGTGCTCGACGCCGAAGATCTTCTTGACCCGCACGCACGACTCCCAGGTGTCCAGCCCCGCGAAGTCCCGCACGATGCGGGAGGCGGGCACGCCGCGCCGGGTCAGGTAGTCCCGCATCGCCGTCGGCTCGTCGTAGCCGGGGGCCGTGGCGCCGGTGACCAGGATCACCGTCACCTTCTTGCGCTGGTACAGGTCCAGGGCGACGTCCAGGCGGCGGGCCAGGTACGGCGTCGGGTACCCGTTGTGCTCGGCGGCCCCGAACACGACGGCGACCGGCTCGTACGGCACCGTGGCGGCGCTGCGCTGGTAGGGGGCGGCCATCGCGTGCACCGTGGTGATCGGCGCGAAGAAGCCCAGCACCGCCAGGCACGCGACCTGGTACAGACGGCGCTGTGCTTTACGGGCGCTGGCGCGGGGCGAGGGATTGCTCACGTTCGGGAAGACGCTCGGGGCCGGGCCCCGGTTCCGTGACGATCTTCACCGGCGCGGGGCGGCCGGCCTCAGACCGCCCTTATCCGGCGGCGCCGGGCCAGCTCGTCGACCATGCCGTCGCCCGCCGCGCCGGTGCCGGAGCCCTCGCCGGCCGCCGGGCCGCCCACGCCGCCGGTACTGCCGGTGCTGCCGCTGGAGCCCGGGCCCAGATCGCCGTCGCCGACGCCGGGGAACTGCCGCAGCGTGCCCTCGACCTCCCGGCACACCGCGTCCACCGCGATGCCGAACACGCCCTGGCCGCCCTGCACCAGGTCGAACACCTCGGTCGGGGACGTGCACTCGTAGACGCTGGCGCCGTCGCTCATCAGGGTGACGCCGGCCAGATCGGCCTCGCCGCGGGCCCGCAGGTAGCCGACCGCGATCCGGATGTTCTGCAGCGACACGCCGGTGTCCAGCAGCCGTTTGACGATCTTCAGCGCGATGATGTCGCGGAAGCTGTAGAGCCGCTGGGAGCCGGAGCCGGCCGCGGACCGGATCGACGGCTCGACCAGGCCGGTGCGGGCCCAGTAGTCCAGCTGGCGGTAGGTGATGCCGGCCGCGGCGCAGGCCGTGGGCCCGCGGTAGCCGAGCACCGGGGCTTCCTCGCGCCGCGTGGAGGCGGTCGGCAGGTCGCCCGGTCCGACCGCGCGCGGGAACCCGCTCCCGCCCGCTGCGCCCGTCCCGGTCATGTGCTTGGCCTTCCGCTTGACGAGTCCGTGCCGGACTCGCGCCGATCCGTGCGATCCGCCGTCGTGGCGGCAAAGATCCCTCGCACGGATTCCTTGACTTCGATCAGCCTCCGCAAACCCCACCTGTCAGCTGTCTTCGACGGTATGCGCGGCACCGGGGGCCGGTCAACGACATCGCCGGGGAGGCATCGGGCGTGTCTTCGCGAATCGGACAATCAGGACGGCATCCGGCGGCATCCGCTCCCGCGGGGGCCGGCCGGAGCCGGGTCAGGCGCCGAAGTCCTCCGGGGAGACCTGGTCCAGGAACTCCCGGAACCGCTCCACCTCGACCTCGTCCTCCTGCTCGTCCGGGATCAGGATGCTGCTCTCGGCGAGCACTTCCTCGGCCCCGTAGATGGTGGCCCCGGTGCGCAGCGCCAGCGCGATCGCGTCCGAGGGGCGGGCACTGACTTGCAGGCCGCCGTCGAAGACCAGTTCGGCATAGAAGACCATGTCGCGCATGGCGGTGATCCGGACCTCGACCAGCTGCCGGCCGAAGGCGGCGAGCACGTCGCGGAACAAGTCGTGGGTAAGCGGGCGCGGCGGAGTGACGCCCTGCTGGGCCAGCGCGATGGCCGAGGCCTCGTTGGCCCCGATCCAGATCGGCAAGTACCGCTCGCCGCTCACCTCACGCAGCAGGACGATCGTCTGGTTGGACGGCATCTCGACGCGGACGCCGACGACGTCGAGTTCGTTCACGATGTCCACCCTATCGCGCGACGGGCCCGCCGGGCATTCCGGGGTTGCGGGAAGATTCACGAACCGGCGCCGGCCCGCCGGAGGATTCGGCGCGGAGCAGGGCCGCGTACAGCTTCACAGCCGCCGCCGAGGCCTCCGCGGAACGGGCGGCGGCGCGCGTGGCGGCGGCCTGGCGCCCGGCGCTGACGACGCCGTCGTGGCGCCGCGCCGGCAGCAGCCCCTCCAGCAGACCCGCGGTGTTGCGCGCGCCGGTGAGCAGGGGACGCAGGTGGCGGGGTTCGAGCCCGAACTCGGTCAGGGCCGACGCGGCGCGCACGATGAACACCGCGTCGCCGCCGTAGGCCTCGGCGTGCGGGAGCAGGCCGTAGGAGATCAGATCGACGATGAAGGAGTCGGCGACGCCGGACGTGCGGGCCAGGCCCTCGCGGCTCAGGTGGAGCTCGCCGACGTCGGCGTGGGCGGCTTCGTAGAACTCCGGGTCGGCGATCGTGGCGGGGCGGGGGCGGGGCTGCGGGATCGGGGGCAGCGGCGGGATCAGGGCGCTGGGCGGGGGCAGGGCGGGCCTGGCGGGGGCGGGAACGGTCGTCCCGGCGTTCGAACCTGCCGGGCCGGGTGCGGTGCCGTCGGTGCCTTCGCCGGCGCCACCGGTGTGCGAGCCTGCCGGACCGGGTCCGGTGCCGTCAGTGCCTTCGCCAGCGCCACCAGTCTTCGAGCCTGCCGAGCCGGGCGCGGAGTCGTCGGCGCTGCCAGTGCCCCGGCCGGCGCCGCCGGTGTTCGAACCTGCCGAGCCGGGCGCGGTGCTGTCAGTGCCTCTGTCAGCGCCGCGGGTGCTGCCCGTGTCAGCGGCAGAGCCGGCGCTGCTGCCGGACCCGGCGCTCCGGCTGGCGCCGTCGGCCCTGCCGCTGCCGCTGCCGTTGGCATAGCCGCTCCCGGCGTGTTCCTGGTCCGGATCCCCTATCCCGAGACCGGCCGCGGACGTCAGGGCGGCGACGATGCCCTCGGGGTCGTCGGCGGCCGGCCGCGGCCCGTCGGCGGCCAGGTGCTGCCGGATCACCTTCAGCGGCAGGTACTGGTCCCGCTGGGCGGCCAGCACCCAGCGCAGCTTCTCGACGTCCTGCTCGCTGAACCGGCGGTAGCCCGCCGGAGTGCGGCCCGGGCTGATCAGGCCGCCGCTCTCCAGGTAGCGGATCTTGGACACGGTCAGGTCCGGGAAGTCGGCGGCCAGCCGGCCGATGACCTCGCCGATGGTGAGCGCCTCGCCCGACACGCCGGTCTCCTGCCTTTCCTGCCGGCCCCCCGGTGGGAACTTCCGTGCGCCTGCCGGGATCAGCCGGCGTGGAAGACCAGGCGGTACTTGCCGACCTGGACCTCGACGCCGTCGCGCAGCAGCGCCTCCTGGATCAGGTTGCGGTCCACGTAGGTGCCGTTGAGGCTGCCGACGTCGCGGACCAGGAAGCCCTGGGCGCTGCGGACGAACTCGGCGTGCCGGCGCGAGACGGTGACGTCGTCCAGGAAGATGTCGGAGTCCGGGCTGCGGCCCACGGTGGTGACGTCGGCGTCGAGCAGGAACCGGCTGCCGGCGTTCGGGCCGCGGCGCACCACCAGCAGCGCCGAGCCGGCCGGGAGCGCGGCCAGCGCCTCGCGGTCGGCCGGGCCGAGGCCGCCGATCCGCTCGGTCTCCTCGCCGGTCGCGGCCGGGTCCACCTCCGCCAGGTCCACGCTGGACAGGGACATGGTCGAGGTCCGCTCCGCGGCCCCCTCGGCGGCCAAGGGGTCACCCGGCAGCAGGGGCTCGGCCAAGGCGGTGCCGCAGTGCGAGCAGAAGCGGCTCCCCGCTTGGTTGGCGTTCCCGCACCTGGTGCAGAACGGCATGTCGTGGGCCTCCCGGGTGATTCGGTCGCCGGCGGTGGCAGCCGCCTGCGTTGGTCGCAACTTATGGGGCGCTTCTTGTCGAGGTCAACCAGAACGCGCCGAGCCGATGACACTTTCCTCCTCGCCAGAGCATGCGCCGGATCCAACACTACGTCGTCTCAGCTCTCGAAAAGGAAGTCCGGGACCGACATACCGGTCCCGGACTTTTTTCCGCTGCTCGACCTGCCTACGACAGGTTCTGTAGAGGGCGAGGGCCGTCTCAGCCCTCGAGGGTGGCCTCGTAGCCCTTGCTGTCGAGCAGCGCCTCGATCTCGGAGGCGTCGTCGGGCTGCACGTCGAAGATCCAGCCCTCGCCGTAGGGGTCGGAGTTCACCAGCTCCGGCTGGCCGTCCAGCTCGGAGTTGACGGCGGTCACCACGCCGGTGAGCGGGGCGTACAGGTCGCTGACGCTCTTGGTCGACTCCAGCTCGCCGCACGGCTCGCCGGCCGTGATCCGGGCGCCGACCTCGGGCAGCTGCACGAAGACGATGTCGCCCAGCGCCTCCTGGGCGTAGTCGGTGATCCCGACCCGGACGCTGTCGGCCTCGCCGGAGCGGACCCACTCGTGCTCGGCGGTGTACTTCAGCTCTTCGGGGGTCATGGTCATCGGCTTCCTTGCCGCCCTTTCCTCACGAGTGGTCGGCGGCCGCGGGGCCGCCACGGTCCGGTACGCCGGCCCGCGCTCATATTCTGGACCATGCCCGGCCCCGAAGCGCACCGGGCCTGTTCAGCCCGCCTTGGCGTAGTCCGGGCTCGGCTGCGGCGCCACCGCGTCCACCAGCACCTGCCCCTGGACGACGGTCGCGTTCGCACCCGCGAGCGACTTCACGTTCGCCACCACACCGCCGGGGATCTGCATGGCCGGCCCGAGCGCGTTGGGGTCGCCGATCACCTTGTAGACGTAGGGCTGGGACAGGACGTGACCGTCCAGCGCGATCCCGCCCTCGGCGGTGTCGACGAGCGCCGAGGACACCACGACCCGCACATCGCCGATCTGGATCACCTCGGCCCCGGCGGCCCGCAGCTCCTCCAGCGCGTTGAGCAGCGCCGCCGCCTTCACCTGCCCCTGCGGATCGGAGATCGTCATGGTGATCCCCGGCCCCTTGGCCTTGACGGTGCCGGCCAGGATCTGCAGGTCCTTCGCCTTCTGCTGGGCCTGGGTGAGCGCGGCCTGCGCCTTGTCCGCGCTGTTCTGGATCGCCGCGTTCTGCGTCTGCAGGTCCCGCAGCTCGGCGTCGAGACGCTGCCCGCGCGCCGTGACGTCGTCGAGGATGTGCACCAGGTCGTCACTGCGCGCGGCCCGCAGGAACTGGTCGGAGGTGTTGGTGGCGCGCACCTGGATGGCCAGCGCCGCGCCGAGGGCGGCCAGCAGCACGCCGACCACCGCCTGGTTCCGCGACATGCGCGGCGGCCACAGCGCGGCGAACAGCCGCCGGCGGCCGAGCGAGACCGGATCGGGCCCGCCGGC
>JABFXP010000960.1 GCA_013361685.1 Catenulispora sp.
CCACACCACCAACCGCAGCCCGCCCCCACAGCTCACAGCATCACCTACCTCCCCCGCGCCCCCTGCACCGCACTCCGCGTCCGCTCCAAAGCCCGCGTCGTCCGGCTGAAGTTCCGCTGCGCGACGCCGACGAACAGGCAGTCGACCACCGTCAGCGCCGCGATCCGGCTGGCCATGGCGCCGGAGCGGAAGGTGGTCTCACGCACAGCGGTGGTCAGCACCAGGTCGGCGACATCGGTGATGGGCGAGCGGGGGAAGTTGGTGATGGCGATGGTCCGCGCGCCGTTGTCGTGAGCTTCGGCCAGTGCGGTGACCGTCGCTGGCGTCGCTCCTGTGTGGCTGATGCCGATCGCCACGTCCCCGCGCCCCAGCAGAGCAGCGGAGGTCAGGGCGTTCTCCGCGTCCGGCCAGGCGGCGGCTCTGTGGCCGATGCGGTGCAGCTTCTGGTGCAGGTCGGCGGCGATCAGGGCGCTGGCGCCGATGCCGTAGATGTCGACAGCACCCGCTGAGACGACGGCGTCGACTGCACGCTCCAGGAGATGCAGATCCAGTTGGGCGACCGTGTCCTCCACCGCGCGGGCGTCCGCATAGCCGAGTTTGCTGACCACATCAGCCAGGGAATCGCGCGGGCCGATGTCGCCGCCGACCATCGGGGCGGAGGTCGCGGCGTCCTCGATGCCGGCTGCGGCGGCCAGGCCGATGCGCAGCTCGGGGTAGCCCTTCAGGCCGACGGCGCGGCAGAAGCGGATGACCGTCGTCTCGGAGGTGTCGCAGTCGGTAGCCAGTTCGCTGATGGTCTTGGCCGCGACGCCTGACGGATCGGCGATGGCTGCCTCGGCGACGCGCCGCTCGGACGGCGGCAGGGTTGGGAGCAGGGCCCTGATGCGGACCAGCACCGTCGGCGGGGGGCCGGCCTCGCCGACCGCGACCGTGACCGACGCGGAGGCGGGAGTGGCCGACGTGGCGGCGACAGAGCTGACACCAGCCCCGCGTCCGGCGACAGAGCCGACGCCCGACCCGCGTCCGCCGCCGGAGCTGACCCCCGCCCCGCTCTCGCTGCCGGAGCCCGCAGCGGACCCCCGCGCCCCGCGCCCCTGCCGATTCCCAGTGCTCATGCAGTGATCCTAGAGCTGATCGAATCCACTCCACCCCCACCATCCGGCCTGGACAGCAGGGTTATCCCGAACTCGGCGGCAACCGCCGCATGCAGCACACGCCGCAACTCCCGCGTCCGATTCTCCCGCCCGAACAACACCGCATTGGTCAGCAGCACACACCACACCCCCGACTCCGGATCGAACGCCAGGCTGGTGCCGGTGAACCCGCTGTGCGCGGCACCGCTCAACGGCCAACCGTCGGACATGAAGTCGAAAGAATCACCACGCAGCGTCCAACCCAGCCCCCGCACCCCACCGAGCCCCGGCGTCTGATTCCGCAGCGCCTCAGCCCGGACACCGGCATCCAGGATCGGACTGTCCTGCGCCAGCCAGCCGCCCCGCAGGTAGCTCGCCAGGTCATCCGCCGTGCCGAACAGTCCGGCGTGGCCCGCGACGCCGCCCAGGCTCTCGGCGTTCTCGTCATGCACGACCCCGGCCTTGGGATCCTCTCGCCCCGGATCGTCGACCCAATTCGCCTCGGTCGCGGCCACCCGCACCGCCGCGTCGGGCCGGTATCCGGTCGACGTCATCCCCAGCGGCGCCGCCACCAGCTCGTTGAACGCCACATCCAGCGGCTGTCCGATGACGTCGGCGACGATCCGCCCGAGCAGGATGAACCCCAGGTCGGAGTACCGCACGACAGTCCCCGGCGCAGCCTCCAACGGCTCGGCCAGCACGGCGGCGAACCGGTCCTCGGCCGTCCCCGCCAGGCGCCAGACCTCCCGCACCGCCGGCAGGCCCGAGCTGTGCGCAAGCAACTCGCGGACGGTCACGCGCCGCTTGACATCGTCCAGCTCCCCGAACCGTGGCAGGTACCGCACCACCGCATCGTCGAGCCCGACCTCCCCCTCGGCGACCAACCGCAGCACCAACGGCAGCGTCGCCGTGACCTTCGTCAGCGACGCCAGGTCGTAGCGGAGCCCGGCCGACACCCCGTCGCCGAACTCCCCGCCCCGCACCCGGCCGGCGGCGCCCCGGCCGTATCGCAGCACCGCGCCGGGGATCACGCCGCGGGTCACGGCGTCGGCGACGATCTCGCCGGGGCTGCCCGGGCCCGCCGGAAAGGCTGAGCTCATCTGGAGGTTCCTTCCCGCGTGGCGCCGGTGGTAGGTTTCCACCGTCAATGATGCCTGAAGACGTTAGCAAATGACGAAGAGGGCCGCGATGCGCCAAGCCACCCCCGACGACCTCCCGACTCTGCGGACCCTGGCGCGCGCGGCGCTGGTCCACGACCCCGACGCCCCCGCGATCGTGGACCTGCTGTGGAACGCCGCGGCCGACGGCTGCCGGATCGTCGCCGAGGACTCCGGCGGCGAGCCCACTGCGCAGAGCGCTCGCACCACGCTGGGCTTCGCCCTCGGATCCGTCCGCCCGGCCCGCGACGGCCAGCCCGCCACCGGTCACGTGGACCTGCTCGTCGTCGCCGCCGACCACCGCGGCCGCGGCATCGGCCGCGCCCTGCTCGCCGAGGTCGAGCGGCGCCTGATCGCCGCCGGCGCCACCCGGCTGCGCATCCGCGGCAACCCGCCGACCCACGCCTGGCCCGGCGTCGACATCCGCTACACCCCGGCGCTGTGCCTGGCCGAATCCGCCGGCTACGAGCGGCTGCTCGACGGCACCAACATGCTGGTCGACCTGGCCGCCGCCACCGAAGACGGCCTGCTGGCCACCGACGCCGACGAGCGCCGCCTAGCCGCCCTAGGCGTCGAAATCCGACGCGGTGAGCCCAAAGACGAGGAACCTCTGCGCGAATGGGTAGAGGGCGAGTTCGGCGGTTCCTGGGCCGCTGAGTGCGCGATGGCGCTGCGCAACGAACCGCCGACGCTGCACCTGGCGGTCCGCGACGGCGCGTTCCTCGGCTTCGCGGCGCACAGCGCACAGCGGATCCCGGTCTTCGGCCCGATGGGAACCGACGAGGCGGCACGCGGCCTGGGCATCGGCGCGGTGCTGCTCCGGCGCTGCCTGGCCGACCAGCGCGACGCCGGAGTGGCGGTGGCCGAGATCGGCTGGGTGGGACCGGTGCGGTTCTATTCGCGGGCCGTCGGAGCCAGGCTGGGCCGGGTGTTCTGGACGTATGAGAAGGCCGTCCATGACAAGACCGTCCCATAGACAAACCGTCCATGAGATGGCTGTGAACGCGTGAAAGGGAAGGTCTGATGTCCGAGCTCGAGGTCCTGATCGCCCGAGTCCTCCAGCCCGGATTCCCGGGGCCGACCGCGCCGGACTGGATCCGGCGCCGCCTGGGCGCCGGCCTCGGCTCGGTGATCCTGTTCGCCCCGAACATCGAGACCCCCACACAGCTGCGAACCCTCACTGACTCACTACGCGCCGAGAACCCGGACGTCTTCGTGGCGATCGACGAGGAAGCCGGCGACATCACGCGGCTGGAACACGCCGACGGTTCGTCCTATCCGGGCAACCTGGCGCTCGGCACGGTCGACGACATCGCGCTCACCCAGGCCATGGCGCGCTCGGTCGGCTCGCGGGTCCGCGCCGCCGGCATCGACCTGGACTACGCCCCGGTGGCCGACGTCAACAGCGAGCCGCGCAACCCGGTGATCGGCGCGCGCTCCTTCGGCGCCGACCCGGACCTGGTCGCCCGGCACGTCGCGGCGGCGGTGCGCGGCCTGCACGCGGCGGGCGTGGCAGCCTGCCTCAAGCACTTCCCCGGCCACGGCGACACCGTCGTCGACTCCCACCACGGCCTGCCCACGGTCACGGCCTCCCGGGCCGACCTGGAGCGGATCACCCTGCCGCCGTTCCGCGCCGGCCTGGCCGCCGGCGCCCGCGCGGTGATGATCGCGCACCTGCTGCTCCCGGCCCTGGACCCCGACCACCCCGCGTCGGTGAGCCCGACGGTGATCGGCGACCTGCTGCGCGCCGGCATGGCCTTCGACGGCCTGGCGGTCAGCGACGGCATCGCGATGGCCGCGGTGCGGGAGCGCTACGGCTTGGCCGGGGCGACTGTTCGGGCGTTGATCGCGGGGATAGACGTGGTCTGCGTCGACAAGGACACGACCGACGCCGACATGACCGCACTGACCGATGCGGTCACGGCGGCCGTGCGGGACGGGTCGCTGCCGGAGGCGCGGCTGCTGGAGGCCGCGAGCCGCGTGGAGAAGTTCGCGCAGTGGCGCCGCGAGGTGCGGGAGGCTTCCGATTCCCAGGCGTCGGACGCTGTCGGAGCCGGCAGCAGCAGCAACGCCGACATCCTTCCTGACCTTTCCGCCCTCCCCGCCTTCCCCGACTCCCCCAACTTCCCCGACGCCGCCGGCTTCGAAGCCGCCCGCCGCGCCATCGGCATCCTGCGCGCAGAACCCACCGCGCTCCCGCTCACCCAGCCGCCGCACGTCGTCGAGACCGTGCTCCCCCGCAGCCTCGCCGACCACCTCGCCGAGCTGCTGCCGGGCACCACCCGGTCCCCGCTGACCGAGGTCGCCGACGCCGCCGACCTCCCGACCGGCCGCCCGCTGGTGATCGCGGTCCGCGGGATCCAGCGCGCGCCGGAGGACGTGGAACGCGTCATAGCCCTCACCAAAGAACGTCCGGACGCCCTCGTCGTCGAACTCGGCGTCCCAAGCGTCGATCCCGGCGGCGCGGCGTGGATCGTCTCGCACGGGGCGTCGCGCGTCTGCCTGCGAGCCGTCGCCGAGATCATCGCCGGAAGGAAATTCCCCGCCTAGCCACTCCGCCGCCCAGCCGCCGCCGACCCCTGCCGGGACCCAACCCTCATCCACTCCCCCGGCAGGGGTTTCGCATGCCGCCGACCAGCTATAACAAGAACTCTTTACAAAGAACTCTTTAGCAAGATATCTTGTTACCCATGTCCGAGAACCAGCCCGGCCCGCGCACCGATCCCAAAGCCCTCCGCGCCCTGGCCCACCCGCTGCGCTGGAAGCTGATCGACATCCTCAGCCGCGAGGAGACCGCCACCGCGACCCGCTGCGCCGAGCTGACCGGCGAGAGCGTCGCCAACTGCTCCTACCACCTCAACACCCTGGCGAAGTACGGCTACATCGCCGCCGTCGAAGGCGGCCCCGGCCGCGAACGCCCGTGGCGCATGACCAGCTACGACCAGAGCCTGTCCGGGGCCGGACACGGCCTGGCGGGACAGCTCGCCTCCGAGGCCGCGACCGGCGTCTTCCTCGACCACGAGCTCGAGCGCGCCAAGGAGTGGACACGGCGGGCGAGCCGTGAGCCCGAGCAGTGGCGGCAGGCCGCGACGATCGCCGGGACCTCCGTCCCGGTCACCGCTGAGGAGTTCGCGGAGCTCACGCGGGAGCTGTGGGAGGTCGCCCAACGCTTCCGGCACCGCGTGGCCGACCGGAGCACCATTCCCGACGGCGCCCGCGAAGTCCGCCTCTTCATCGCCGCCACCGTCGCCCCGGACCAGCAGCAGGAAGGATCCGCATGACAGCCACCGCCTCTAATACCGCCGCAGGCGACACCGCCACCGCCACCGCCACCACACAAGCCATCGACGTCGCCGCCTTCATCCGCATCCTGAACCACGCCGAACGCGCATCAGCGGACGAAGACTGGCCCCTGGCCGCCGAACTCTGGGAACAGACCGTCGCACGCAACCCTCTCTGCGGCGCCTACTGGGACTCCCTGGCAAAAGCCCGATCCTCCGCCGGCGACCACCGCGGCGCCATCCACGCCTACACCGAGGCCGCGAAGCTGGGCGTCTGGGCCGAAACCGAAACCATGTTCCCCGCCGAGATCGCCTTCCAGATCGCCGTCTGCCACGTCCGCCTCGGCGAACCCGCCGAAGCCCTGACCGCCCTGACCCGCGCGAAAGACCTCGGCCTGCGCGACCGCTCCCGGATCCGCGGCCACGAGGCCCTGGCCCCGCTGCGCGACCACCCGACGTTCCGCGAGATATGCGGCATCACCGAAGCCGCCTCCCGCGAGCAACGCTGGCAGCAGGACCTACGCTTCCTGATCCAGGAAGCCGCGCGGCACAGCCCCATCTGGCACGAGTGCGCCGAGCAGTTCACCGCCGGCGCCGAAGACCTCATCCGCACCGCCGCCGACCTCACCGACGTCCAACTCGTCGCCGGCATCCAACGGCTGCTGTGCCTGCTCAAGGACGGCCACGCCCGCATCACCTTCACCACCGGACCGCTCGAAGGCGACCGCACCCTCCCCATCGCCTTCACGGACTTCCCCGAGGGCCTGGCCGTCACCGCCGCCGCGCCAGGGCACGAACACCTGCTCGGCGCCGTCGTCACCGCGTTCGACGGCCGACCGGTCGGGGAACTCGCCGCCGCCGTCGAGCCGCTCGTCTGCCGCGACAACGACTACTTCCTCAAGTCCGACGTCCCGCGCTGGCTGCGCCGGATCCCGATCCTGCACGCCCTCGGGATCGTCCGGCGCCCCGACGCCGTCACGCTCACCGTCGAGCGCCCCGACGGCACCACCGCCGACCTCGATCTGAAGACCCTCCCCGGCCCCTCCCCCCGGCCGCACGCCTGGGCCCGCCGCCCGGAGGAGTGGACCGCACTGTCGGAGAGCCTCGACACCCCGCTCCCCCTGGCCTTCCAAGGCTTCGGGCGCTCCTACTGGTTCGAGCACCTGCCCGACCACGACCTGATCTACCTGCAGTTCAACAGCATCAAGGACGATCCCGGCGAGACCATCGCCGAGTTCGCCGACCGCCTGCTCGCCGACATCGCCGCGCACGACGTCCAGCGGCTGGTCGTCGACCTGCGCTGGAACGGCGGCGGCGACACGCTGCTGGCCGAGCGGCTGGTGCAGCGGATCATCGGCTGCGAGCGCGTCAACCGGCCCGGGCACCTGTTCGTCGTCACCGGCCGCGACACGTTCTCGGCGGCCCAGAACACCGCGACGCTGCTGGGGCGGCACGCCGACACGGTGTTCGTGGGCGAGCCGTCGGGATCCCGGCCCAACTTCATCGGCGAGACCATCCCGTTCCGGCTGCCGCACAGCGGGCTGGAGGTGAACATCGCCGATCTGTCCTGGCAGACCTCGTATCCGTTCGACCACCGGACCTGGATCCCGCCGCTGCTGCTCACGCCGCCGACCCTGGCCTCGGCCCTGGCGAACCGGGACCCGGCGATGGAGGCGATCCTGGCGTGGACCGACGAGCTGGACGGGCTGACCGGGCGGCTCCGCTAACCCGGACGGAGCACGGGGCTCCCACTCACCGCACGGCGCCGACCGTTCGCCGCAGCGCGGCAACCGATGGTCCATTCCGTGCGGTGCCGCCGTGTCCACTCGGGGCAGCGCTTCCTACGTTGGACATGACGCGTCCGGTAACGACCGGCCCCGTCCGGCACCTAGGGAAGGGACGTTTCCGCTGTGAGTGAGACCCCGAACACCTCCCCCGCCCCGCCGTCCGGCGGTATCGCCGACCCCGCACCGCTGGGTCTGGCCGGCTTCGCCATGACCACCTTCATCCTCAGCTTCGCCAACGCCAACCTCATCTCGGAGAAGGGCACCGGCGACGTCGTCCTCGGACTGGCGCTGTTCTACGGCGGCATCGCGCAGTTCCTGGCCGGGATGTGGGAGTACCGGCGCGGCAACACTTTCGGCGCCACCGCGTTCAGCTCCTTCGGCGCGTTCTGGCTGAGCGAATGGGCCATCCTGCACTTCGGCCTGAGCGGCGACGCCCACAAGACGATCGGCCTGTATCTGTTCTCCTGGTTCATCTTCACCGGCTACATGACGGTGGCCGCGTTGCGCACCAACGGCGCGGTGCTGGCCGTGTTCGTCCTGCTGACCGTGACGTTCCTCTTGCTGGCCATCGGCGCATGGCAGAACGCCGGCAACCCGCCGGCCCTGTTCACCCGCCTCGGCGGCTGGGTCGGCATCGCCACGGCACTGGCCGCCTGGTACGCCTCGTTCGCCTCGGTGGTGAACGAGACCCACAAGAAGCAATGGTTCCCGACCTGGCCGCGGTAGGGCCGGCGGGACTAGCGTGGACGAGGGCCGCCGGGTGCGGCCCTCGTCCCTCCGTTTGCTATCAAGGGCTGGGGAGATGACTGATAACCAAGAGACACTGTCCAATCTGTTGCGGGAGAACCGCCGCTTCCCTCCTCCGCAGGACCTGGTCGACCACGCCAACGTCACCGAATCGGCGTACAGCGCCGCCGACGCCGACCGCGAGGCGTTCTGGGCCGCCCAGGCCGGGCGGCTGCACTGGGACCAGCCGTGGACGCAGGTCCTGGACTGGTCGGAGAAGCCGTTCGCGAAGTGGTTCGTCGGCGGCCGTCTGAACGCCGCCTACAACTGCGTGGACCGACACGTTGACGCAGGGGCCGGCAGCCGGGTGGCGATCCACTTCGAGGGCGAGCCGGGCGACTCCCGCTCCCTCACCTACGCCGAGCTCAAGGACGAGGTCTGCAAGGCCGCCAACGCCCTGACCGCGCTCGGGGTCGGCAAGGGCGACCGGGTCGCGATCTACATGCCGATGATCCCGGAGACCGCGGT
>JABFXP010000387.1 GCA_013361685.1 Catenulispora sp.
CAACTGCTGCGTGGCGCTCGGCTTGAGGTCGGCGCTGATGAACGGCAGCCCGAACAGCAGCACGGACATGTCCATCGAGATCAGCAGACAGGGCAGGACCAGCACCGCCAGGCCGATCCACTCCTTGCGTCCGGCGCGCTGCACCGAGGTGTTCTCTGTGCTCTGGTTCGTCGTCATGAGAGGAACGTACAACCGTCTTGGACGTTTGTGCAAGACCAATGTTCAAGACACTCTTGCGAGACGTTCGTACAAGACATCCGTCTGAGACTGCGGTAGGGTCGGGCCATGAGCAACCGTGACGACCTGCTGGCCGGCGCCAAGAAGGTCCTGCTGGAGAAGGGCTACGCCCGCGCCACCGCGCGGGACATCGCCCAGGCCTCAGGCGTGAGCCTGGCCGCGATCGGCTACCACTTCGGGTCCAAGGACGCGCTGATGAACCAGGCGATGTACCAGGCCATCGGAGAGTGGGGCGACCAGGTGGAGGAGGCGTTCGCCAGGGCCGGCGGCGACCTGCCGGCCGAGGAACGCTTCGTGCGCATCTACGACGAACTGGTGGCGACGTTCGATGAGAACGCGGCGCTGTGGATGGCCAGCTTCGAGCTCATCATGCAGCTCGACCGCATCCCCGGCGCACGGGAGCTGTTCGAGGAAGCACTGCCGCAGGCCCGGACCGGCATGGTCGACATGGTCCTCGGGATCTCGGAGGAGAACGTCGACCGGGACCTGGAGATGTCGGTCGGCGCGGTGCTCTACTCGCTGATGGCGGGCACGCTGATCCAGCGCTTCGCCGACGCCGCGCGCACGCCGACCGGTGCGGACCTGGCCCGCGGGCTGCGGCGGCTGGCCGACGCGCTCGACGGCAAGCCGGTGGGGCTCAGCCGGCGATCGCCTTCCACAGACTGACGGCGGCCAGCACCACCATCACCAGCGCGGCCACCCGGACGATCAGGTGCAGCGGCAGCACTTTGAGCAGCCCGCGGCCGCCGATGATGGCCAGCGCGCCGACCGCCCACAGCCCCAGCACCGCACCGATCCCGACGGCGATCGGATCACCGTACTTGGCGGCCAGGTTCGCGGTGACGATCTGGGTCAGGTCGCCGAACTCGGCGACCATGATCACGCCGAACGCGGTCCAGGCGACCTTGCGGAATCCGGCCCCGGCCCCGAGGTCCGGGGCCTCCTCGACCTCTTCCTCCGCCTCCTGCTTGCCGTGGCTGCGCAGCATGAGCACCGCGCCGACCAGGAACAGCACGGCGACGACGGCCTGCAGCGGCCGCTCCGGGATCAGCGAGAGCAGGGAGCCGGCCGCCACGGCCAGCACCACGTGCACCGCGAAACCCGCCGCGACCCCGGTGAACACCCAGGTCGGACGGTACTTGGTCCCCAGGATCAGGGAGGCGATGGCGGTCTTGTCCGGCAGCTCGGCCAGGAAGACCACACCGAGCGTGGTGAACAGCGCGGCAAGGTTCACAGGGCACTCACGGCGGTCAAACTACCGTCCGGCCGGACCGCCCGCATGCCGGACCCCGCGCGTGTCGCCCCCGGGTCCGCTCCCGTTCCTGGCCTCTGTCAGGATTCTCTGTCGCGAGATCGCCGCCGGGAAAGATCCCCGCCGGGAAGGAACGCGCCGGGAAGCGACCGTTCAACGGGATATCCAAGATCGCATCGAATGATGGTAGCTCGACCGGGTGATACAAACGGCATTAGTCTCGGAAACCCCCACCCAAGGGGCACGCGTCCGGCCACACTGTGGGAATGAGCCCAGCACGCAGCGTATTAGCTGAAGAACTCGGTCGGCGTCTGCGTCGACACCGACTGGACCTCGGCTTGTCCGGCCTCGAGGTGGCCGCGCGCGCCGGTGTCACCCAGCCCTCGGTGTCGAAGATCGAGCGGGGCATGATGCTCCCCTCAGCCGAGGTGCTGGAGCGGGTACTCGGGGTGCTGGGACTGGGCGACGAGCATCGCGCGGACCTGCGGGACCTGCTGTCCCGCGCGGTCGACGACGCCGCCGACCGCCGCCGGCACGGCCGCGGACTGGCCCTGCTGGACGCGATCGCCGAACGCGAGCGCAACACCACGGTCCTGCGCTCCTTCTCCACCTCGATGATCCCGCCGCTGCTGCAGACCGCCGACTACGCGCGCTACGCCGCGCGCCTGACCCCGTGGATGTCCGAGCGCGAACTCGGCCGGGCCTCGGCGCTGCACCTGGAACGCCAGGGGGTGCTGTTCGAGCAGGGCCGCAGCTTCGAGTTCCTGCTCACCGAGAGCGCCCTGCGGCTGTGTCCGGGCCCGGCGACGCTGGCCGCCACCCAGGCCGACCGGCTGCGGGTGCTCTCGGCGCTGCCGGGGGTGCGGATCGGCATCGTCCCGGACGGCGCGGCGGTGACCGAGGTGTTCCCGCTCTACGGATTCACGCTGCACGACGAGGCGGCGGTGGCCGTGGAGACGTACACCGGGGAGCTGCTGCTGTCCCGGGCCGACGAGATCGCGGCGCACGCGGCGGTCCTGGACGGCTACGCCGCGGTCGCCGACTACGGCCTGGAGACGGCCACCGGTCTTCTTACGAGTGACAGGCGGCAAACGGCGTCTATCCCGGCTCCGGCCGGGGCAGGTACCGGCTGAGATGTCCGCCCGCGAGGCCGCACCCCGGCCACCGGCCGGGCCGGGGCGCCCGGCCGCCAGGTCGAGTGGTCGGCCCAGTCCAACACAATCCATACAGGTGACCGCAGACCATTGATCCCCGCGGATCGGTCACCGATTCCTCACAAGTGGTGTAGAACCAATGGGTATGAGTGCGGTGCGAAGTCCTTACGCGGCCAAGCTGGGCGGCCGGATCCGGCAGTTCCGGATGGAGCGAGCGCTGTCCAGCGGCGAGCTCGCGGCCGCCGCTGCCGTCACCTCCTCGGCGGTGTCCAAAGTGGAGCACGGCAAGATGGTCCCGAGCCGCGAGGTGCTGGCCCGGATCGTCACCGCCCTGCAACTGCCGGCCGAGGAGCAGGAGAGCCTGTTCGACCTGCTGGGCCAGGCCGCCGCGGACGCGGCGAGCAACCGCGGCTACGGCAAGGGCCTGACGCTGCTGAACCAGATCGCGGACCGCGAGCGGGCGTGCTCGGCGGTGTCGACCTTCTCCAACTCGATCATCCCGCGGCTGCTGCAGACCGCCGAGTACGCCCGGGACGCCAACCGGCTCACGCCGTGGCTGTCCGAGCGCGAGGTCGGCAAGGCGGCGCTGAGCCACACCGAGCGCCAGTCGGTGCTGTTCGAGGACGGGCGCGAGTTCACCTTCCTGATCACCGAGGGCGTGCTGCGCACCTGGCCCGGGGAGCTGACGGTGATGGCCGCGCAGTTCGACCGGCTGCGGCAGATGGCCGTGCACCCCGGGGTGCGGCTGGGGATCCTGCCGTGGACCTCGGCGATGCGCGGCCTGCCGATGGTCACCTTCACCGTGTACGACGACCGCGAGGTCGCGGTGGAGATGTTCACCGGCGAGCTGCTGATGGCGCAGCCTGACAAGGTCACGACACACGTACAGCAGTTCCGCAAGTTCGAGGAGTCGGCTGTGTACGGTGAAGATGCGATCGCCCTGATCAACCGGGTGGAGATGGACCTCGCACGGCTCCCTCAGCTAAACCTGGATGACGAATCATCATCCAAATAAGGGAACTTCCTCGAAATGCCGTAGAATCGGTGCCTCCTGGGGCTAGCCTGACTGGTGGGAGGGCGGAACCGCCCCCTCCTCACCGTCCGGGAGGCCCCAGGTGTCGTATTGGTCCCGTTCGTTCCCCGGGCTGGCCGAGTGCCTCGCCGAGGTCCGCCAGTTCACCCAGATGGTGCTCGGCGACGCGCCGGGCGCCGAACTGGTCGTCCTGGCCGTGTCCGAACTGGCCGGGAACGCCATCGTGCACACCGCCAGCGGCGAACCCGGCGGCCAGTTCGTGGTGCACCTCGCCGCGTTCACCGACCGCTGGCAGGTCCGGGTGGACGACGAGGGCGCGCCGGACGACCCGCGGATCGTGGTCTCCGGGCTGAGCGCCTACGCCGACGCTGACGGCGGCGTTGACGGCGGAGCGGACGCGGATCTGGACTTGGACGCCGACGTGGACTGGGCCGCCGAGGCCGGCCGCGGGCTGGCGATGGTGGCAGCGGTCTCACAGAAGTGGGGCGTGCTCGGCGACTGCCGCGCTCGGGCGGTGTGGGCCGAGATTCCGTACCCGATGATAAACGGCGCCGCCGTGGAGTCGGTGATGTCCGGGGACATGCTCGACGCGCTGGCTGCCGCCGCGGAGGCGCTCGCCGACGAAGCCTGCGAAAAGAGCGAGGACCAGGACTTCGACGCGATGCGCGACGAGGAGGATCCGGGGTCCGAGGCCGAGTGCGAGGCGGCCGGGGTGCCGGCCACGGCCGGCGTCACCGAGGCCGGGAGCGGGACCGGGGACCGGGACGGCACCGGGGACCGGGACCGGGACGACGTCGGCGAGGGGACGGGCGAGCGCGGGAGTCCAGCAGTGCCCGCCGCGCCGCCGGCCGATCGGCCGCGGAAACCGGCGGAGGATGAGCAGCGTCTTCCGGCGGCGGCGGGATGGCCCGGCCGGATGCCGACCGACCCGAAGGTCGCCGACCGGTACCGGCGCGCCGCGCGCAGCGCCGTCTTCCAGCGCGCGCTGCTCGAGAACGCGTATATCGAGACGATCGGTCCGCGTCCGCTGCCGTTCTGGCCGCCGTTCCCGAATCCGCTTGCGCTGCAAGGGGCGCAGACCGGGCAGGCGCATCGGGACGACCGCGAATTAGAGGAACAAGAAGCGGGGTAGCGCACGGCGTGGGGCCGGGACTGTCGACGACGGACCTGACGATAATGGCCACCTAAGCGACAAATCTCCCGAAAGGTCCCCCATGCGTCCCAGAACAGCCCTGGCCGCCGTCGGCTCAGCCCTCTTGTTCGCCGGCGGCGGTGGCGTCGCGCACGCCGAAGATGCCGGCGGCGGTTCGCTTCCGGTGCCGGGGACGGCGTTCTCGGTCAGTGAGGACGGCGACATGGTGATGGAGTGCGACGGCGTCGTGCACCGTTTCGATGTGCACGGCAGCGGTGAGCTCCGGGTCGGCGACCGGCTCCCCGGGGACCAGCCGACGTTCGCGGTGAGCACGGATTCCGAGCAGCTGACGGGGTACGAAGCCGATCTGGGGACGGTGACGGTGTCCGCGACGGGACCGATCGCCGGGGAGTTCGTGGCGGCGTCGGCGCAGCGGCCGTTCCCGGCGGCGGAGTCGCTGGCACAGGATGTGACGGTGACGATGGAGCACAGTCCGTGCCGTGGCGGTCAGCCGGCGGTGTACGCGAGCAAGGGCGGATTCCCTTTGCTGAACACGGATCTGACGGCGTTCCCGCAGCGGAACGCGGTATACCAGCTCACTGATCCGGTGGAGCTGGGCGACGTGACGGATCAGTCGGCGGCGCCGTTCACGCTGACCGGGTTCGTGGTCACGGTCGACGGGGTGTCGTGAGGCAGCGGCTCACGCATCAGTCTGCTCGGTAATCAGTACCTCAGTAATCAGCACCTCAGGTATCAGCAGCTCAGATATCAGCAGCTCAGATATCAGCAGCTCTGCTTCGACCGGTGGGAGCGGGCCTGGGCGCCACTGCGGTGAACCCGTCGAAGAGCGGGCCGCCGAGCCGGTCCAGGACCTCGCGGGCGAAGGCGGCCGTGGCGGCCTCGTCGTCCCGAGCCCGCAGCCAGCGCTCGGCCAGGTCCGCGTCCAGGGCCCGCAGCTCGCGCAAGAGCCACTTGCCGGTGCCGTTCCAGCAGTTCGCGGCCGCCAGCGCCTGGTGCGCCGCGTCGGTCCACAGGGTCGCGGCGATGACCCGGCGCTCACCGGCGTCAGTAGCGTGGGTGAGGTCGTCGAGCAGGTCGGTGAGGCCGTACCGCGCCAGGTCACGCTGCGCGGGCGGCAGCGGTTCGGGACCGGCCTCCAGCACCTTGCGGCACCGTTCCTGCCAGTCGGCCGGATTGCCGACCAGCGCCACCCCCGCGCCGACCATGCGGTGCAGAGTGGGCTTGCGGGCCGCGTGCTCTTGGGTGAGCCAGTGCTCGAGCGTCTGCTCGTCATGCACGAACAGCTCGGCGGGCCAGTCCCGGAAGACCAAGGACTCGCGGCGCGGCGCCAGCGGGTCACCGAAAGGAAGCACCACGACCAGGTCCAGGTCGGACCCGGGCGTACGCAGCGCTGTCAGCACACTGCCGGCCAGAACCGACCACATGGCCTGCGGATACCGTTCGCGGACCAGAGCACGGGCATCAGGGATCGGGTCGTGGTCCATCCCGGGATCATCCACCGGCACGGCGCGTCGGACAACCGCTTTCCTTAGGAAACCGCCGCCCGGCTTCACGGTCTTCTTGCCGGATTCTCATGCTGCCGGAAAGGCTCTCTCATTGTGGAGGAGCACGGTAGATGCCATGACCGGATTCGAGCACGACCCGTATCAGCCGCAGCAGCCCGCGGCCGACGACCCGCAGCCGTGGGGCGGCCGCCCGACTCCCGGGCCGGGGTTCGGTCCGGGGCAGGAGCCCGCGGGGCAGCCGTCCCCGAGGCACGGGTCCGGGGGCCACGCGTCCCCGGGACACACCGCGCCCACCGGGGGAGTGCCGCCGTACACGCCGATCACCTCCATCACGCCCGGGCCGGGATCGCACGGCTCCGCCGGTTTCCCCGGTGCCCCGGGCGCTCCCGGCTCCCCCGGCGGCCCCAGCGGCCCGGGACCGGGACCAGGCCCCTTCGGCGCACCGATGGCCCCGCCGCCGGAACGCCCCCGCCGCAAGCGCCGGATGAGCATCGCCCTCCTGGTGGCCGGCACAATCGCGGCATCAGCGGTCGCCGGCGGCGTCGCGGGCACCGTGGCCTCCCACCAGAACTCCACCAACGCGGCCACCCCGACCAACCCCGTCTCCTCCTCCTCGGTGACAACGCCGGTCAGCAACCAGACCGGCCAGCCCACCACCACCGTCGGCCAGGTCGCCAAGGCAGCACTCCCCACCGTGGTCCAGGTGGCAGTCGAGACCTACCAGGGCAAGTCCGTGGGCTCGGGCGTCATCCTCTCCGCCGACGGCAAGATCCTCACCAACAACCACGTGGTCTCCGAAGCCGCCGACGGCACCGGCCAGATCACCGTCACCTTCAACGACGGCAAAACCGCCCAGGCCTCCATCGTCGGCACCGACTCCGGCAGCGACCTGGCAGTGATCCAGGCCAAGAACACCACCAACCTCCCCACCGCCACCCTCGGCGACAGCGACAAGGTCCAAATCGGCGACACCGTCATAGCCATCGGCTCCCCCGACGGCCTCCAGAGCACCGTCACCTCCGGCATAGTCAGCGCCCTGAACCGCCAGGTAACGGTCAGCAGCAACCAGAGCCGCTACTCCAACAACAACCAGGTCACCTACAAAGCCATCCAAACCGACGCCAGCCTCAACCCCGGCAACTCCGGCGGCCCCCTCCTCAACGCCCAAGGCCAAGTAGTCGGCATCAACTCCGCCATCTACTCCCCGACCAACGCCTTCGGCGGCCAAGGCGGCAGCGTCGGCCTCGGCTTCTCCATCCCCGTCAACCAGGTCAAGACCCTGCTGAGCAAGCTGGAGGGCGGCCAGACCAGCTGACCTCCAGCCTCCGCGAACGCCCCGGAAGGTGGCTCCGGGGCGTTCGCCCTGCCCGGGGCAGAAAGACATGAAGAGAACGACGGCGATCACTGTCCGCAGGCGATATGACCAAGATTAGCCATGGAGCACCGAGAGACCTGAGAGTAGCCTTGTGGCGCACGCACAACGTATATACATAGACGGCCCACTCCTTGTCGCTTGAGGAGACCTAAGAGCTGCCACCCAGAACGGTGAAGCCCCCCGACTGACTTTCGGGGGGCTTCACGGTTTCGCGAGTGCTACTTGCCAAGGATCAGCCGGACGATCAGCTGACCCAGCTGAATGGCGAACCACGCCAACCATGGCACCTTGACGTTGCCTTCGCGCTTGTCGGACCTCACTCGCACCACCCCCTCTCCGGGACGCACGTCCGTCCCCGGGGAAGCGGGCGTTCTTCCAGGCTCGGGAGTCGATGTCCGGAAGCCGACAACAAGACGTTAGCCGACGCACAACAAGGCCAACAGTCCCCGAAGTACTCAATTCACATGGCCTTTTATGACTACCTTGAATGACCGCGCGCACCGGGACTTGGCCCGCTGACCAGCGATATCAAGGTTCTCACGGCCCCAACAGACTAGCAGCAGGCGACTTTAAGGAGCTGCGACATGGCTCACTCGGGCAGCAGTAAAGGTCCCGTTCGCTCATCGCTACGTAGAGAGCGGCTGGAGCCCGTAGCGCCTCTCAGGCCGTGCCCTAGAAGCTGTAGGGCGCTCTCTAGGGCACCAAGCCTTTCGAACCATCAACGCCAACACAAAAGCCCCGGACCTTCGCAGGTCCGGGGCTTCCATACCGGGGTGGGCCTAGGTGGACTTGAACCACCGACCTCCGCCTTATCAGGGCGGCGCGCTAACCAACTGTGCCATAGGCCCCGGTCG
>JABFXP010000099.1 GCA_013361685.1 Catenulispora sp.
AGCCAGCCAGATCAACCCGGCCGCTTCACAGTCAGCTTGGAACCCCACAGATCACCGGTCAGCCGTATAGCGGGACCGGTCGTGGCCACCGCGCGGCCGCGCTGGACGATCTTGCTGCGGTGGCGTCCCAGTTCCTGGACGGCCACCGCGGCGTCGGCCGGCACCGCCAGAACGATCTTGCTCCGCTGGGCCTGGAAGCGGACGTTCACGCCGCCGGTCGGGATCGGTGCGGATCGGAAATCCAGGTAGGCGGATGCGACGGAGAGCTCGACGTTGAGCCAGCGGGGTATCCGCCAGGTGCCGACGCGTTCGAGGTGGCCGTAGCTGATGGCGAGGCGCATCGACTCCGGTGCGGCGGGGGCCGGCCGGCTCGGGAGATCGTCGACCAGGGCGTCGAGTTCGCCGTAGGTGAGAGCGGAGAGGGCGAGTTCGAGGCGGGACTCGAGTTCCTCCACGGTCAGGCGTCCGTCGCCGGCCGCGAGTCGGATGCGTTCTGCGGCCTCCTCCCGTTCTTCGGGGCTGACGCGCAGATGGGGCGCCCGGGACGCGCTCGGCTCTGTCATGTGGTCATCGTATTAGGGGCCTTAATCCAATCTGAAGCCCAGGCAGACCGCGGCTTGCACGGTGATGCGTCCCGGGGTGAGGTCGCTGTCCGTGTCGCCGCTGCGGCCGGCGGATGAATGGCTCCGGTAGGGGCTGGTGAGTTGTTCGGAGTCGACGTCTTCGATGTGGATCACCGGGCCGAGACGGACTCCGGCGGCCTCGGCGTACAGGGCCGCCTTCTCGCGGGCGGCTTCGACGGCTTTGCTTCGGGCCTTCGCTCGCATCTCCTTCTTGGCGGCGACGTCGAACTCGACCGAGTCGACGGAGTTGGCTCCGGCGTCGACTGCGGCGATGAGGATCGGTTCCAGGGATTCGAGGTCGCGGATCTCGACGATGAAGGAGACCGAGCAGTCGTAGCCGTTGTGGATGCGGATGCTGTTCTCGAAGCGCCAGGCAGTGGTGAGGGTCAGGTGCGAGGCGGAGATGCCGGTGTCGGGGACGCCGTGGGCGCGCAACGCCTCGCGGATCGCGGTGGCCGCCTCGCGGGTGGCGGCGAAGGCGGCGGCGGGCGTGTCGTGGTTCTGCTTGGTGGCCAGGCGGAGGTGGGCGAGGTCGGGGGCGACTTCGACGCTGGCGGCGCCGAACACGGACACACCCCAGGGCTGGCGGATCGATTGCGTCATACCGACAGGAAATCAAATAAGAGGGCTGTCACATTCATCGATCGCCGACATGAAACGGTTGATGGTGGAAAAGACCGGTTCATGCTTCGATACCTGGGATGCGCCTTCGCGGCGGTGGCTCTGACGGCGGGCGCGGCGCAGGGTGCGGCCAGCCCCGCGGCCCGCGGCGGACCGGTGAGCGTGCGGATCGGCCTGGCCGGGCGGGACCCGGCGGGGCTGGAGGCGTTCGCCCGGGCCGTGTCGACGCCGGGCACCCCGCAGTACGGGCATTATCTGACGCCGGAGCAGGCGCGGGCTCGATTCGGGCCGACGGACGCGCAGGTCGCCTCGCTGCGCCGGTGGCTCGGCACGGCGGGCATGCACGTGACGGCCCAGGGCCCGCACTGGATCGACGTGACCGGGAGCGCCGCCGCGGCACGGCAGGCGTTCGGGGGCGGAATGAAGACGCTGGGACTGCCCACGGACATCGCCCACGCGGTGACGTCCGTGGCGCGGATCGGCCAGGGACAGCGGGCCGGGGTCCGGGAGGGGGTCAGCGCGGCGATTCAGGCTCGTGGAGAGCTGGCCGTTCACTCGGACAGCGCAGCCGGAGCCCGGTCCCGGATCGCAGGGCACGTCGACCGCGGTGTCGCACCGGCCGGCGTTCACTCCACCGGAGCAACCGACACGCACGCCACCACCCCCCGCCGAACCCCCGTGGCCGACGACGTTCACTCGTCCGCAGCAACCGCGACAACCTCCGCACCGGCAGTCACCAAGAACCAGATCAAGTGCTCCCCCACCTGGGGTTCCCTCGCCGCCGACCCGACGCTGCCCCCGGGCTACACCACCCCCGAGCCCCTCGACGTCTGCGGCTACGTCCCCGCCCAACTCCGCACCGCCTACGGCGTCGCAGCGTCCGGACTCACCGGCGCCGGGGTGACCGTCGCCATCGTCGACGCCTACGGCTCCCCGACCATGCGCGCCGACGCCGACCGCTACGCCACCGCGCACGGCGACGCGCCCTTCGCCGGCGGCCAGTACGTGGAGACCGTCACCTCCGGCAAATGGACCCACCTCGACGACCAGGTGTGCCAGTCGCCGGCGGACTGGGCCGGGGAAGAGGCGCTGGACGTGGAGACGGTGCACGGCCTGGCACCGGGGGCCACGGTGCACTACTTCGGCGCGAACTCGTGCGCCGACGAGGACATCAACGCCACGCTGGCGCAGATCGTCGACACCCACGCCGCCGACATCGTCTCCTCCTCGTTCGGGGAGACCATGCACCGCACCACCGGCGACATCGACCCGGCGCTGGTCTCGCAGGCCACGCAGGTGTTCCAGTACGCGGCCACCGAGGGCATCGGCCTGTACTACGCCACCGGCGACTGCGGCGACGAGTCCTCGCACAGCGGGCCGAGCTGCGACGAGGACTCGTCGCGGGCGCAGACCGACTGGCCGGTGTCCTCGCCGTGGGTGACCGGGGTCGGCGGGACCGCGGTGGCGCTCGGGTCCGGCGGCCGGCCGCTGTGGCACACGACCATGGGCGACCGGCGCTCCGTGCTGTCCGACGACGGAAAGAGCTGGGTCCCGTTCCCGGGCGACTTCTACTTCGGCGGCGGGGGCGGCACCAGCGAGGACTTTCCGCAGCCGGCCTACCAGCGCGGCGTGGTGCCCGACGCGCTCGCGCGCACCCTCGGCTCCGGACGGCAGGCGACCGGGCCGATGCGCACGCTGCCCGACGTCGCCATGGACGGCGATCTGATGACCGCGGTACAGGTCGGCCTCACCGACGCCACCGGCCAGTACGACGAGTCGCCGGTCGGCGGCACCTCGGCGAGCACCCCGATGTTCGCCGCCGTGCAGGCCGACGCACAGCAGGCGCGGGTCGCGGCCGGCGGCAGCGCGCTGGGCTTCGCCAACCCGGAGATCTACCGCACGGCGAACCAGGACACGTTCACCGACGTCGTCGCGCACCCGGCCGGCGCCCCGGCCGACATCTCCGCGGTCCTGGACCTGGGACCGGACGGACAGGGCAAGGCCCGGGTCCGCCTGTTCGAGCTCGGACACGACCAGGGTCTGCCCGCCGCGCCCGGCTACGACCTGGCCACCGGCCTCGGATCCCCTCACGCGGGCTACCTCGAGGGATTCAAACGCTAGAAAGCAGGACGCACGGTCATCCTTTCGGGGCGCCGGCGCATCTCTGAATCACCCGGACGGTACGTATCGGACATCTACGTACCGTCCGGGAGGGTCCATGTCCGCTCGCACCGCTCTGGCCGCCGCCGTCGCGGCGGCGGCCCTGATAGCCGTCACCCAGAGCCCTGTCTCGTTCGCGGCGCCGACCTCGCCTCCGACCCCGACGGCCAGTCCACCCCACGCCCCGCACCACCTGGCGATGCGCACGAACCACGTCCGGTTCGCGGACCACGACCCCGGCGACCCCGGCGACGACCCCGACACGAATTACCAGGGCCCGAAGCTCTGCTCCGAGTACTACGCCCAACATCCGGCCAGGAAGGTCCCCGACGCCTTCGGCGGCCGCAACCCGCTGGCCGTCTGCGGCTACACCCCCGAGCAGTTGCGCTTCGCCTACGGCGTCACCCAGGCCCACGAACGCGGTGCCGGCGTCACCGTCGCCATCGTCGACGCCTACGCCTCCCCCACGATGCTCGCCGACGCGAACCGCTACGCGATGAACCACGGCGAGCGCCTGCTGACCCCGGCCCAGTACCGCGAGGTCACGCCCGCCGCGTACAACCACCTCCACGACGGCGTCTGCGAGGCCCCGTCGGCGTGGGCGGTGGAGGAGGCGCTGGACGTGGAAGCCGTGCACGCCATGGCCCCGCAGGCGAACATCGTCTACGTCGCGGCGGCCTCCTGCGACGACACGGATCTGATGGCGGCGTTGCAGAAAGTCGTCGACCAGCACCTGGCCACGATCGTGTCCGATTCCTGGGGCGGCGTCCCGCACAGCGTCTACGGCGACGAGGATCCGGCCACGATGTCCGCCTATTCCGCGTTGTTCCAGCGCGGCGGGAAGGAGGGCATCAGTTTCCTGTTCGCGTCCGGAGACTGCGGCGCCGAGGATCCGGCGGTGGAGTGCGCAGCCGGTTCGGCCCGGCCGCAGACCGAGTATCCGGCGCAGGATCCGTGGGTGACGGCGGTCGGCGGGACGAGCCTGGCGATCGGCCCGTTCGATAACTACAGCGGCGAGGCCGGCTGGGGCGACCGGCGTTCGGTGCTGGCCGGCGGCCTGGCTTGGGCGCCCCCCGCCGGGATCGGGCAGTGGCGGTTCGGGGGCGGCGGCGGGACGAGCGAGGACGTGCCGCAGCCGGCGTACCAGGCCGGTGTGGTGCCGGACGCGCTGAGCACGTCGCTGCTGACCGGCACGAAGGCGCCACGGCCGATGCGGGTGGTGCCGGACGTGGCCCTGGCCGCGGACCCGATGACCGGTTTCCTGGTCGGCGTCACCGAGAAACAGCCAAACGGCAGGACGGAGTACGGCGAGGCCGAGATCGGCGGCACATCCCTGGCGTCTCCCCTGTTCGCCGGACTGACGGCCGACGCCCAACAGGGCGCGGGTCATCCGTTCGGCTTCCTGAATCCGGCGCTCTACGCGAAAGCCACGAGCGGGGCTTTCAACGACGTGACCCCGGCATCCTTCGGTCAGCGTCCGGGAACGGTCGTCGACCTGGGCACCGACAACGCCGGAGTACACCAGGCGCGCCTGTATCAGCTGGGCGACGACGGCCTGCTGCACACCGGCACGGGCTTCGATGACGTGACCGGCCTGGGTTCGCCTTCCCTGTCCTACTTGCGCTCATGGCAGTGAGGGGACGTCTAGGATCGTTCGGAGGTATTCGTCGCGTCGCTAGACGTGAGAGCTGAAGAGAAGAGGTCCGGACTGTGGCTTCGGAGTCGTCGTTCGACGTGGTGAGCAAGGTCGAGCGCCAGGAGGTAGACAACGCGCTCAACCAGGCGTCGAAGGAGATCGCCCAGCGCTTCGACTTCCGCGGGGTGGACGCCGAGATCCGGTGGTCCGGCGAGAACATCGAGATGCGCGCGAACTCCGAGGAGCGGGTCGCCGCGGTCCTCGACGTGTTCAAGGACAAGCTGGTCAAGCGCAAGATCTCGCTGAAGGTGGTGGACGCCTCCGAGCCGCGCGTGTCGGGCAAGGAGTACCGGATCACCGTCACGATCAAGGAGGGCATCTCCTCCGAGAACGCCAAGAAGATCTCCAAACTGATCCGGGACGAGGCGCCCAAGAGCGTCAAGGCGCAGATCATCGGCGAGGAGCTGCGGGTGTCGTCGAAGTCGCGCGACGACCTGCAGGCCACCCAGACGCTGCTGAAGGAGCAGGACTACGACTTCGCGATCCAGTTCACCAATTACCGGTGAGGCCGCGCTGGCGTCTGCTGACTCCCGTCGCGGTGGCGGCCGCCGTCGTGGCCGCCACCACGCTCCCCCACATGCTCACGGCGTCTGATTCACCCTCCTTGCCCCGGATATCCCTGGTCGGACTGGTCCAAAAAGTGGGAACGTCGCCCGCCCGAGCGATCTCCGGCACGGTGAAGCTCAGCATCGACATAGGCCTGCCGAAGCTGCCGAAACTGGGAACGGACGGCGGCGCGGACCCCCTGCGGCTGCTGTCCGGCGACCACTTGATCCGCATAGTGGCCGACGCGACCGACGGCGAGCAGCGAGAACGCATCGCGTTGCTGGACACACTGTCGGAGTACGACATCTACCGCGACGACAGCGACCTGTGGATGTGGGACTCGACACGGCAACTGGCACGGCACAGTTCAGTGGACGCGCTCAGCGAGGCACTGTTGGCATTCGCATCACCGGCCGAACTGGCCAAGACCTTCACAGGACCAGCAGCGATCAAGACCGCGGTCTTCGACACGGAGTACTCCTCAGAGCAGACGACCCGGGTGGCCGGCCGGGACTGCTACGTCGTCCGGATCACGCCGAATTCCCCCGGCACCACAGTCGGAGCAGTGCGAGTCGCGGTGGACGCGGCGACCGGCCTGCCAGTGAGCGTGACGGTGTACCCGGTGGGATCTTCGAAGCCTGCGATCAAGGCCGAATTCGAGTCCCTGAGCTACCAGGCCGACCCGACCGAACTGCGGTTCACCCCGCCACCTGGCGCGAAAGTAGTCGAGGAGACGACCCCGGACCTGCCGGAGAACCCGATGCAGGGCATCGGAACAGGCTGGACCGCAGCGGTCGCGATCAACAACGTCGACCCGGACAAGCTGATCTCGGGACTGGGCACCCAGAACAAGCCGAAGCCGGAACCGGAGGGCACAGCAGCCGTACTGGCAGCACTGGCCGGAACGCCGGGGACACCCCTCCAAAGCTACCTGCGGATGATGATGGCGGCCGGCGACAAGACACCGGTCGGCTTGGTGTGGAGCAGCCGCCTAGTAAGCCTGGTGTTCACACCGGATCAGCGGTTGTACGCGGCTTTCGCAACACCTGACTCCCTAGTAGCGACGGTCACGCGCGCGAACACCGAGGCGGGTGGGACCCATTCCTAGCATCGAACTGGCCCTGACCTTCCGCCGCCGCCGCAACCTCATGATCCTCGCGGTACTGGCCCTCCTGCCAATCCTCGTCGGCATCACCGTCCGCGTAGCCGGCATCGGCGACGCGACCGGCACCGGCATGCTGAACCAGGTGGCGGGCAACGGCCTGTTCCTAGTCTTCGCCTCCCTAGCCCTGACCGTGCCGCTGTTCCTGCCAGTAGCAGTAGGGGCCGTGGCCGCCGACCAGGTAGCCGGCGACGCCGCCGACGGAACCCTGCGCACCGTCCTGGCCTGGCCCGTAGGACGCACCCGCCTGCTGGCAGCCAAACTGCTCGCCGCAGTCACCTACGCCGTAGCGGCGACGTTCACAGTGGCGCTCTCAGCCCTGGCCGCCGGCGCGGCACTGTTCCCCATGCGCGACGTGACACTGCTCAGCGGCGCGACCATCCCCCTCGGCACCGCGTTCAGCCGCGCACTGCTGATCGCCCTGGTGGTGACCGCCTGCATGGCGGGCGTGGCGGTGATCGGACTGACCATCTCCACCCTGACCGACTCCCCGGCCACCGCCCTGGCCGGAACCGTGGCCCTGATCGTCGCGGCAGAAATAGCCGGCTCGATCCCCCAACTGGACGCGATCCAGCCCTGGCTGTTCTCCGAAGACTGGCTGGCCTTCGCGGACCTCCTGCGCAGCCCGGTCTACTGGGGCACCATCACGCACAGCCTGTGGGTACAGGCGGCCTACGCCGTGATCGGCGCGTCCCTGGCCTGGGCCCGTTTCACATCCCGGGACCTGGCCCTCTGACAGAAGCGCTCACTCTCCCGGCCCACAGATCCGGGAACTGGAGGGATCTTCACCTACGTTGGACCACAAGGGGCACGAAAGGAACCACAAACGGGCAAGGACATCGATGACAGCCAGCACAATCGGTCACGGCCGGCAGAACGGGGTGAAGACCGCGGCCCTCATGGGCCTGCTCTCCGCGATCATCATCGTGATCGGCAGCTTCTGGGGACGGACCGGCATCACCTTCGCCCTGTTGATCGCAGTCGCCACCAACGCCTACGCCTACTGGAACAGCGACAAGATGGCCCTGCGCTCCATGCGCGCCCAACCAGTCAGCGAAGTCGAACAGCCGGCCATGTACCGCATCGTCCGCGAGCTCTCCACCCAAGCCCGCCAGCCCATGCCCCGCCTCTACATCAGCCACACCGACGCCCCCAACGCCTTCGCCACCGGCCGCGACCCCCACCACGCCGCCGTCTGCTGCACCACCGGCATCCTGGACCTCCTCAACGAACGCGAACTACGAGGCGTCCTGGGCCACGAACTCTCCCACGTCTACAACCGCGACATCCTCATCGCCTCGGTAGCAGGCGCCCTGGCCAGCGTCATCATGTGGCTGGTCAACATCGCCTGGCTGATCCCCATCGGCCGCTCCGACGACGACGACGGCCCCGGCCTGCCCGGCATGCTCGCCATCATGCTCCTGGGCCCCCTCGCCGCCACCCTGATCCAACTAGCCATCGGCCGCTCCCGCGAATACCAAGCCGACACCTCCGGCGCCCGCCTCACCGGCGACCCCCTCGCCCTCGCCTCCGCCCTGGTGAAACTGGACCGCGGCACCCAAGCCCGCCCCCTGGCCCCCGAACCAGAACTCCTGACGACCAGCTCCATGATGATCGCCAACCCCTTCGGCGGCGGCGCGGGCATGTCGAAGCTGTTCTCGACGCACCCGCCGATCCCGGACCGGGTGCGGCGGCTGGAGGAGCTGGCGGGGCAGTCTCTGCGGTAGCGAGCAGCGGCA
>JABFXP010000436.1 GCA_013361685.1 Catenulispora sp.
AGCAGCTTGACGTCGCCGGCGGTCCAGTCGATGTGCGGCGAGGGGTGTTCGACGTGCAGGGTGCGCGGCAGCAGGCCGTGCCGCATCGCCATGATCATCTTGATCACGCCGGCCACCCCGGCGGCGGCCTGCGCGTGCCCGATGTTCGACTTGATCGAGCCCAGCCACACCGGCCGGCCCTCGGGCCGGTCCTGGCCGTAGGTGGCGATGACGGCCTGGGCCTCGATCGGGTCGCCCAGGACGGTGCCGGAGCCGTGCGCCTCGACCACGTCGACGTCGGTGGTCCGCAGGTCGGCGCTGGCCAGCGCGGTCCGGATGACCCGCTGCTGGGACAGGCCGTTCGGGGCGGTGAAACCGTTGGAGGCGCCGTCCTGGTTGACGGCGCTGCCGCGGATCACGGCCAGGATCTCGCGGCCGTTGCGCCGCGCGTCGGACAGCCGCTCGACGACCAGGATCGCGGCGCCCTCGCCCATGCCCATGCCGTCGGCCTCGCCGGCGAAGGACTTGCAGCGGCCGTCGGGCGCCAGGCCCAGCGAGGAGCCGAAGCCGAACGGCGAGGTCGAGGGCATCACGGTGACGCCGCCGACGAGCGCGAGATCGCATTCGCCGGCCCGCAGGGCCTGGCCCGCCAGGTGGATCGCGACCAGTGAGGAGGAGCAGGCGGTGTCGACGCTGATCGCCGGTCCCTCCAAGCCCAGGGTGTAGGAGACGCGGCCGGAGATGACGCTGCCGCCGTCGCTGGCCGGGGTGTAGCCCTGGAGCGCTTCCAGCGGCAGGACGTCGCCGTAGGTCTGCATCCAGCCGCCGGCGAAGACGCCGGTCTGGGAGCCGCGCAGCGAATGCGGGTCGATGCCGGCGCGTTCCAGCGCCTCCCACGACACTTCGAGCAGCAGCCGCTGCTGCGGGTCGGTGGCCAGCGCCTCGCGCGGGCTGATGCCGAAGAACCCGGCGTCGAACTCGGCGGCGTCGGCGAGGTAGCCGCCTTCCTGTCCGTATTCGCCTTCGAGGTCCCAGCCGCGGTCGGCGGGGAAGCCGCAGATCGCGTCGGTGCCGCCGGCGACCAGGTCCCACAGGTCGTCGGGGCCGTGCACGCCGCCGGGGTAGCGGCAGCCGATGCCGATGACGGCCAGCGGCTCGCCGTCGGCGGCGGTCAGGGTGGGGCCGGAGCCGGCCGCGTCGGTCTTGGTGCCGAGCAGCTGACCGAGCAGGTGGCGTCCGACGGCGGCGGCGTTCGGGTAGTCGAAGACCAGCGTGGACGGCAGGGTCAGGCCGCCGGCGCCGTTGAGCCGGTTGCGCAGCTCGACGGCGGTCACCGAGTCGAACCCGAGGTCCTTGAAGGCGCGGTCGGGATCGACGGCGTCGCCGGAGGCGTAGCCCAGGACGGCGGCGACCTCGGCGCGGACCACGGCGACGACGGTGCGCTCCTGCTCCGCCGGGGACAGGCCGTCCAGGCGGCGGGCCAGGGCCGTCTGCGAGCCGCCGGCCGGGCCCCGGCCCGAGTCCTGGTCCGCGCCGGCGAGGATCCGGCGCACCTCGGGCAGCGAGGCGATCAGCGGGCTCGGGCGGCGCAGTGTGAAGGTCGGGGCGAAGGTGTCCCAGTCGATGTCGGCGACGCTGACCAGGCAGTCGCCGCCGTCCAGCGCCTGAGCCAGGGCTCTGACGCCCTGGTCCGGGCTCATCAGCCGCATGCCGTAGCGCTGCATCTGGTCCCCGGCGTCACCGGTGCCCATGCCGCCGCCGTCCCACAGGCCCCAGGCCACGGAGGTCGCGGCCAGCCCGCGGGCGCGCCGGTCCTCGGCGACGGCGTCCATGTAGGCGTTGGCCGCCGCGTACGCGCCCAGTGAACCGCTGCCCCACGTGGCCGCGCCGGAGGAGAACAGGACGAAGGCGTCGAGATCGAGGTCCTGCGTCAGCTCGTCGAGCAGATCGGTCCCGGCGCGCTTGGCCCCGAGCTCGTCGGCGAGGTCGGCGGGCGCGATCTGCTGGACGGCGCAGCCGTGCGCGACGCCGGCGGCGTGCAGGACCCCGGACAGCGCCGGACCGTCGGCGGCGAGGCGGGCGAGCAGCCCCCGCACGTCGGAGCGCTCTGCGATGTCGCACGCGATGACCTCGGCCCGGGTGCCGCTGTGCGCGAGCTCGGCGGCCAGCTCGGCAGCCCCGCGGCTCGACGCGCCGGAGCGGCTGGTCATCACCACGCGCGGGGCGCCGCGCTCGGC
>JABFXP010000342.1 GCA_013361685.1 Catenulispora sp.
AGACCAGGGCGATCAGCACGAAGGGCAGCAGCGTGATCAGGATGCCGACGATGGCGTTCTGCTTGGCCAGCGAGACGTTGTAGCCGTCCTTCAGGCCGCCGGCCTGCTGGGACTGGTTCAGGGCGGTGGCGATGTCGTTGCCCTGCTGGTCGTTCAGGTAGGTGGCCTTCAGGTCGGTGGCGCCCTGCGCGGAGGCGGCCGAGCTGCTGGGGTCGACCTTGACCTCGATCGAGGAGCTCGACCCGCCGATCAGCTTGGCGGAGACAACCTGGTTCCGCCGCACTGAACCATGTCGGCGCTGCCGACGCAGCTCAGATCAGCTGAACTGACACTACGAACTGTATACGTGCGGGGCGAGCGTGCCGATGAAGGGCAGTCCGCGGAAGCGCTGCGCGTAGTCCAGGCCGTAGCCGACGACGAACTCGTTCGGGATGTCGAACCCGACGTACTTCACGTCGATGGCCACCTTGGCGGCGTCGGGCTTGCGCAGCAGCGTGACCACCTCCAGCGAGGCCGGACGGCGCGAGCGCAGGTTCGACAGCAGCCAGGACAGGGTCAGCCCGGAGTCGATGATGTCCTCGACGACCAGGACGTGGCGGTCCTGGATGTCGGCGCCGAGGTCCTTCAGGATCCGCACCACGCCGGAGGACTTGGTCCCCGCCCCGTAGGACGAGATCGCCATCCAGTCCATCTCCGAATCGATGTGCAGCTCGCGGATCAGGTCGGCCATGACCACCAGGGCGCCGTTCAGGACGCCGACCAGCAGCACTTCCTTGCCCTCGTAGTCGGCCTCGATCGCGCGGGCGAGCGCGGCCAGCTTGGCCTTGATCTCATCGGCGGGGATGAGGACCTTCTCCAGGTCCTGGCCCATGTCCTTGTCGTCCACGGTGGAAGCCCCTCGTGCTCGCTAAGCCGGCATCAACAATCCGGCCGGGGCGGGGTCCTCCGCCTGCCGGCCGGGATCGTTCCGGTCCGCGCCCCCACGGCGCAGCGCACCGGACCTCTCGAAGGCCAGCTTTCCATACCGGCGGGCCACCGCGACGGCGCTGGGCAGGTGCAACGGCCCCTGGCCCCGCCAGTCGGTCAGCAGCCGGTCCAGCTCCTCGATGTGGACCGCGGCCAGGTCAGAGCCGGGACACCCGGCCCGCAGCGCGGCCAGGCGCAGCACCCTGCGGCGCACGGCGGTGGGCAGCCCGGACAATTCGGAGACGTCCAGGTAGTGGGACAGATCACAGTCGCCGAAGGGTTCGACCAGCCGTTCGAACTCCTTCGCGGCCCACGCGTCGAGCGCCTCGGTGTCCTCGCGCAGCATTTTCGCGGTCCGGGCCAGGGCTTCCGGTATCCCCGGACCGAGCGCCGCGGACAGGGCGGGGATGGCGGCGTGCCGGACCCGGGAGCGCGTGTAGGCCGGGTCGGCGTTGTGCGGATCGTCCCAGGGCTCGAAGCCCTCGGCGGCCGAGGCCGCGACGGTCGTGGCGCGCGGCAGGTCCAGGAAGGGGCGCGCGTAGCGGCCGTGCTGGGCCGGCATCCCGGCCAGGCTGCGCGCGCCGGAGCCGCGGGCCAGCCCGAGCAGGACGGTCTCGGCCTGGTCGTCACGGGTGTGGCCGAGCAGGACGGTGGCGGCGCCGAGGCGCTCGGAGGCGGCGTCCAGCGCGCCGTAGCGCGCGACGCGGGCCGCGGCCTCGGGTCCGCCGCGGCCGTCTACGCGCACGGACAGGTTCTCGACCGGGTCGAAGCCCAGCCCGGCTAAGAAGCGCTCGACGCGTTCGGCCTGGGCTGCCGAGCCCGTCTGCAGGTTGTGGTCGACGGTCAGGCCGCCGAAGCGCAGCGAGAGGCGGGGCGCGACGAAGGCGGTCGCGCAGGCCAGGGCGATGGAGTCGGCGCCGCCGGAGCAGGCGACCAGGACCAGGGAGCCGGGGGTGTGGTCGGACAGGGCTTTGCGGACGGCCAGGCGTATTGAGGCGATGACGGGAGCTGGACCCATGTTCGTGTACTCCTTAGTGCGGTCCCTGGTGCATCTTTCCGTGAGCAACGACGCGGCCGCCGTCAGGTCGCGGCGACACTCCGCAGGACCACTCTTACGGCTAGGGAGACCGATCCAAGCTGCGTTTTTTCCTGGTGTTTCCGCTAGGGTCGCACACGAGTGAGCTCGGCGCTCAGGTCGGCCGACTGTGCCGCGCCCTACGGCCGCACCCGGGTGAGCCACGCCCCGGGATCGGCGATCTCCGCTCGCGTGGGCAGCGTGTTGGGCGAGGTCCAGACCCGGTTGAAACCGCTCATCCCGGCCTGCTCCACCACGGCGTTGACGAAGCGCGCGCCGTCCCGGTACTGCCGGATCTTGGCGTCCATCCCGATCACCCGGCGCACGATGGCGTCGACCCGGCTGGCGCCCTTGGCCCGGCGCTGCCCGAACTTGCGGCGGATGTCGGCGACGCTGGGCACCACGCGCGGGCCGACGCCGTCCATCACCACGTCGGCGTGCCCTTCCAGCAGCGACATCACCGCCACCATCCGGTCCAGCACGGCCAGCTGCTGCGGGGTCTGCACCAGCTCGGTGAGCGGCCGCTTCTCCCCGGTCTCGCGGCGCTTCTGCCCGGCCTCGCGCAGCCGCTTGGCCAGCGCGCCGGGGTCGGTGTCCATCCCGGCGATGAAGGCCTCGATCTCGCCGAGGATGTGCGCCCGCAGCCAGGGCACGGCGGCGAACTGGGTGCGGTGCGTCTCCTCGTGCAAGCACACCCACAGCCGGAAGTCCTCCGGCTTGACCTGCAGTTCCCGCTCGACGCTGACGATGTTCGGGGCGACCAGCAGCAGCCGCCCGGGCTCCTGGAAGATCTCGTACTGGCCCAGGATCCGGTGCGACAGGTAGGCCAGCAGGGTGCCCAGCTCCAGGGCGGTGGCCTTCGGGCCGAGCGCGGCCAGCCCGGACGGCGGCACGCCCTCGCGCTTCTCGTGGAGCTTGCGGGCCAGCGGCTCGGTGACGATGCGGAAGCCCTCGGCGTTGGCCCGGATCCAGCCGGGCCGGTCGACGATGAGCACCTGCGGCTCGGTCAGGATGCTGCCGCGGTCGGCCAGGCCGGTGAACTCCGCGACGTGCTCCCGCGACTCGGCGGCGTACCGGCGCAGATCCGCCACGGTCGCGGCGGCCTCGGCCTGCGTGGTCGGGGGTCCGGGGCGTACCAGGCGCTCGGCCGTCGCCACCGCCAGTTGCCAGTCGACCAGCTGCGCTCTCGCCGTCATGGCTCTCAGGCTACGTGCCGGGGGCGGGGAAACCTAGATCAGCCGGTCACCGGGTGGTGATGATCGGCGATCTCGCGCCGCCGGCCGGCCGATCGGCACAGCCGGCTCAACCGGCTCACTCCCCCCGGCCCGCTCAGCCCGCCGCACCGCCGCATCCGCAGCCGGCCAGCGTCGTGGCCATCCGGTCCACGGCGGCGCGCGCGGCGGCGATGTCCGGGGTCTGATCCGCCATCAGGGCGAAGACGAGCAGCTCCCCGTCGCCGTCCCGGACCAGGCCGGCCAACGTCACGACGCCGGTCAGGGAGCCGGTCTTGGCGCGCACCAGTCCGGCGCCGGCGCTGGACTGCGCGGTGGTGTAGCGGCCGTCTTCGGCGAGGGTGCCGGTGAGGCCGGCGACGGGCAGTCCGGTCAGGGCGGCGCGCAGGTCGGGGTGGCTGTCGGCGGCCGCCGCGGACAGGACCCGGACCAGCAGGGCCGGGCTGATCCGGTCCTCGCGGGACAGGCCGCTGCCGTCGAGGGTCTGCAGGCCGGTCAGGTCCACGCCGAGCTTCGTCAGCTGGTCGCGGACCGCCGCCACGCCGCCAGCGAACGTCGCGGGCTGCCCGCCGGCCAGCGCGACCTGCCGGATCAGGGCCTCGGCGAGGTCGTTGTCGGAGACCGTGAGCATGTGCTCGACCAGGTCGGCCAGCCGGGCCGAGGAGACGGCGGCCAGCTGGTCCCCGGTCCCGGCGCCGGGGGCGGCCGAGGGCTTGCCCGCGACCTGCACGCCGTGCGCCGCCAGCCGGGCGGCGAACACCGTGGCGGCCGTGGCCGCCGGGTCGGCGACCCGCGGGCTCAGCTCCTCGGCCGGACGGCTCCGTCCCTCGTCGGCCATCAGTGCGGTGACCGGCGCGACGTTGCCGTCGGTGTACCCGGCCGACCAGGTCGGGTTGAGCGCGGGACCGGCGAACAGTGACGCGTCGTAGCCAAGTGTGACCGAATTCACGCCTTTGGCCAGCAGGGCGCCGGCGGTCGCGGCGGCCAGGTCGTCCAGGCTCGCCGGCCGCCAGGCCGGATCGGCCGGGGGCCGCTGGCTCGACAAGGTCGGGTCACCCCCGCCGACCAGCACGATCGCCGGCCCAGCGGAGCTCGGGGCGGCCTGCACGACCCGGGTCTGGAACCGTTTGTCCGGCCCGAGCGCGGCCAGCGCGGCGACCGCCGTCACGACCTTGTTCGTGGAGGCCGGCGCGAAGGCGTCGGCGGCGTGATCGTCGAACAACAGTGCTGATCCGGCGGGGTCGGCGACCGCAACGCCGACGTGTGATCCGAGTCCCGGCGCTCCCGCCAGGGGCTTGAGCACCGCGCCCAACTCCGCCGCCGTCAACCCGCCATCGGCCTTGCCACCTGCGAGAACCGGCGTCAGAGCGACCTCGGCGGGATGGTGCTCGGGCCCGGTGGACCGGGCCGACGGTGCCGGGGAGGAGGGCGCCACCGAATCCCGGGAGGCCGTCGAGGACGGCTCGGCGGCGGCGGATAGCCGGGCGTGCCGTTCGCTGACCCGCTGACCGCCGGACCACGGCCCGGCCGCCCAGACACCGGCACCGGCCAGTACGATCCCGATCGCGGCTGACACAATGGCGGTCGGCAGCGTTCCCGGCACCTGTCTTGCCACTCAGGTCACTCCTTGATCGTGCGAACTCTGTCGTCACCGCCTGTCTGGGCGACACTAGTAGCAGCATCTGAAAGCGCGGAAACGAGGAAAGACCAATGGAGTTCGACGTTCTCATCGAGATCCCCAAGGGCCAGCGCAACAAGTACGAGGTCGATCACAAGACCGGCCGGATACGGCTGGACCGCATGCTTTTCACCTCGATGGTCTACCCGACGGACTACGGCTTCATCGAGGACACGCTGTCGCTGGACGGCGACCCGCTGGACGCCATGGTCCTGCTGGACGAGCCGACCTTCCCGGGCTGCCTGATCCGCTGCCGCGCCATCGGCATGCTGAACATGGCCGACGAGGCCGGCGGCGACGACAAGATCCTGTGCGTGCCGGCCACCGACCCGCGCTTCGAGCACCTGCGGGACTACCACCACATCTCCGAGTTCGAACGCCAGGAGATCCAGCACTTCTTCACCTCCTACAAGGACCTGGAGCCGGGCAAGGAGGTCCACCACGCCGAGTGGCAGAACCGCTCCCAGGCCGAGGTCGAGATCGTCCGCTCCTACAAGCGCTTCGAGGAGCTGCCGGAGGAGGAGAAGGTCCACCACCTGTAGGCCTTCCGGCACGAACCGCCGCGAGCCCGGCCCTGGCGGCGCGGCGGGCGGTGAGAACGTCGAACCCTCGGCGGGGATGTCCCCGGCGGGGGTTCTCCACGTTCGGGTGACGGGGCGGGGCAAGGTGGGGTGAGGCCGGGGTGGAGCGGCAGCGGCCTGACGGCAGCCGTGCAGCGGCAGCGCGCTGCTGGAAGCCGTGCCGGCTAAAGCCCGGCCAACGCGTCCCCGAGCGGACTGCGCACATACAGCACGCTCCGTCCGTGCCGGGCCCGGGACGTCAGTCCGGCGTCCGACAGCACCTTGAGGTGCTGGCTCACCGCGCCCGGCGTGACCGCCAGCAGCCGCGCCAGCTCGGTGGTCGACACCGGCTCGTCGAGCATCAGCAGCAGCCGCGCCCGCGGCGGCCCGAGCAGCCGCTCCAACGCCGGCCCGGCCGGCGGCGGCACCACCCGCTCGGCCAGCGTCGCCACCCCGCGCGCCTGATAGGCGATCCACGGCGGCCCGGCCGGCGTGATGACGCTCAGCGCCCCGTGCGAGAAGCAGGTCGGGATCAGCAGCAGCCCCCGCCCGGCCGCGTCGACGTCGTAGGACGGCGTGCCGGGCGTCGGCTCCCCCTCCCAGCGGATCACCAGGCGGCGGCCGTCCCAGCTGAGCCGGTTGCTGAGCTCCTGGAACAAGGCGGCGGCCCCCCGCTCGGCGAGCACCCGCGCCCGGTGGACGATGTCCGCCTCCAGCAGCGACTTCGCGCGCGGCCACCACTCAGGGAGCAGACACGTCTCCCAGTACGCCTCGAAGGCGTCGGCGATCTCGGCGAGCGTCCGCTCCGGATCCTCCCGCGCCCCGGCCAGCCGCCGCGGCACGGCCCCCTCGACGGGCAGGAACGTGCGCTCCAGCTCCGGCCAGATCGTCTCCGGCGGCGTGGCCCGCAGCACGGCCAGCTCCCGCCGGAAGTCCGGCCACGGCGTCGTCGGCCGCGGCGTCAGGAAGTCGGGGATCCACCGCCAGGACCCCACCAGCGACGTCAGCAGCTCGGTGTCCAGCCGCTCGAAGGCCGGCCGCATGCGGTTGAACAGCGGGATGTGCTCGGCGTAGTAGCGGGCGTGCGTCCACATCCGCAGACTCATGCCGGCCTCCATGATCGCCGAGTAGGCGAAGGAGGTGGCGGCCAGGTCGTCCAGGCCCAGTTCGATCGTGATCATTCAGTCCCCCGCTGAATCGATTCCGGTGCCGATGGTAGCGGGCTGTGCTGAAGCACATGACCATGGTTTCCACCCGGCCCCGAGCGGCGCGCCGACACCCCGCCCGCTCGGCGGGCCGGCGCCGGCTGGCCGCCGCGACGCTGATCACGAGTTTCGGCAACGGGCTCTACCTGACGATCGCAGCGCTCTTCTTCACGCGCACCCTGGGGTTCGGCACGGCCCGCGTCGGCGTGGTCCTGACCGTCGCCGGACTGGCCGGGGTGCTGGCCAGCGTCCCGGCGGGCCGGGCGGCGGACCGGTACGGCATCAAGCGGATGTCGGCGCTGCTGCTGTGCGGCGAGGCCGTGGGGATGGGAGCGCTGGCGTTCTGCACGACGTTCTGGGCGTTCGCCGTGGTGGTGTGCGCGACCACGGCGCTGGACCGGGCGGCGGCGTCAGTACGGCAGGCCCTGTACGCGCAGGCCTTCGATCCGGAGACGCGGGTGGCGGACCGGGCTTACATCCGGGCGGTCACCAACGCCGCGATCGGGCTCGGCGCGGCCGTGGCGGCGCTGGCGCTGCAGGCGGACAGCCGGGCGGTGTATCAGGCGGCGATCGTCGCGGACGCGGTCAGCTTTCTGGGGGTGGTGGCGCTGCTGCCGGGGATCGCTTTGCGGGGGGCCGCGGTCGACGAGAGCGCCGAGCGCAGGGCGGGCTCGCGGGCCGCAGGAAAGATACCCGTGTCCCGCCGGTACCAGGTCGTCGCGGCCTTGAACGCGGTCCTGATGATCCAGTTCGCCCTGAGCGAGGTCGCCCTCCCGCTGTGGCTGCTCGACGACACCCGGGCGCCACGCGTCCTGGTCTCCGGACTGCTGATCGCCAACACGGCGTTGGTGGTGCTGATGCAAGTGCGGGCGGCGCGCGGGGTGAGCGGCGTGGCATCGGCGGCACGCGCGCTGCGGCTCGGCGGCATGATGCTCGCGCTGGCCTGTGCCGTGACGGCGTGCGCGAAGGGCCTGTCGCCGATCGCCGCGACCGCCGTCCTCCTCACGGCCGGAATCCTGCTGACGATCGGCGAGGTGCTGACGCAGGCCGGTGCCTGGACCCTGAGCTACGACCTCGCCGACGACCGCGCGGTGGGCGCCCACCAGGGCGTGTTCAACGCCGGCGTCGCGGCCGGCGCGATGGTGGGCCCGCTGGTGGTGACGCAGACGGCGTTGCGGCACGGGCTCGCCGGCTGGGTGGTGCTGGGGGCGCTGTTCGCGGGCGCGGGAGCGGCGATCGGACCGGTGGTGCGCCGGGCCGGATCTCCCGCCCCGGGTCCCGGCGACGCCCGCTGATCGTGCGCTACGGCCGCGCGTAGAAACTCGGCGGCCCGTTCACCCAGAGCGACTGCTGCTCCACCACGCCGCCGGGGCGCGGTGCCTGGATGATGCGGTCGTTCCCGATGAAGATCGCCTCGTGGTAGATGGTGTGCGGGTCGGAGCCGTCCTCGGCCCAGAAGACCAGATCGCCGGGACGGAGTTGGCTGTAGCCGACCGGATGCATCGCCAGGTACTGCCACTGAGCGGGGTGCGGGAACGACCAGCCCGCAGCTTCCAGACCGCGCATCGCCAGCCCGGAGCAGTCGAAGACGTCGGGTCCCGCACCGCCCCAGACGTAGGGCTTGCCGAGTTGAGCGTAGATGTAGTTCAGCATGGTGCGGACCGCGCCGTCGGCGTTGGGCGGGGCGGCCAGGTCGTGCGGCGGCAGCTGAGCCGTCGTCCCCGCGCCGGACGCCGCCGCAGCGGACCCGTGCGGCCGGTGCGCCTGCGGCTGCC
>JABFXP010000976.1 GCA_013361685.1 Catenulispora sp.
GCCGCTGGCCCCGATCGCCGCCGGGAACCTGGCCTCGGTGCTGTTCCCGTGCCCGTTCATGCGGCTGCGCCACCGGCTGCAGGCCACCACCACCTGGCCGCGCTGGGGCGCCTACATCGGCATCCCGTTCGCCCTGACCAGCCTGGGCACGCTGGCCGTGATGGCGTTCCCGGCCTGGATCGAGCGGCGGGTCGAGCACTCGGCGGCCCGGATGCACCACCGGCCGGGCTGGCTGACCGGCGACAACATCCACTTCGCGACCTGGCTGATCGCGGTGCCGGTGCTGAACCTGCTGATCTGGGCGGCGGCGCTGAAGACCGCGAACGCCCTGGCGCACCTGCGCCGCCACCATCTGGTGGACCTGATGCGCAAGCACGGCGAGCTGGCGCAGACCATGGAGAACCTGTCGCTGTGGGGGGCGGTCAAGGCGTTGCCGGAGAACGTGAAGGAGATCCCGGGCGAGGTGCGGGACGCCGCGCTGGCGGAGATCGCGCAGGTGCGCGAGGTCGGCGGGCAGCTGGACCGCGGGCTGGAACGCGCGCTGGCCCGGCAGGCGGCCCGGATCCGGGCCCGGCGCGCTGCGGAGGCGGGCGCTGAGGTGGGCGGCGGGCCAGTCGTTGAGGCAGGCGGCCGGCTGGGCGCCGAACCGGGCTCCGGCCGAGTCCCCGAGCCGGACACCGGCGCGGCATGACCGGGAACGACAGGCGGTGGACGTCCGCCGCGATCGTCGTGCTCGCGGTGGCGGCGCTGGGCGTGGCCGTCCGCCGCGACGGCGGGCTGGACGCCGGGATCGCCACCGGCAGCGCCAAGGACCTGCGCCCGCTGGCCGCGGTGCTGGCGGTGGTGGTCCTGGTGGTGGTGGCCGTCAGCTTCGCCAAGCACCGCGACGAGGGCTTCGGCCCGCTGCACCGGGCCGGCACCGCGACCGCGCTGCTGCTGGTGGCGGCCGCCGTGCTGACGCCGGTCGGCGTGCTGTTCATCGGCCGGCAGAACAAGCCCGACCCCCCGGCGGACGGCGCCGACGACCCCGCGCAGACGGCCGATCAGACCATGCGGACCCCGCCCTCGACGGTGCGCACCGGCAAACCCGGCAGCCACTCGAGCCTGGCCGACTTCTTCAGCGGCACGGTGCTCGCGCTGGTGGTGGTCGCCGCCATCGTGCTGATCATCCTGGGGGTCTACCGGATGCTGAGCGGCCGCCGGATCGGCAGGCTCGCCGTGCCGGTGCTGGCCTTCGACGAGCTCGCCGACGCCGACCTGGAACAGCTGGCCGAGGCGGTCGCGGCCGGCAGCGAGGCGCTGGCCTACGAGGGCGACGCCCGCGAAGCGGTGATCGCCTGCTACGCCGCGATGGAGGACGCGCTCAGCGCCGACGGCAACGGCCGCCACGAGACCGACACCCCCGAGGACTTCCTGCAGCGGGTCACCGGGGCACAGCTGATCCCGGCCGAGCCGGCACGCCGCCTCACCGAGCTGTTCCGGGAGGCCCGGTTCTCCCGGCACCCGATCGAGGAAGACAAGAGGGAACAGGCCCGGAACGCGCTCGCGGCCATCTCCGAGCATCTGCGCGCCCGCGCCGCGGAGGCCCAGGCCCGGGCTGAAGCCGTCCGCACCGCGCAGGCCGCCTCGGCGGGAGGTCCGCGATGAGCGCCCTGAGCCGTCCCGCCGAGCAGCCGCGTTCCGCGAACGCGCGCACCGCCAAGCAGCAGCAGGACCGCCGCCACTGGCTGGCGATAGCCGCGGCGCTGACCGTCATGGTCGCCGTCGTCTGCGGCGCCGCCTGGCTGGTGCTCGGCACGCCGTGGCTCGGCCCGGCGCTCGGCGCCTGCGTCGCCGGGATCGCGGTCGGCGCCTACTACACCGTGGCCGGCCGCACCATCGGCATGAACGCCGACGTGCGCGAACGCGTGCTGGAACGGCACTACATCGGCGTGGCCTGGTACGCCTCCATGCTCCGCACCACCCGCGAACCCGGCGGCTACGAGCGCGGGCTGCGGCGCGAACTCACCCGGCTGGCCGCCGCGCGGCTGGCCGAGCGGCACGGCGTGAACCTGTACCGCGACCCGCAGACCGCCGCCGCGCTGATCGGCGCGGACCTGTGGCCGCTGGTGGACCCGGCGATGCTGCGCACGCAGCAGGCCCCCTACGCCGGCTGGCGGCCCCACGACGTGCCGGTCCGGGCCGTGCTCGAGCTCGTCGACCGCCTGGAACAGCTGTGACGACCGCACACCGATCTGACGGCTCTGACACCGGAGCGCACAGAACCACCGGGCACAGAACCACCGGGGCACAGAGCGCCGGCCGCAGCACACGGGGCCAGGAACACCGAGGCCGGAGACCACGAAGGAGACGCCGATGACCGACGAGCTGACCCCCGAGCAGACCTGCCAGCAGGCGCTCGCCGTGCTGGACGAGGTCGAGAAGGCCGTCGTCGGCAAGCGCGCGGCCCTGGAGCTGGTGCTGCTCGGCGTGCTGGCCGGCGGCCACGTGCTGATCGAGGACCTGCCCGGGCTCGGCAAGACCCTGATGGCCCGGTCCTTCGCCACCGCGCTGGGCCTGGACTTCACCCGCATCCAGTTCACCCCGGACCTGCTGCCCTCGGACGTGACCGGCGCGCCGTTCTACGACCAGCGCGACGGCGACATGGTGTTCCGGCCCGGCCCGGTGTTCACCCAGCTGCTGCTGGCCGACGAGATCAACCGCACCCCGCCGAAGACGCAGGCGGCGCTGCTGGAGGCGATGGCCGAGGGCCAGGTCTCGGTGGACGGCAAGTCGCACCCGCTGGACCCGGCGTTCGTGGTGCTGGCCACCGACAACCCGATCGAGTACGAGGGCACCTACTCGCTGCCGGAGGCCCAGCTCGACCGGTTCCTGCTGCGGGTCCGCATGGGCTACCTGCCGCCGGCCGACGAGGCCGCGATGCTGCTGCGCCGCCTGGACCGCAAGGCCGAGCGGGTGGAGCTGGGGCGGGTCGTCGACGCCGCCGGGCTGCTGGCGATGCGCGCCTCGCTGGAGGCCGTCGAGGTCGCCGCCGACGTGGTGGACTACGTGGTCGCGCTGGTCAACGCCACCCGCTCGAACCCGCAGATCCAGGTCGGCGCCAGCCCGCGCGGCGGCCTGGCGCTGGTGCAGCTGGCCCGGGCGCGCGCGGTGCTGTCCGGACGCGACTTCGTGGTGCCCGAGGATGTGAAGGCGGTGGCGGTGCCGGCGTTGGCGCACCGCATCACCTTGCGTCCGGAGCTGTGGGTGCGGCGGGTGTCGGCGGACGAGGTGGTGGCTTCGCTGGTGGCCGCGACGCCGACGCCGCGGACGCTGCCGCGGCAGCAGGACGCGGTGCCGGGGGCGGGGGCGGGTCAGGGTCAGGGCCAGAGTCAGAGTCAGAACCCGAACCAGGCCGCAGCCCGCCGATGAGCGAGCGGTCGTCGAACCAGTCCAGTTCCTGGTCGCCGCAGCAGGGCGGGTCCCAGTCAGGGCCCCAGTCCGGGTCCCAGGCTGCGGCGAACCAGTACGCCGCGCGGTCCGTACCCGCGGCGAAGACCAAGGCCGAGGCGCCGCTCACCTGGCGCCCGTCCCAGCGGGCCATGCGGCTGCTCACCGCGGCGGTCTGCACGCTGGTCCCGGCGATCGTGTTCGGGGCCTGGTGGTGCGTGCCGATGGCGGCCGCGCCGCTGCTGTTGCTGGCCGCGAACGGCGGCACCCACCCGCGGCGGATCCGGGCCGAGGTCGACGTCCCGGAACGGCGCTGCTTCGAGGGCGAGGTGCTGACGGCCACCATCCGGCTGGCCGCCGACGCCGCGGCCGGCTGGACCCGGCAGGAGTACCTGCCGCCGCGCTCGCGCGACGACCACGAGTTCGGCGCCGGCCCGGCCCCCTCCGGGGTGCGCCTGGAGGCGCTGGAGCTGACCGGCGCGCTGATCACCGTCAAGCTGCTGGTCCCGCGCTGGGGCCGGTGGTCGCTGGGCGCGGTCGCGATCGACGTGTACGACACCGCGGGCATGCGGGTCGCCGCGCTGCACGCCGACCTCGGCGAGGTCGAGGCGTTCCCGGTGCCCTCGCCGGACGACACCGTGCTGGTCCCGCAGCGCTTCCCGGACCGCTTCGGCGAGCACTCGGCGCGCACCCCCGGCGAGGGGGTGGAGTTCATCGCGGTACGGCCCTACGTCTTCGGCGACCGGCAGCGGCGCATCAACTGGCCCGCGACGACGCGGCGTCGCGAACTCCAGGTGAACACCTTCGAGGCCGAGCGCGCCACCGAGGCTGTCGTGATCATCGACGCGCTGTCGGACCTGCCGCAGCCGCCGGTGACCGCGGACCTGCGGCCCCGCTCCACCCTCGACATCGCCGTGCGCGGCGCGGCCGGGCTGGCGCAGGCGTACCTGAAGGCGCACGACCGGATCGGCGTGGTCACGCTGTCCGGACGCGTGCAGTGGCTGACGCCGGGCTCCGGCAACGCCCACCTGTACCGGATCGCGCAGACCGTGATGGACCTGCGCAAGGACTTCACCTACGAGACCGGCGGCCTGAACCGGCTGCCGACCCGGGTACTGCCGCGCGGCGCGCTGATCTACGTCTTCAGCCCGCTGCTGGACCCGGCCGTCGTGGAAGCCGTCCGCGACCTGGCCGACCGCGGCCACCCGCTGGTGGTGATCGACGTGCTGGCGCACGAGCCGCACCCGGCCACCGGCGGCAAGCCGGACCATCTGGACGCGCTGGCGCTGCGGGTGTGGCGGCTGGACCGGCGGGCGGTGCGGTTCGTGCTGGGCGAGCTGGGGGTGCCGGTGGTGACGTGGGACGGGTTGGAGCCGTTGGATCTGGCGCTGGCGCCGCTGTTGCAGATGCCGGTGGCGGGGAGGGCTAGATGAGTGGGCAGTACACGGGCGCCGACGGCGGCGGCGGCTCGCTGATCGGCAGCCGGATGTTCTGGGCCGGCTACGGCGCGGTCCTGGCCGCCATGGGCAGCGGGGTGCCGTTCTGGGACTGGCCGCCGCGGATCTCCGACGTCGTGGTGCTGGTACTCAACGTCGCGGTGTTCGGCTTCCTGGCTCAGCCCTATCTGGGCCGCCCGGTGGTGACGGCGATGCGCGCATACCGGCTGGCCGTCGTCCACCGCAACACCTTGCTGGTCGGGCTGTTCTGCGTGCTGGTGGCCGTCAAGGAGCCGCCGGCCTGGGCGGCCGGCGTGGACGCGGTGTTGCTGGCCGGGTACCTGCTGCTGCTGGACGTGGTGCACATCCCGGCGGCGACGCTGCGGCGGCTGCTCTCCCCGGCGCTACTGCTCGGGGTGGCGGTGCTGATCGGCGGCTCGACCGCGCTGGTCTCGCTGCCGGCCTCGGACGCGGCGTACCGGCCGATCCTCGCGGCCTGCGCGGCGGGCGCGGCGCTGGCGGCCGCGGTGGCGACCGGCTTCGGGCGCGGGTCGGGGCGGCGGGTAGGCTCGCGGGGTACCGGTACCGGTACCGCAGACCGGCAAGATCACCAGAATTCGGACAGGGCTCCGCGATGAGTACTACGTTGACCTCCGGCGCCATCACCCGCTACCGGGTGATGGCTCTGTTCACCGGCACCATGCTGCTGCTGCTTACTTTCGTGGTCATCCCGTTGCAGCTGTGGGCGCATAACAAGACGCTTGAGAAGCCGGTGAGCATTGTTCACGGGTATGGGTACATGGTGTACCTGATCGTGGCGCTCGATCTGTGCCTGAGGGCCCGGTACAAGCCGGTGCGCACGATCTTGATCATGCTGGTCGGGGTGGTGCCGTTCCTGGCGTTCTATTACGAGCGGATCGTGGTGCGGGATACGCAGCGGCTGATGGCTGAGGCGGAGGAGCGGGTCGCTGCGAAGAAGGCGAAGCAGGCGGCGAAGGCTGCTAAGGCGGCGGCTGCTGTTAAGGCGGCGGGGGTGGCGGCGCAGGCTACGGAGTCGCAGCCGGAGCCGGCGCGGGCGGACTGAGTTCGTCTTCGTCGGCGGGGTCGGGGTCGGCGAGGTCGTCGAGGTCGCCTTCTGCGGCGTCGTCGGCGTCGAGGTCGTCCGGGTCGTCCGGGTCGTCTTCGGCGGCGTCTTCGGCGTCCGGGTTCGCGAGCCGGCGCACGTAGCTCGCGAACCACCACAGGCCCACGATCCCGAACAGCCACCACTGCAGCGTGTAACCGAGGTTGAGGACGTACCAGGAAGACTTGTTCGGCGGCACCGGCGCCGGCACCGGCGTGAGCTGCGAGGCTGCCGCATCGGCGGGCGCCGTGTGCAGGGCGTTGACGTAGACCAGGTCCAGCGACGTGTAAGGCCAGCTGTTCACCAGCGTCGCGACGTCCACCACCGCGATCCGGTGCTCCGGATCCCGCGCCGCCTCGTTCTCGGCCCGCGCCGAGGCGCTGTCGGCGGGTTCGGCGGCGGAGAGCCAGCCGGTGACGGTGACCGTCCCGTCCGGCACCGGCGGCGGCGTCACCGGATCGGCCGTCCAGCCGCGGCTGACGACCACCGCGGTCCCGTCCGCTGCTTTGAGCGGTGCGATGACCAGGTACCCGGTGCGTCCGTCGGGCAGCTTGCGGTCCGGGACCAGGAGTTGGTGCGCCCCGTCCAGGACGCCGGAGACGGTGACCGCGTGGCCCAGCGCGTCGCCGTTGGCCGGCGCGCCGTTCTTGAGCAGTTGTGGCAGCGGGACTGCGGTGCTGCGCTCGGCCAGCTCTTGCGCGCTGAGCTTGTGGGAGCGGTGCGCGCGGGAGAACTGCCACGATCCCAGGCTGACGAAGGCCACGGTGAGCGCGATCAACGCGGCGATCGCCGTGAGCCAGGCCGGGCGCAGCAGGAAGCGGTACTTCATCGCCCACCAGCTTCCCATGCCTGTGAGCGCGGTAAGAATCGGGTCGCATCCGGGCATGAAATCCCCAGCGTGTACTACGTGGGGCGTCACTGAGGGAATACTCTGAGTACGACAGTCGGCGACGTTCGGGGCGCGCTGCCGTCTCGCCGTGTCACGCCCGTCTCATCGTGGCGCGCGGCACGGCGCGCTACTGCGTCCGTCCTGCACAATGAACCGGGTTTCCTGGATTTCCTAAAGCTGCTGGGTTCACCGGTAGTGGGATCGATTTGAGATTGATGGCGAGATCGACAGCGAGGAGGTGACGTGCACGGGCAGGAACCGCGGCCACCGGTCCCCGCGCCCGGCCGCGCCCGGACCCCCAAGGACGACGACGCGCGCATCGTGGAGCGTCTGCAACGCTCCCTGCTGCCGTCGATCCTCGAGGTCAAGGGCCTGACCACCGCCGCCGAGTACTTGCCGGCCGCCCGGCACCACAACGTCGGCGGCGACTGGTACGACGTGTTCGAGCCGACCGCCGCCACGGTCACCTGGGTGATCGGCGACGTGGCGGGCCACGGCTTCGGCGAGGCGGTGGTGATGGCGCAGCTGCGCAACGCTTTGCGTGCGTATGCGCTGCATACGTCGGATCCCGCCGATATTCTGCACCGCCTGGATCGGTTCGTGTCGGCGTACCTGCCGAACGAGACGACCGCGACGGCGTGCGTCCTGGTTCTGGAGCGCTCCAGTGGTGTGGTGCGCTATAGCGTGGCGGGGCATCCGCCGCCGTTGCTGCTGGCTGAGCGGGGTGGGGTGCTGCTGGCGGAGTGGCTGGACGAGGCCAAGGGGTTGCCGTTGGGGGTGCGGGAGACTGATCTGCGGCCGGTGGGCGAGTTCAGGTTGGTGCCCGGGGACACGTTGGTGCTTTATACCGATGGGTTGATTGAGAAGCCCGGGGATGACATCGAGGACGGGATGGAGCAGTTGCGGCGGGCTGCGCAGTTGTTGTCGGCCGAGCCGCCGGAGACGGTGTGCCGGCAGTTGATGCGGCTGCCGGGGGATGCTTATGCGGGGGACGACAGGGCGTTGTTGGTGAGCCGCATAAGCTGAGGAAATGAAGATGTACGCGACGCGGCCGGTCGGTTTGGAGTTTCTGGAGGCGGCGCCTGTGCGGCTGTCGTTTGCGGGGACGTTGCGGGCGGCGCCGGGGGTGGTTTTCGATGCTGTTGCGCGGGATGTTGAGGCGTTGCCGCGGTGGTATGGGGCGGTGGCTGCGGCTGAGTATGGCGGGGTTGGGGTTGGGGTTGGGGATGCGGGGATTGGTGTTGGGGCGAAGCGACGGGTGCGGCTGGTTGGGGGCGTGACGTTCCACGAGGAGGTCATCGCTTGGGATGCTCCGGATCGGTATGCGTATCGGATGGAGCGGACGAGCGTGCCTGGGATTCGTGCGATGGCGGAGCGGTGGGCGGTGGTGGAGACGTCGCGGGGGACGCGGTTGGTGTGGACTATCGCGTTGGATGCGGTTGCGGGGGTGGCGGCGATGGCTCGGGCTATGGGGCCGGGGTTGGGGGTTGCTACGCGGCGGGCTGTGGGGAGGTTGGATCGGGAGTTGGGGGAGGGATAGGGCGGGGTTGGCGACTGCGTCGCGCTCGTGGGTGAGAAAGTCAAGAGCGACAGTCAAAAGTGGATCCGGC
>JABFXP010000816.1 GCA_013361685.1 Catenulispora sp.
CGGCCAGGGACAGGTCAGCGACCTTGTAGTCGCTCGGAGTGAGGACGCTCACGGCGTTTCTCCTGTTTCGTCGGCTGACGTTGCGTTGTCGAATGTAGCGGTTCGCGCGGTTCCTTGACGCCTCACTCCGGGCCGGTGGCCTCGTCGATCAGCAGGACGGGGATGCCGTCGCGCACCGGGTAGACCAGTCCGCAGGCGGGGTCGGTGCAGGCCAGCTTCGTGGCGTCGGCCTCCTCGCGCAGCGGGGCGTGGCACTTGGGGCAGGCGAGGATCTCCAGCAGGGAGGGCTCGATCACAGGGGTCTCCTTCTCGGTTCGGACGGGGCGGGCGCTCAGGCGCGGATGACGGCCAGCACCTCGTCGCGCAGCTTCGCGACCGCGTCGGCGTCGGCGGCCTCGACGTTCAGGCGCAGCAGGGGCTCGGTGTTGGACGGCCGGACGTTGAACCACCAGCCGTCGCCGGTGACGGTCAGGCCGTCCAGCTCGTCCACCGTGACGCCGGGGCCGGAGCCGAAGGCCGCGCGCACCGCGGCGGTGCGGCCGGCCTGGTCGGCGACCTCGCTGTTGATCTCGCCGGAGGCCGCGTAGCGGGAGAACTCCGCGGCCAGCTCCGACAGCGGCCGGTCCTGCCCGCCGAGCGCGGCCAGCACGTGCATCGCGGCCAGCATGCCGGTGTCGGCCTTCCAGAAGTCCTGGAAGTAGTAGTGCGCGGAGTGCTCGCCGCCGAACACCGCGCCGGTGCGGGCCATCTCCTGCTTGATGAAGGAGTGGCCGACCCGGGTCCGGACCGGCACGCCGCCGTGCTCGCGCACGATCTCCGGCACCGCCGCCGAGGTGATCAGGTTGTGGATGACGGTGGCGCCCGGGTGCTTGGCCAGCTCGCGCACCGCCACCAGCGCGGTGATGGTGGACGGCGACACCGGCTCGCCGCGCTCGTCGACGACGAAGCAGCGGTCCGCGTCGCCGTCGAAGGCCAGGCCCAGGTCGGCGCCGTGGGCCACGACCGCCTTCCGCAGGTCGACCAGGTTCTTCGGGTCCAGCGGGTTCGCCTCGTGGTTCGGGAACGTGCCGTCCAGCTCGAAGTAGAGCTCGACGACCTCGATCGGCAGGCCCTGGAACACGGTCGGCACGGTGTGCCCGCCCATGCCGTTGGCCGCGTCCACCACGACCTTCAGCGGCCGGATCCCGGACAGGTCCACCAGCTTGTTGAGGTAGGCGGCGTACTCCTTGAGCATGTCGCGCTGGGACACGGTGCCGGTCCGGTCGGCCGGCGGCAGCTCGGAGCCGTCCAGGATGGCCTGCGCGCCCTCCCGGATCTGCACCAGGCCGGACTCCTGCCCGATCGGCGCCGCCCCGGCCTTGCACATCTTGATGCCGTTGTACTTCGCCGGGTTGTGGCTGGCGGTGAACATCGCGCCGGGCATGTCCAGCTTGCCCGAGGCGAAGTACAGCAGGTCGGTGGAGGCCAGGCCGATGTCGACGACGTCGGCGCCGCGCGAGGCGGCGCCCCGGGCGAAGGCCGCGGCCAGCGTCGGCGAACTGGGCCGCATGTCGTAACCGACCACCACGGTCGGGGCGCCGACGTGCTCGGCGAAGGCCGCCCCGAGGGCTTCGGTGTCGCTCTCGTCGAGCTGGTCGGGGACCACCCCCCGAACGTCATACGCCTTCACGATGAGGGACAAATCGTGCCCGGCCACTGTCTCCCGCTTTCAGGTTCAGGACGCACGCCCGCGAGGGCGATGTCAGTCGGTTCCACGGTGCCGCGCCACGGTGGACGCGGCGTCGAGCCTATCTCGGCGCGGTGTCCAGGCCCGCACGCGCCGCCGGGGCGAGCGTGCCGCCGGCTGCCGCCGCCGGTGCCGGCCCGGACCACCACCCGGAGGACCCGGGAGACTCCTAGACGATTGATTCCTGGGGGTGACGGGATACGGAACCGCCGGCCGACGACGTAACGAGCGAAACGGCTCAGCAGCAAGCATGGCAAGCCGGACGGACGGCCTCATCCTGGTTTGGCTGTGGCCGTTCGTCCGGCGCCGCCAGGCGCAGCTGATCAGACGTTTCGCCCCGTGACCCCCAGGAATCAATCGTCTAGGGCGTGCCAGTGTTCCAACCGGCCTGCCAAGCGCTAATCTCCACCAAGTGAGCCCAGCCCGCAGATGTTCGCGAACCGCGTGTAGCCGTCCGGCCGTCGCGACGCTCACGTACG
>JABFXP010000268.1 GCA_013361685.1 Catenulispora sp.
GGCGCCGCCGAGTTCGCGGCGCTGGACGAAGCCGGCGCCGCCCGCCGCCTGAGCGCGGGCCTGGCCGAACTGGCGGCCCTGGGCATCGAGCCGGCCGGCTTCCACCCGCCCGGCTGGCTCGCGTCGCCGGGTTCTTATAAGGCACTGAGTCGCGTGGGCCTTCGCTACACGACCTCACACCTGTTCGTCCACGACCTGATCACCGAACGCCGCCACACCCTGCCCGCCCTGTCGCACCGGCCCGGCGGCCGGGGCGAGGCGTTCGGCGCATCGCTCATGCGCAAGTCCGCCGCGGCGATGACGCGCTCCGGCCGGTCGTTCCGGGTCGCGCTGCACCCCGACGACCTGGACCGCGCGGGCCTGCGCGAGACCACGCTCGCCGTCATCGACGACGCGCTCGCCGCCGGATACCGGGCCGGCACCTACTCCGGACTCGTGATGTCCGCGGCGGCGGTCGCGGCCTGATGCGGATCGTCCAGCTCGCGAACGCCTACAACCCCACCTCCGGCGGCCTGCGCACCGTCGTCGACGCGTTCGGCCGCGGCTACGTCGCCGCCGGCCACGACCGCGTGCTGGTGATCCCGGGCAGGCGTCACGCCCGCGAGGAAGGCGCCTCAGGGCTCGTCGTCACCTTCCCCGGAGTGCCGGTCAGCGGCGGCTACCGGGTCATCCCGCGCTTCGGCCCGGTCCGGGAGCTGCTCGAGGACCTGGCCCCGGACTCGGTCGAGGTGTCGGACAAGGCCACGCTCGCGGCGGCCGGACCGTGGGCGCGGCAGCGCGGGGTGGGCAGCGTCCTGATATCGCACGAGCGCCTGGACGCCGTCGCGGCGGCCCGGTTCCCGCGCGCCTGGCGCACCGGAAACAGGGTCCTGCGACCGGCGCTGCACCGCCGGAGCCGCGGCCTGGCCGCCGGGTTCGACGCGATCGTCGTCGCCTCGGCGTTCGCCGGCCGGGAGTTCGCCGGGACGCCGGCGCCGCTGTGGCAGATCCCGCTCGGTGTGGACCTCGACACGTTCCGGCCGCGTCCGGAGCGGCCCGGCCCGGGCGCCGAAGGTCCGTGGCGCCTCGTCTACAGCGGACGCCTGTCCGCGGAGAAGAACCCGATGGTGGCCGTCGCCACAGTCAGAGCCCTGATAGCGGCCGGTCATCCGGCGCGCCTGGACGTCTACGGCACCGGCGCGCGCCGCGACCACCTGGAGCGCGCCGCGGCCGGCCTGCCGATCGCCTTCCACGGCCATGTCGCCGACCGCGCGGAGCTCGCCGCCCGGATCGCCGGCGCCGACGTCGTCCTGGCGCCGGGCCCGGCCGAAACATTCGGCTTGTCCGTATTGGAGGCGTTGGCGTGCGGCACCCCGGTCGTCACCGCGGACACCGGGGGAGCGGGCGAACTGCTCGCGCCCGGCGCCGGCCTGGCCGCGGCGCCCACCGGTGCGGCCTTCGCCGCCGCGGTGACGACCATGATGACCTGGCCCGGACCCGAAAGGCGGGCCGCGGCGCGCAGCCGGGCGCAGGAGTATCCCTGGCCCCGCGCGATCGCCTCGATGCTGGCGCTACACTCGCAGATCAGAGGCCTCACGGCCCGGGCCGAAGCTCGTTGACAGCGAGGCGTCCGGGCGGTGACAATCTGGCGAACTGCATTCTTGGGGGAGAGACTGCGATGCCCCAGGCGACCGAAGTCTGGGCATCGCCTGGAGGGGGTTGACCGGTGGGTTCGAAGCGTCATATCAGGCTGTCCGCGCTCGGCACCGCCGCGACGGTCGTGACCGCGCTGGCGCAGCCGGCCACCGGCCACGCCGCCGTGACCACCATCTCGGTGGACAACCTGCGGACCGGCTGGGACAAGGCCGAGCCGAACCTGACGCCGTCCTCGGTCGTCTCCTCGAACTTCGGGCAGATCTTCTCCACCCCCGTCGGCGGGCAGGTCTACGCCACGCCGCTGGTCGCCGACCAGACGCTGGTGGTGGCCACCGAGGAGAACGACGTCCTCGGCCTGGACCCGGTCACCGGCGCCGTCGCCTGGAAGCTGAACCTGGGCCCGGCGTTCAAGTCCTCGGCGGTCAACTGCCCCGACTTGCAGCCCTCGATCGGCGTCACCTCGACCCCGGTCTACGACCCGGCGTCCGACTCGGTGTATCTGACGTCGAAGACGTACTCCGGCGGCGTCATGTCCAACGCCCACTGGTACATGCACGCCATCAACCCCAAGACCGGGGAGGAGCGGCCGAACTGGCCGGTGGAGATCAAGGGCTCGCCGGACAACGACCCCACGACCCAGTTCGACGCCTACCACCAGATGCAGCGGCCGGGCCTGCTGCTGCTGAACGGCGTGGTCTACGCCGGGTTCGGCGCGCACTGCGACTTCCTGCCCTACCGCGGCTACGTCGTCGGCGTGTCCACGAAGACCGCCAGCCAGACCGCGATGTGGACCGACGAGGCGGACGGCGTCAGCTCCGGGGCCGGCATCTGGCAGTCCGGCGGCGGCCTGGTGTCCGACGGCGACGGCCGAATATTCTTCTCCACCGGCAACGGCATGAGCCCGCACGCCAACCCCGAGGGCGGCACCGGCGGGATTCCGCTGAACCTGGGCGAGGCGGTGGTCCGGCTCCAGGTGGGCGCGGACGGCAAGCTGAGCACTGCGGACTACTTCAGCCCGTCGGACAACACCAAACTCGACGTCGACGACAAGGACCTGGGCTCCGGCGGCCCGGTCGCCCTGCCGGAGCAGTACTTCCCGAACGCCGCGAACAAGAAGCTGATGGTCGAGCAGGGCAAAGACGGGCGGATCTTCCTGCTCGACCGCGACAACCTCGGCGGCTTCGCCCAGGGGCCCGGCGGCACCGACGCCACGGTGCAGACCATCGGCCCCTACGCCGGACAGTGGGACCACCCGGCGGTCTGGGGCGGCACCGGCGACGGCGGCTACGTCTACATCACCGGCGCCGAGTCCCAGCTGCGGGCGTTCCACTACGGCACCGCGGCGGACGGCAGCCCGACCCTGTCGAAGGCCGGCTGGAGCAACGAGATCTTCGGCTACACCAGCGGCTCCCCGGTCGTCACCTCCAACGGCGACGGCGGCGACGCCGTGGTGTGGGTGGTCTCCAGCATCACCGGCGAGGGCGCGGCCGGCACGAACGCCGTGCTGCGCGCCTACAACGCGCTGCCGAACCCGGACGGCACCATGACGCTGCTGTACTCCGCGCCGATCGGCACCGCCTCGAAGTTCTTCACCCCGGCCACCGACAACGGGCACGTCTACGTGGGCACCCGCGACGGCCACATCATCGCCTTCGGCAGCCCGACCACCTCGCCGCTGACCGCGCCGCAGACCACGTTCGCTCAGCAGGCGGTCGGCACCACCGGCACCGGCACCGTCACCCTGACGGCCACCAAGCCGGTGACCGTCACCGGGGCCACGACCTCCTCATTGGTGTTCGGCGTCGACACCAGCGGGCTGGGGGGCGGGGTCGCCCTGCAGCCCGGCCAGACCCTGACGCTGCCGGTGACGTTCAGCCCCACCGCGCCCGGCACGCTCACCGGCATCCTGTCGGTGCAGACCGCGGCCGACGGCAACGTGGGCGTGTCGCTGACCGGCACCGGCACCCGCGACGGCCTCGGCTCGAACCCGCCGACCCTGGCCTTCGACACCGACCAGCCGACCGGGATCTCCGCGACGCTGCCGGTCCGGATCGTCAACACCGGCACCACGACCGAGACCGTCGGCTCGATCACCGGCCCGGCCGCCGGCGGTCCGTACACCGTCTCCGGGCTGCCGGCCCCGGGCACGCCGATCGCGCCGGGCAGCGGCATCGACGCCTCGGTCACCTACCTGCCGACCACGACCGGGGCGTCGCAGGACTCGATCGTCATCGCCTCGACCAGTGAGAGCGGCAAGAGCAACAGCCTGACGATCCAGCTGACCGGGACCGCCGTCGACGGCCAGGGCGTCCTGAGCTTCTCACCGGCCGCCCTGGACTTCGGCGACGTCCCGCTGGGGACGACGAAGACCCTGGCCTTCACCGTCGCCAACACCGGCAACGTCCCGCTGACCATCACCAAGGCCAAGGCTCCGGACGGGGAGTTCCAGGCGGAGGTGGCGATGGACGAGGGCCGGGTGATCGGTCCCGAGCAGACCGTGAAGATCAAGATCGACTTCACGCCGACCGCCCTGGGCCCGGCCCTGCCGGCCTCGCCGGACCAGCCGCTGGGCTACGAGTTCACCCCGGACACCGGCCAGGGCGCGATGTACGTGCTGCTGTCCGGCAACGGCGTCCCGGTGCCGGTGGACCCGCCGCCGCCCCCGCCGTCCGGCGGCGGTGACGGCACGCCGCCCCCGCCGGTCGTCGACCCGCCGGTGGTCAACCCGCCGGCCCCGGCCGGCGGCAACCCGACGGTGACCCGGCTGGCCGGCGACGACCGCTACCTGACCGGCGTCGCGGTGTCGCAGGCGCAGTGGGCGAACGCCGGCGGCGACAACACCGGCCGGGCCAAGGCCGGCGGCGTGGTCCTGGCCCGCGGCGACAAGTTCCCCGACGCGCTGGCCGGCGTGCCGCTGGCGGCGAAGCTCAAGGGACCGCTGCTGCTGACCGACCCGGCGGCGCTCACCTCGGTGACCGAGGCCGAGATCCACCGGGTCCTGGGCAACACCGGCACGGTCGACATCCTGGGCGGCACCTCGGCGGTGTCCCCGGCGGTGGAGGCCCGGCTGAGGAAGCTCGGCTACACCGTGAACCGCTACGCCGGCGCCGACCGCGACGCCACCGCGCTGGACATCGCCCGCCGCGGCCTCGGCGACCCGGCGCACGTGGTGCTGGCCACCGGCCAGGACTTCGCCGACGCGCTGGCCGCCGGCCCCTTCGCCGCCGGCCCGGCCGCCGCGAACGGGGTGCCCGCCGCGATCCTGCCGACCGACGGCAAGACCCTGGACCCGGCCGTGGCCGCCTACGCGCGCTCCAAGGCCGCCGGTTCCACCGCCGCCGCGCCGAAGGTCTGGGCCGTCGGCGGCCAGGCGAAGGCGGCCACCGCGAACCTCGGCGGCTTCGTGCAGGTCTACGCCGGCTCCGACCGCTACGACACGGACATGCAGCTGGTGCGCGCGGCCGCGGCGGCGAACGGCGGCGTGGTGCGCATCGGCATCGCGACCGGCATGGCGTTCCCGGACGCCCTGACCGGCGGCGCCTACACGGCCAACGCCGGCGGCCAGCTGGTGACGATCGCCTCGCCCCTGGACCCGCGGACGGTGGCGCTGCTCCAGCAGTTGCAGCCGGCACTGCTGTCGGTGTCGGTGTTCGGCGGCAAGAACGTGGTGCCGCAGCCGGTCGTCGACCAGGTGACGGCGGCGGTGAAGGGCAAGGCCGGCTGAGGTTCCTGATACGTGTGCGGGGCGGGCGGACCGGGTTTGCGGTCCGCCCGCCTTCGTTGCCGGCTCGGCGACCGCTAGTTCCGGTAACGGAACACGATCCGGCCGCGGGTGAGGTCGTAGGGGCTCAGCTCCACCAGGACCCGGTCGTAAGGCACGATCTTGATGTGGTTCTTGCGGATCTTGCCGCTGATGTGCGCCAGGACCTTGTGACCGTTGCCCAGCTCCACGGTGAAGGTGGCGCTGCGCAGGCACTCCAGGACGGTGCCCTCGACCTCTATACCGCCGTTCTTCCTACTCATCGGCGCACCAGTTCCAGGTTGGTCGCGGCGTGGCGCGCACCGGCCGCTTCGAACAGCGCGAGGGCTGCGGTGTTGGCCTCGGTGATCTCGGCCCAGGCGGCGCGCGTGCCCCGGGCGTGCAGGGTGGTCAGGGTGTGCGCGAGCAGGGCGCGGGCGATGCCGCGGCGCCGGTGGTCGGCGCGGACCGCGAGCAGCCCGATGCGGGGCTGGCGGGTCGCGGTGGCCAGCCGGAGCATGCCCACATACTCAGAACCCTGAGCCGCCACCGCGTACTTCGACGGGTCGGGCACGGTGACGCCCGGCGGCAGCGCGATGACCTCGGCGGGCATCGTCTGCCAGCCGACGGTGGCGCCGATCTCGTCGCGGATCGCCCGGTCCAGGAGGCGGAGCCGGTGGCCGTCCGCCGAGCCGGCCGGGATGATCGTCACGCCGGCCGGGGGCGGTACGGGGACGGGGACGGCCGTGGCGGTGCCTGCCGGGCCGATGTCAGCCAGGCGGGTGCTTGCCAGATCAGCGCTTACCAGACCGGTGTCCGCCGGGTCTGTGGGCACGAGGTAGCCGCGCTCCCGCCGCCCGATCGAGAAACCGGCCAGCAGCCACCCGGCCGTCTGGTCGATGTCCGTCTCGTCGACGACGGTGTACAGCGGTCGCGGCAGGTCCGCGAGCAGCGCCGACGCCAGCCGGCGGAAGACCGCCTCGTGCCAGGCGTCGACGCTGACGAACAGCCGGCCGTCGGGCCGGCGGACGGCGTTGCCGCGGCCGGCCACGCGGTCGTCGTCGAGAGCGTGCCATTGGTGCTCCGCGACCCGGTTGACCACGATCGTGCGGTCCACGGGGCCCGAAGCGGGGTGCAGAGTATCCATCTCTGGTCGCCTTTCGGGAGTGCCTTGCGGTCGAGGCGCTCCGGCGGACCAGGATCAGTCGCACACCGTGATGCGAAGGGGGAGCACCCGCATCGTTCTCTGGGTCACGGGTCTCACCTCCAACTGGTCGGTCACGGCTGACTGCACGGTATCAGGCGTCGTCGGGCGGGCCAATCGATTTGCCGACGGCGCTACTGGAGCCCCTTGACGATGAACACGAACATCAACTCCTCCAGCCGGGCCCGCTCCTCGTCGTCGACGTCGCGCAGCGGACCCTGTTCGGTCAGGACGGCCAGGCCGTGCACCCCGGACCAGATCGGGTACTCGACCCCGGGGCGGTCGGCCGGGGCCAGGACGCCGGCGGCGACGAGGCCGTCCAGCGCCGCCCGCAGCTGACCCAGGGGGCTGCGATCGGCCCGCGCGCCCTCGACCTCGGCGGTCGGCGCGGTGTAAGGATGCTGATGCGGCACCGCGAACGCGGTCGCGAACAACCCCGGCTCCTGGCGGGCGAACTGAAGATACGCGGTGCCGATGGCGCCCAGGCGCTCGTAAGCGGCGTCCGGATCGTCCCTGGCTCCGCGGACCTGTGCCACCCCGGCGGCCATCCGGTCCCCGAGTTCGGCCATCGCCGCGCCGCAGACCGCCGCGAGCAGCTCGTCCCGGTCGGCGAAGTGCCGGTACGCGGCGTTCGGCACGACGCCCACCGCGCGGGTCGCCTCCCGCAGCACCACCGCGTCCGGTCCGCCGGCCCGTGCCAGCTCGAGGCCGGCGGCGATCAGCCCGGCGCGGACGGTGCCCCGGGGGCGCCGGCGGCCGGTGTCGGACGGTGCGTCTGATGAGGGTTCGGCCGTTGTCACACCTCCAGGATACCGAGGTTTTGTGGACGCCGTCCACAAAACCGGGCTATGGTGGACGGTGTCCACAAAGGAACGTGACCCGGAAGTGGAACGACTATGAGCAGTCCTCTTGATCGCCGCGACAACGCCCAGCCCGCCCAGCCTGACCGGCTCGACCAACTCGGTCAGTCCGAGCAACTCGGCCAGCCCGGCCAGGCCGGCCAGTCCGGCCAGCTCGACCAACTCGACCAACTCGACCAACTCGGTCAGTCTGAGCAACTCGGCCAGTCCGCCCAGCCTGAGCAACTCGGTCAAGCTCCCCAGCCGAATCAGCCCGCTCCGCAACTCCCCACCCGCATGACCCCGCTCCTGCTCCGCAACGAAGCCTTCGCCCGCGACCACGGCCCCGTGCCCCTGGCCCCGCCGGCCGCGTCGCTGGTCGTGGTCGGATGCCTCGACCACCGCGTCGACCCCGCCACCGTCCTGGGCCTGGAACTCGGCGACGCCCCGGTCATCCGCAACGCCGGCGGGCGCGTCTCGCCGGCCGTCATCAGCGACCTCGCCTACCTGGCGTTCCTGGCCCGGCAGGTCTTCCAGGTGTCCGGCCCGCTGTTCGAGGTCGCCGTCATCCACCACACCCAGTGCGGCACCGGCTTCCTCGCCGACGACGGCTTCCGCCGGCAGGCCGCGGCGGCGACCGGCCTGAGCGAGCAGACCCTCGCCGCCACGGAGGTGGCTGATCCCTACGACACCGTCCGCGTGGACGTCGAGCGGCTGCTCGCCGCGCCGTCGCTGCCGCCCGAGATCAGCGTCTCAGGGCACGTCTACGACGTGGAGACCGGCCGCGTCGCCACCGTCGTCGGCGCCCGGAATCCGGGCGCCGACCGCGTGCCGGCCGGCTGACCGCCGCCGCCAGACCGCCGCGGCGGCCGTCAGCCCGCTGCCGGATCCAGGCTCCCGACCACCGAATCAGCGATCTGCGAAATCCGCTCCCGCTGCGGGAACGCGCCGACCGGCACCCGCGCCACCTCGGTCGCCGTCGCGTAGTCGACCACCGACACCTGGCCGAGGCGGCTCAGCGAGACGAAGCAGTAGTGGCCGTCGACACTGGTCTGGCCCCAGTAGGGAAGGGCGCCGGCCGGGTAGCTGACGGTGCCGGCGGTGGTCAGGTTCGAGGTCGAGACGATCGCCGTGTAGTCGTCGATCGTGCCGACGTCGCAGAGCTTTGATCCGTCACCGGACAGGGCCAGCCCGTGATGCGCCGAGTTCTGCGGGTAGCTGTCCGGCTTCAGGGTGCTGCCGCCGCTGGCGTAGGGCATCTGGACGGTGTTGAGGATCTTCGACGTGTTCAGGTCGTACTTCACGAAGCCGTTCAGATACGACAGGTCGGCATAGAAAGTGTGCCCGTCCGGCGCGATCTCGTTGGGACGGATCCCGTGCGGGAACTGCCACGTCTGGACGACCTGGAGGGTGTGGGCGTCGACCTTCGTCAGCAGGAACGAACCCTTGGCCCACTCCAGCGACTGCGACAGCGAGGTGATGCCGATGCTCGAGTTGTAGATGTAGTCGCCGTCAGCCGAGAAGTCGTTCTGGTGGGGGTAGGTCCCGGTCGGGAACGAGCCGACGACCGAGCCGTTCGCGGTGTTGATGACCTGCGCGACCTGCGCGGTGGTCGCCGAGACCACGTACCGGGTGCCGTCGGGGGACAGGGCCGCGTGATCGGCGTGGAAGCCCGACAGCCGGGTGTGCCAGAGCTCTGCGTGGGTGGCCAGGTCGAACGCCGCCACGTCGTCGAGGTTGCCGCGCGAGACGTAGAGCGTGTGGCCGTCGGGGGAGACCGTGGCGTCGTCGACGAAGCGGTCGCCGCCCTCGACGGCCTTCACCGTCTGGTACCCGGCCAGCCAGACCGGGTTGATGTCGATCTCGAACATGCGCTGCGCCAGGTCCGGGATCACGTTGATCGATCCCAGGTTCGCGAAGGTGTGCCCGTCGATCACACTGACCGTGCCCGCCTGGCTGTTGCCGACCACGAGCACGTCGCGCAGCCCGTCGGCGGCGGCGGTGGTCGCCGTGACCGGCGCGGCGGCGACCGCGGCGGTCGTCAGGCAGCCGGCGGCCAGGACGCGGGTGAAGCGGGTGAAGCCGGTGACGCGAGCGCGGCGCGGGGTAGCGCGGGTGACGTGGACGGCGCGGGTGATCCGGTGGAGTCGGCGTGGCATGTGCGCTCCCAAGATCGTAACGAAAAGGATGTATCGGGGCCTTGAGAACATAGGATTGATTCGCTGAGGAGTCCATGCCTGTTGGCGGACTTCTTACCGATCAGTAGCTACAGGTCCCGCTGCCAGATCGTGAGGAAGATGAAGGCCGCCAGCAGCCAGGGCAGCTCGGCGATCGCGCCGAACTGGCTGTCGTGGAAATTGAAGATCTCCGTCACCAGCAGGTCCAGCAGGATCGCCGCCCGCGCCAGCCGATAGGCGGCGGCCCGGCGCGACCGCACCCGCAGCCACGTCGCCGCCAGCACCAGCACCGCCGACACGCCGCGGGTCACGGCGCTCGCGGTGACGGCCCCGGCGTCGTCGGTGTGCGGCTCGCCGGTGAGGGCCTGCACCGTGAAGATGATCGCGACGATCACGTGCGACATCACCATCAGCGCGAACACGACCGCCTCGGCGAACCGCAACTGCGCGACCCACTCGACGAATCGCCGCAGCCGGCTCCAGAGCCGCGCCCATCGTCCCGGCTCGCGCCCCGGCGCCGACGACAGCAACTGCTCGATGGCCGCCCGATCCGGCGCCGGGCAGCCCTCAAGCATCCGCAAAGCCTGCGCGCGCTCCTCCGAAGTCAGGCCGCTGACCAGCCCGCCCGCCGCCACCTGCGCGGCTGCCGCCAGCCGATCGCCCGGATCGACCGCCTCCGCCGCGCTGTCCCGCCCCAAGAGCGAGGCCACGACGAGCAACGCGGCGAACAGCAGGTAGATGATGGCCGCGGCCGGCCGGTAGAAGTAGTCGTTCGTGGTGGTCAGGTACTTCCCGACCTCGTCCACGAACAGCCCGATCCCGACGCCGCCGAGCAGCGCCGTCCAGTTCTGCGCCCGCTTGCCGACCCACACCAGCGCCACCGTCAGCGCCGCGATCATCAGCAGGCCGCCCCACAGCACGTGCCCGATGTGGATCGTGCCGCCGCCGACCTTCGGATAGCCGGTCGCGGCGAGATACGCCCGGGTGATCAGCACCGTGGCGATGCCGGTGATCGCCATCAGCCGCAGCCGCGCGGCCCCGTCGGCCAGGCGGATCCGGCGACGAGCGGGGCGGGACACGGCGGGGACGGCGAGCGCGTCGGGCGGCTGAGTCACCGCTCGAGGCTATCCGACACCGGCGACCACCTCGGGCGGGGACTCCGGCGCCGTCCCTTTCACCGCCGAACTGCTCAACACACCGTGAAGCCGAGCGCGGTGGCCACGACCGCAGCCTGCTCCCCGTCGATCTTCGCGCCCTTGAGCTGCGCCGTCAGCGGATCGAGACTGGACAGGTCGCTGCCGCGCAGGTCGGCGCCGACGAGGTTCGTGCTGTGCAGCTGCGCGCCGGACAGGTCGCAGGCGGTCAGCGTCGCGTTCTCCAGGCGGGCCCCGGTGAGGTCGGCTTCGCGCATCCGGACGCCGTCGAACTGCGAGCCCTTCAGGTCGGCGCCGGGAAGCCCGCAGAAGGACCAGTCGCCGCCCTTGACCTTCAGCAGCGTGAACTCGCACTGCTGGAACAGGCTGCCGACGAGCTTGCAGCCGGTGAACTCGGTGTCGAAGAAGGTGCACTTGCGGAAGGTGCAGTTCGCGAAGACCGACGCGGTGTGCCGGGACGCGTTGAAGCGGACGTTCGCGAAGGTGCAGTCTTTGAAGACCGCGCCGTCGCCGGTGACCTCGCTGAAGTCGACGTCCAGGAAGCTGTGGCCGTCGAAGGAAAGCTCCGAGACGTCCCGGCCGTACCAGTCCTCGTCCCGGACGACCAGGTCCGGATCGGGGATCGGCGGCCGGGAGCTCACCGGGTCGATGTTCGCGCGGGGGCGGTTCGGCACGTTCAGGTCCCCTCGTTCGGTCGTGGGCCGACCAATCTATCCGGGGGTCCCGACAGGACGGGGTTCGCCGCGGCGGGTGTGAGCGCTAACAGGATCTCATCGGCGAGGCTGTTCGGCGACCGCGCAGAGGTCGGATCTCAGGTCAGGCCTCAGGCCGGCGGCCGCGCACTGGCCCGCACTATCAGGTCCGGCGTGATCAGCACGTGCTCGGCCGGCGGCGGCGCCGGGTGCTCCAGGCGCCCGATGAGCAGCTCCAGGCTCCGGCGGCCGAGCTCGCTGAAGTCCTGCCGGACCGTGGACAGCGGGGGAGTGAAGTACGAGGACTCCGGGATGTCGTCGAAGCCGACGACGCTGACCTCGGCCGGCACCTGCCGCCCGGCCTCGTGGAAGGCGCGCAGCAGCCCCAGCGCCATGTGGTCGTTGGCGCAGAAGATCGCGGTGACGTCGGGGTCCGCGGCCAGCGCGCGGCCGGCGGCGTAGCCGGAGCGCGCGCTCCAGTCGCCGCGCAGCGGGGGCGGGACGGGACGCCCGGCGCGCTCCAGTTCGGCGCGCCAGCCCTCGGCGCGGCCGGAGGCGTCCAGCCACCCGACCGGCCCGGCGACGTGGTGCACGGTCCGGTGCCCCAGGTCCAGCAGGTGGCGGGTGGCCATGGCCGCGCCCTCCCGCTGGTCGATGGCGACCATCGGCACCTGCTCGGCCGGTCCGCATCCGGCGCCGACCAGCGGCACCCCGGCCGCGGCCTGCGCCAGCACGCCTGCCGCGGAGGTCTGCGGCGCGATCACCACGACGCCCTCGACCGCCTGGTCGCGCAGCCGGTCCACGGCTTCCAGCACCGATCCGCGGTTCATGGCGCGCAGGCTGACGATGCTGATGAAGTAGTCGGCGTCCCGGGCGGCTTGTTCAATGCCGTAGAGCATCGACGCCGGGCCGTACAGCGTGGTGTCGAAGCTGACGACGCCGAGCGTCTGTGAACGCTTCGTGACCAGCTGCCGGGCGGCGGAGTTGGGACGGTAGCCCAGTTCGCGGATCGCGTCCAGGATCCGGGCGCGGGTCTCGGCGCGGACGTTCGGCTGGTCGTTGAGGACGCGGGACACCGTCTGGTGCGAGACTCCGGCCAGTTGTGCCACGTCCGCCATGGTGGGGATTTGTGACGCCGATGTGTGTGCGGGCCGTGCGGCCATGGCTGGCTCCACCCCCTCCTGGTCTTGTGGCAGTGGTTTCCGCGGCGCGGGACGGCGACCATCCTATGTTTCCGGCGCCGGAAGGTTTCGCGCTCACCCGTCGGGACGATTGTTAGCGCTAACATCTCGGGCGTCAATACTCTGCGGAGTACGGTCTATACCTTTGGCGGCGCGGACGTGCGCGAGCGCGGCCCCCGCCCCGGCGTGGAACACGAAGTGCGGGGACCGCCTCCGCGCGTCATGGCGCGGTTCGGCCGACGGCGCCGTGCGCCGGACGCCCGTGGCCACCGGCGTCCCGAGGTCCGGCGTCCCGAGGTCCGGCGCGCCGCCGGCCTTCCAGGTGGCTTCAGCCTCCGGTGGAGTAGAGCGAACCGATCTCGCTGGCCGACAGGGCGCGCGAGTAGAGCCGGGTGTTGTCGAGCGCTCCCGGCAGGTAGGGGTCGCCGGAGTACTGGGAGCGGCCGAGCCACGCGGTGGCGCCGCCGCCGAGGGAACCGGCGTTGAGGGTCATGGCGGTGTTCGTGCCGACGGCGGCGCCGTTGACGTAGAGCGTTCCGGTCGAGCCGGACACCGTGACCGCGACGTGGGTCCAGGCGCCGGTCGGCAGCGCGGCCGAGCCGTTGATCTGCTGCTCGGCGCTCCAGCCGCCGGTGGTGATGGCGAACCGGACGGTCCCGGAGCCGCTGTTCGGAGTCAGGAACATGTAGCTGGTCGTCCCCGATCCGATGTCGAAGATCCGCGACCAGGTCGGCGCCGAGTCCAGCTTCACCCAGGTCGCCAGGGTGAAGGCGCCGACGCCGGACAGCAGCCCGGACGGCAGGACGACGTATCCGCTGGTGCCGTCCAGGTGGACGGCGCCGCCGGTGCGGCCGGTCACGTGGGTCGTGGTGCCGCCCAGGCTCGCGGTGTGGCCGTTGCCGGAGGCGTCGGCGGCGGTGGTGCCGCTCGTCTCGTCGAACTTGTACCAGGCCACCAGAGGCGGAGGCGGGGGAGCGCCGTTCGCCTTCCAGTAGACGGTGTAGTACTGGTGATGGGTTTGGTAGAAGGGCAGCAGCGAGACCGGACCGGTGCTCGCCGTGCCGGTGAAGTGCAGCGCGTTGTTCGGGTCCTGTTGCAGACTCGACAGCGTGAGCGTGGGCATCGCGCCGTTCAGGTTCGTGGTGCCGTACTGCCCGGCCAGCACGATGCCGCCGTACTTCACCGCCTGCACCGTGCTGTCGTCCGGGGTCGGGGCGAACGTCAGCTTGGCCGGCAGCGTCAGGTCGACGGTGTCGCCGGAAGCCCAGGTGCGGTCGATCGTCAGGTAGGTGCCGGGCGTCGCGGTGATGCTCTGGACCGTTCCGTTGACCTTCACCGTCATGCCCGAGCACCAGGACGGCACCCGGATCTTCAGCGCGATGTGCCCGGCGCCGGTGATCGTCAGGCGGCTGCTCGACGCGGCCGGGAAGGTGGTGTCCTGCCGGACCGTGATCCCGCGCCCCGGCCAGACCAGCTGTGAGGCGATGAACAGGTTCACGTACAGCGTCTCGCCGCTGTAGAAGTAGATCGAGTCCGCGTACTTGGTGTTGGACTCCATTCCGGTGCCGTGGTCGCAGGTGAAGTCGTAGTAGTCGTTGCTGTAGGTCTTCATGCCGCCGGGTTGCAGCGGCGTGTAGTAGCACACGAAGCCGTGGCTCGAGTTGGGGTCCTGCTGGCCCAGGACGGTGTTGAACAGACCGCGTTCGTAGTAGTCCATGTAGGCGGCCTGGGTCGGATCGGTGAAGAACAACCCCCGGCTGAGCTTGAGCTCGTTGTAGGTGACGCAGACTTCGCAGGTGGTGTTCGACAGCTGACTCGCGATCGCGTTGGGCGTCTGGAAGTACTCACCGTTCGAGAAGCCGCCGATTTCGTACATGTGGTGCGCGGTGGTGATGGTCCAGAAGTTCTGCGCGATCGTCAGGTACCGCGCGGTCCCGGTGGCGTAGTACTCCCGCAGAGCCCCGATGATCTTCGGGACCTGGGTGTTCGCGTGGAACCCGGCCAGCTGGTCGCTGTCGGCGGCCAGCGGGTCCTCGATCTGCGCGTGGTCGAACCGCTGCGCCGCCGTCAGGGTGTTCGCGTCGCCGGTCACCTGGTACAGGTGCGCCAGCACCTCGGGCATGCCGCCGAACTCGGTCTGGAGCACCGACTGCATCTGCGTGTAGCTCAGCGGATCGGTCCGGGTCTTCACCCAGCCCGCCATGCCCTTCAGCACCGTCAGCGCCTGGGCGTTCCCGGCCAGCAGATACTGGTCGAGCAGCCCGGCCATGATCTTGTGGATCGTGTAGTACGGCGCCCAGACGCTCTGGCCGCTTTCCAGCCGGTCGAAGAAACTTTCAGGGAACGCCGACAGATAGCCGGTGTGGAATCCGGCCCCCGGCGAGGCCGCCTGGCATGCCGCCAGGGCACTGACGAAGTAGTCGCCCTTGGTCTTCAGGGTACTGTCACCGGTGTTCGCGTACGCCTGGGCCAGCGCGGACATGATGTGCCCGGTGGAGTGGCCGCGGAGTTCCTCCGACGGGTCCTCCCAGCCGCCGCAGGGGGAGGCCGAAGTGGCGATGCCGACGTTGGTGCGGAACGTGTAGAGCAGCCGGTCGGGATCGACGAACCGGAGGTAGGCCAGGGTCCGGTTCATGTTGTCCAGGAACGGACCGGCGAGCAGAGTGACCGCCGACAGCGGGAACGCGTAGGCCGACACGCCGATGTCGGCGGCGGTCGCGGCCGGGGTGGCGACCACGCTGCCGCCGGGGCCGGCCGCGCGTGCCGTCGCCGCCGTCGCCGCAGGTAGGACGGTCGCCGCGGCACCAGCGGCCATCGTGCTCTTGAGCAGGGTTCTTCGCGAGAAAGGTCCCTGATCCATGACGGATCCTCTCTGCCGCGTCCGAGATCTCGGACTGTGTCCGGGGATTCGGGCGCACCGTAGATCGGACTCAGGACTCTGTCAACGCGACCCGGGCTGACCTCCGGTGTTTGACACCTCCGGGCGACGGCCCTACGTTGCACCCTGATTTCACGTCGGAAGGGCACCCCGGCGTGCAGCTCGTGTTGTGAACCCGTGTTGAGAAAGGGTGCCCATGCGCACGCCCCGTGCCCCGTTCCGCCGGCTCGCCGCGCTCGCCGCGGCGGTCCTGGCCGCCGGAACCATCTCGCTAGCCACCTCCCCGCCACCGGCCGCGGCGGCGGCGACGTTCACCACGACGGTGGTGAACCAGGCGTCCGGCAACTGCGCGGACGACCCGAACTCCTCGACCACCGCCGGGACCCAGCTGATCCAGTACTCCTGCAACGGCGGGACGAACCAGAACTGGACGTTCACCCCGGTCTCCGGGACCACCGCCACCTACACCGTCACCAACGGCGCCTCCGGACTGTGCGTCGACGTCTCCGGCCGCTCCACCGCCGACAACGCGCAGATCATCCAATGGAGCTGCAACGGCCAGACCAACCAGGAGTTCACCCTGCAAGCGGTCGGCTCGGCGTTCAACCTGGTCGCCGTGCACTCCGGCAAGTGCGTCGTCCCGACCGGCGACACCACGGCCAACGACACCGTCTTGGTCCAGCTGCCCTGCACCACGGCCGCGACGAGGATCTGGACGCTGCCCGGCTACACCGGCGGGGGCGGCGGCAACACCGTGACCGTCTCGAATCCGGGGACGCAGACCTCGACGGTCGGCACGGCGGTCTCGCTCCAGATCGCGGCGAGCGACTCGGCGTCGGGGCAGACCCTGACCTACACCGCGAGCGGCCTGCCCGCGGGCCTGGCGATCAGCGGCTCCGGCCGGATCTCCGGCACGCCGACCACCGCCGGCACCTCGAACGTCACGGTCACGGTGAAGGACACGACCGGCGCCACCGGCACCACGTCGTTCAGCTGGACGGTGAACACCAGCGGGGCCGTGTACCAGGGCATCCCCGCCGTCGCACCGAACTCGTGCGGCAACTCCTCGCTGCCCAACGCCTACGGCACCAACTTCCCGACGCCGAGCGACCCCTACGGCCAGGGCTACTCCAACCAGACCGCGCTGGGCTGGGACGGCAACTACTGGCCCGTCTTCCAGTACCTGTCAGGGTCCTTCTTCGCGCGCGGTGTGCCGACGACGTACAACTCCGGCGGCACGACGCTGTGCGGCGCGATGTACTCGTTCTCGATCTACCACACCGGCGGCAACCGAGGCGCGCAGTCGGTGACCTGGACGCAGGAGGCCGGATACCTGCCGGCGATGACGACGTCGTTCACCTCCGGCTCGGTGGCCGTGTCCATCAAGGAGTTCGAGAACAAGTCCACGGTCGGCGGCAACCCCGTCGGCGTGGTCTACACGCGGGTGTCCGTCACCGACAACGGATCGTCGGCGATCACCCTCGATCCGGGCGGCTCCGGTCCGAACCTGGTCCGGCTGACCAGCAGCTCGCTGAACACCGTGCAGCCCGGTGCGACGAGCAACCACGACTACGTCGTCGCCGTGGACAACTTCGGCTCCGGCGCGGCGCTGCCGACCGGCAGCACGCTGTCCGCGAACGTGCCGGACTTCGCCACCGCCGACGGCCAGATGGCCGCCTACTGGAACGGCCGGATCGGCGAGACCGCCTCGTTCTCGCTGCCCAACGTCTCGCTGCCGAACACCGGCGGACTGGCGAACCCCGGCACCGCGATGACCAACGCCTACAAGGCCGGCACCGTCTACAGCCTGATGATGCAGATCGGCAAGGCGCAGTTCTCCGCGGCGAACAACTACTTCTGGGAGCTGAACCACGACGTGCCGGGCGAGCTCAACGCGCGGCTGGAGACCGGCGACTACCACGACGCGCAGAACCTGCTGCTGACGGCGCGGATCTCGCAGGCCGAGAACTACGACGAGCACGGCGCGAACTGGTACTACGACGGCGACTGGAAGACGCCTTCCTCGTGGGCGTACTACCTGGCCAAGACCAACGACACGGCGTTCGTGGCGCAGTACTTCCACGACGACTCCGGCGGCTCCAGCCAGTGGGGACCGAGCCTGTACACGATCATGCACGGCATCTACCAGGGCCAGCTGGCCTCCGACGGAGCCCTCGCCACGAGCTTCGACAACGACTCGTCGGGCCGCTGGCTGTTCGACGACTACTCCGCGCTCCAGGGGCTGGCCGCCTACAAGTACATCGCCACGCGGATCGGCAACACCGCCGAAGCGCAGTACGCCGACGGCGCCTACACCAAGCTGCTGAACGCGGTGAACACACTCCTGGCGCGGAACGAGTCGGCCAACGGGTTCTCCTACCTGCCGTGTGAACTGACGGTGCCGAACTCCTCCAACCGCTGCAACACCTACAACGACGCCAACTGGGCCTCGCCGGTGTGGGTCGGCCAGAATCAGTGGTCGACGACGCTGATGGGCGGGACGCTGTCCGGCGTGGCGGGCGACCCGGCGCAGAGCGACGCCATGTACAAGTGGGGCTTCGCGCGCCTGTCCGCGAACGGCCTGCCGTACCCGACTTTCGGGGCTTTCAACGGCTACTCGACGGCGTACAACACCGCCTACGCCAACAACGGCCTGTACGGCACCTCCTACCGCGACCTGCCGATCACCAGCTACGCCTGGCAGATCGCGACCACCACCGGCGGCCCCAACGCCTGGTGGGAGGCCAACGGCACCGGACCGGACAGCGGCAACCCGTGGATCGGCAACCACGCCGGCCCCGAGTTCGGCGCCTGCCCCTACGCCTGGCCGATCTCCGCCCAGCAGGAGGGGCTGCTCCAGTCGATCGTCGCCGAGGGCCTCACGGCCACCGGCAGCGGCCCGTACACCTACACCAAGCCGCTGATCATCGGGCGCGGCGTCCCGAACGCCTGGATCGCCAACGGCCAGACCGTGTCGGTGGGCAACCTGACCACGTCCTACGACGTGAACAGCGGCGCCCGCAGCACCTACGGGGTGTCGATCTCGACGTCGACGTCCAGCGGCACGCGGGTAATCACCGTCAATCTGACCGGGACCCTGCCCGGCGGCGCGGTCTCGGTGCAGCTGCCGGTGTTCACCTCGGTGGGCGTCACCGCGGTGAGCGGCGGGTCGTACAACTCCTCGACGCATTCGGTGAGCGTGAACTCCGGAACCACATCTGTGACCATCACGCTGGCGAGCTGAGTTGAGAACCGATGGCGGTCGCCGCAGTAGCCACGAAGGAGAGCCTGCTGTGGCGACCGCTGTCTTCCGGGACTACCCGCGTCGATGCCCCAACCGCTGCGACAGTTCCGCCGCGCCCTTCCGCACCTGGGGCGCCCACAGCTCCACCTGCCGTGTCGCCGGCACCGTCACGCCCAGGGCGGCGACGACCCGGCCGCTGTGGTCGCGGACCGGGGCGGCGACCGAGCGGACGTCGTTGCCGGCTTCGTCGTGTTCGAACACGACCTCGTCCGAGGTGGCCGCATCGGTGCCCAGGCCCGCGATCAGGGCCTGGCCCAGCGCCGAGGCCCGGACCGGGAGGCGGGAGCCGACCGCGGCGACCACCCGGACGGCGTGGGTGGCGTCGGCCTTGGCCACGCAGACGGCGAACTCGCCGTCGAGGATCGCGACCTGGACCGTCTCGCCGCATTCGGCGGCCACCGCCTCGGCGACGCTCTGGGCCTCGCGGGCCAGGTCCAGCCGATCGGCGAAGTGGCTGCCCAGCAACATCACCTTGGGCCCGAGGCGGAAGCGGGTGGGGGAGCCGGTGTCGGCGGTGACGTATCCGCGTTCGGCGAGGGTGGCGACCAGCTCGTGGACGGTGCTGCGGGGCAGCGCGGTGGCGGCGGCGATTTCGGCGGCCGTCAGCGCTGGACGGCCCGGGAACAGCTCCAGGATGTCCAGTGCGCGCGCCACGGCGGGGACGGCCCTCGTCACGGTCGTGAGCATAGTCGGCAGCAAGACGAATCCTGTTAGCGCTCACAATTTCAGGGCCCTGTTGCCAAACAGAGATGTGCTTCTCTCTTGTTAACGTATCCCAACGCTGACATGCTGGGCCTCCATCCCGCAGATTCGCGCGGCGTGACACCTCGAGGGTTGGGCACCCTCGCCGAGCGTCCCCTGCCAAAGGCACAGCTAATGTCACCTTTGGAGACGAATCCATGCGCACTCATCTGCGTCGCCCACGTCGTGCGGTCCTGACCGCCGCGGTGGCGATCACCGCCCTCGTCCTGGCCACCAGCTGCGGCTCGTCGAAGAGTTCCGGCGGCTCCGGGGGTTCCGGCGGCACCACCGCCCCGGCCGGGTCCGCCGACGACGGCACCACCATCACCATGTGGACCCGGGCCGGGACCCAGTCCCAGACCCAGGCGTTGGTCGACGCGTACAACGCCAGCCACAAGAACCAGGTCAAGCTGACCGTCTACCCGAACGAACAGTACCCTGACAAGATCGCCACCTCCGCCGGCGCCAAGGCACTGCCGGACGTCTTCACCTCCGACGTGGTGTTCGCACCGAATTACGTCAGCCAGGGACTGTGGGCCGACATATCAGCGGACTTCAACGCCCTGCCGTTCAAGGACGCGGTGGCACCCTCGCACGTCAAGGCCGGCACCGCCGACGGCAAGATCTACGCGGTCCCGCACGCCCTGGACCTGTCGGTGATGTTCTACAACAAGTCCCTGTACAGCAAAGCCGGTCTGGACCCGAACAAGGGCCCGACGACATTGCCGGAGTTCGCCACGCAGGCCCGGGCCGTCGCCAAGCTCGGCGGCGACACCAAGGGCACATACTTCGGCGGCAACTGCGGCGGCTGCGTGGAGTTCACGTTCTGGCCCTCGGTGTGGGCCGACGGCGGAGCCGTGATGGACGACGCCGGCACCAAGTCCTCGATCGACAGCTCGCAGGTGCAGGCGGTGTTCAAGGTCTACCACGACCTTTACGCGGACGGCACCGCCGACCAGGCCTCCAAGCAGGAGAACGGCACCACCTGGCTCGGCGCCCTGGAGACCGGCAAGGTGGGCATCGCACCCGGGCCGTCGTCCTGGCTGAGCCTGATCCGCGCCAAGGGCATCGATGTCGGCGTCGCCCCCATCCCCGGAGTGAACGGCGGCAGCTCCACCTTCGTCGGCGGCGACGTGGCCGGCATCGCGTCCACCACTTCGCACGCCAAGCAGGCCTGGGACTTCCTGTCCTGGACCCTCGGCGACAAGGCGCAGGTCGACGTGGTGGCCAAGCAGGGCCAGATCATCGCCCGCACCGACCTGGCGAACAACCAGTACGCCGCCGCCGACCCCGCGGTCCTGACCATCAACCAGGTCATGGCCAAGGGCAAGACGCCCTACGCGCTGAACTTCAACGCCACCTACAACGACCCGCAGAGCCCGTGGACCGCGGCCCTGCGCGGCGCGTTGTTCGGGGATGCGGCCAGCGCCTTGGCCACCGGGCAGGACGCCATCACCAAGTCCCTCAACCAACACTGAGGCGGGCCCGGAGCAGAGAACTAAGCCCATGCGCAACCGCCGCAAGAGCGCTGTGGGCGCGGCCTACGCCGTGCCCACAGCGGTCGTCGTCACCCTGTTCTTCCTCATCCCACTCGGCCTGGTCGCGGTCATGTCCGTGAACCACTGGCCCCTACTCGGGCACGCGACCCCGAACTTCCCGACCAACTACACCGACATGTCCTCCAACACCCTGCTGCGGCAGGCGATCGGCTTCACGCTGAAGTACACGGTCGTCATCACCATCGTGCTGTTCGCCGTGTCCTTCGGCCTGGCCCTGCTGGTCCAGAACCCGCGGCCCGGGGTCGGAGCCCTGCGCACCGCCTTCTTCCTGCCGACCGCAGTCGGCTTCGCCACCGCCTCACTGCTGTTCCTGGGCATGCTCAGCAACGAAATCGGCCCGGTGAACCCGCTGCTGAAAGACGTCGGCCTGATCACCAAACCGGTGGACTGGATCACCGGCAGCCCCGGCAAAGCGCTGACCTCCTCGGTCGGCCTGGTCACCTGGCGCTTCGCCGGATTCAACATGCTGATCCTGCTGACCGGCCTGCAAGCCATCCCCACCGAGCTGTACGAAGCGGCCCGCGTCGACGGCGCCACCCGCTGGCAGTCCTTCCGCCGGATCACCCTGCCGTTGATGCGCCCGACCATCGCGCTGGTGCTGATCATGATGATCACCGGCTCGCTGCTGGCCTTCGACCAGTTCTACATCATGACCCAGGGCGGCCCGGACAACTCCACCACCTCAGTGGTGATGGTGATCGTCCGGCAGGCCTTCATCAAGTTCAACCTCGGCTCCGCAGCCGCCGTCTCCGTCTCCGTACTCGGCGTGCTGATCGTGCTGAACGTCGTCCAACTGACCGTCCTGCGAAGGAGGAACCCGTGATCGGGCGCCGCGTGTCCACCGGCGGCTACTACGTCACCGCCGGCGCGCTGGCCATCCTGTTCCTCTATCCGCTGGTATGGAGCGGCTGGGCCTCAGTGCACGCCAGCGGCAAGTTCTCGCTGGAGAACTACCGCAACCTGTTCACCTACCGCGACGGAGTCGGCACCTACCTCGTCAACAGTCTGATCGTCACCGGGCTCACGGTGGCCGGCACCCTGGGAGTGTCGCTGCTCGGCGGCTACGCCTTCGGCCGGTTCAGCTTCCCCGGCAAGAACGTGCTGTTCCTGGCGACGCTGGCGATCCTGATGGTGCCGTATCCCACGATCCTGATACCGCTCTATGTGTTCCTCGGGAACCTGCACCTTCAGAACTCACTGCTCGGCCTGTCATTGGTGCTGGTGATGTTCCAACTCCCCTTCGCGACGTTCATGATGCGCAACGCCTTCGAAGCCGTACCGCAGGAACTGGAGGACAGCGCACTGGTCGACGGCTGCGGTACGTTCGGAGCTCTAATACGGGTACTGGTACACGCCGTGCGGCCGGCGGTCATAACAGTGGGCCTGTTCGCAATGCTGGCCGCCTGGAACGAGTTCTTCGCCGCGCTGATCCTGCTGAACTCCTCGGAGAAGTTCACCCTGCCGGTCGCCGTAGTAGCGATGGAAGGCCATTCCTTCGGATCCATCGACTACCCGACGATGCAGGCCGGGGTCGTCTTCATGGCGATCCCCTGCCTCATCCTGTTCCTGATCCTGCAACGCAGCTACGTCCGCGGCTTCATGTCCGGCGCCCTAAAGGGCTAACCGAGCGACGACTCCCGAACGACCAGGCGCGCGGGGACGGTCTGCGTCCCCGCCGCCCGGTTACCGGCGATCGCGTCCAGCAGCCGCAGCGCAGCGGCCCGGCCGATCTCCACCAGGTCCAGATCCACAGTAGTCAGCGGCGGCCGACAGGCCTCTGCGATGACCTCCCAGTTGTCATAGCCGACGATCGCCACCTGCCGCGGCACCTGCACGCCGCTCTCCCGCAAGGCGTCCGCGACCCCCCGCGCGATCTGATCGTTCCCGCAGAAGAAACCGTCGACCTCCGGCTCGATGCGCAGCACGATCGCCGCCGCCCGCCGCCCCCACGCTTCGGTCCACTCCCCGTAGTGCACCCGCCCGGTGGCCAACTCCCGTGCCTCACCCAGCTCCGCGATCGCCCCCTTGGCCCGCATGGCCGCCGCGGCATGATGCGCGGGCCCGGTGACGTGCGCGATCCGCCGCCGCCCGGACTCCAGCAGATGACGGACCGCCAACCGCGCCCCACCGTACTCATCGGGAACCACCGACATATCCGCCGGATCCGAGGACGGCCCGAGCGCATAAACGGTCGGCACATTCGGCGCACCGGGCAGCGGCGGCCGGGGATCGGTCCGCCGCCCGGTGACGATGATGCCGTCAATCCGGCGCGCCATCAGAGTCCGCAGATAGTGCGCCTCACGGATCGCATCCCCCCGGCTGTCGCACAACAGCACCGACATCTGCTCCGGCCCAAGCGCATCCTCAGCCCCAAGCAGCACCGGAATACTGAACCGCCCGATGGAATCAGTCGTGATCAACCCCACGGTCCAACTGCGACCGGCCAGCAGCCCCTGCGCCAGCGGATTGGGACTGAAACCAAGCCGCTCAGCAGCCTCCAGCACCCGCTGCCGAGTCTCCGGCCGCAGACTGCCCCGCCCGTTGAGGGCCTTGGACGCGGTACCGACGGTGACCCCGGCCAACCCGGCGACATCGGCGAGCGTCGCGGCACGGCGCGGTTCGGGAACAGCAGCGGGCACGGGCAAACCCTTTCCTAAAGCGTGACGCCTCCCAGCCTCTCACATCAGACCATTGCCCCGCAGCCATTGACGACTCTTCGCAGAGCTCATACTCTCTGGCTCGGCAAAGGTTTTCCTAGTTTCCCCGAGGGAGCGGACCTTGAACCAGGCCCACGTCGCCCCGACCGACCCACGGCGGGGCCCGGTGCACCCCACCGCCCGGTCCGACGGCGCCCTGCGCCCGGCCACCCGCGCCACGATCACCACCGGCTTCTGGGCCACCCGCCGCACGATCAACGCAGAGGTCTGCATCCCCCGCACCGCCACCCTGCTGGAATCCGCCGGCAACCTGCACAACTTCCGCCTGGCCGCCGGCCAAACCCCCGGCGAGTACCGCGGCGACCTGCCATTCCTGGACTCAGACGTCTACAAATGGCTGGAAGCCGCAGCCTGGTCCGAGACCACCACGGCAGTCCGCGACACCATCGCCCTGATCCACGCCGCCCAACGCGACGACGGCTACCTCAACACCTGGTTCCAGGTCGCCAAAGACGGCGAACGCTGGACCGACCTGCGCTGGGGCCACGAGCTCTACTGCGCCGGCCACCTGATCCAAGCCGCAGTGGCCCTACACCGCACAACCGGCGACACAGAACTCCTGACCATCGCCACCCGCTTCGCAGACTGCATCGACAACGTCTTCGGCCCCGACAAGAAAATCGACGGCGTCTGCGGCCACGCACAAATAGAAACGGCCCTGGTCGAGCTCTACCGCGAGACCAACGAACAACGCTACCTAAACCTGGCGTCCTACTTCATCGACCGCCGCGGCCACGGCCTGCTGAACCCCGCCACCACACCAGGCCCCGCCTACTGCCAGGACCACATCCCGGTCCGCGAAGCCAAAGCAGTAGCCGGACACGCAGTACGCCAGCTCTACTTCCTAGCCGGCGTAACCGACGTCGCCGCCGAAACAAACGACCCCTCCCTCCGCTCAGCGGCCGAACGCCTCTGGACGGAGATGACAGCCCGCAAAACCCACATCACCGGCGGCCTCGGCGCCCACCACGCCGAGGAGGACTTCGGCGACCCCTACGAACTCCCGAACGAACGCGCCTACTGCGAAACCTGCGCAGCCATCGCCTCAGTCCAATGGAACTGGCGAATGACCCTGCTCACCGGCGAAGCAAAATACTCCGACCTCACCGAACGCACCCTCTACAACGCGGTCCTACCAGGCATATCCCTCGACGGCACCCGCTGGCTCTACGCAAACCCCCTCCAAGTCCGCGACGAGCACGTAGACCGCCACGGCGACCACGGAGTATCCCGCGCAGCCTGGTTCCGCTGCGCCTGCTGCCCCCCGAACGCGATGCGACTACTGGCAAGCCTCCCGCACTACTTCGCATCCACCGACGCCGACGGAGTCCAGCTACACCAGTACGCAACCGGCTCCTACGACGCAGTCCACGTCGAAACCAACTACCCGTGGCACGGCCAAATAACAGTAACCATCGAACGCGCCGGCCCCTGGACCCTGTCCCTCCGAATACCCGCCTGGTGCACCGACCACAGCACCACCGTCAACGACATCCCCACCACCGCAACCCCCACCGACGGCTGGCTCCGCCTCCACAGCGACTGGCGCCCCGGCGACGTCGTATCCCTGAACCTCACAATGCCAATCCGCCTCACAACAGCAGACCCCCGCGTAGACGCAATACGCGGCTGCGCAGCCATCGAACGCGGCCCCCTCGTCTACTGCCTGGAAGAAGGCGACCAACCAATCCCAGGCCTGGACGCCTTCGTCCTCGACACCACAACCACCCTCACCACCACCACAATCACCGAACCCACAGACCCCCTCAACGGCGTGACGGTAATCCACGGAACCAGCCACCGCCGCATCCCCACCTCCCCCGGCTGGTGGCCCTACACCATCACCCGCTCCGACACCCTGACCGCCCCCCTGCCATTCCTGGCCATCCCGTACTACACGTGGGCCAACCGCAAGGACGGCGCAATGCGCATCTGGCTGCCTATGACCTGACCCCCGCGCGCAGACCGCGCCCCAAACTCCGCTGCCGCCGAAGGTGCCCACGGCGACAGCGGCCAGCAAGCGCCGCCACCTAGCTGAGGGGTGGCGGCGCTTACGGCTGCCATCACCCAGAACCACCCCACCACCGGCCAGCGCAAAGCGACCCCCGCCCCAACTGCCGCCCCGCCACATCCCCACCGCCACCGGCCAACGCAACGTGACTGCCTCCCCAACCCCCGCCGCGCCACCCCCACCGCCACCGGCCAACGCAACGCGACCCCCGCCCCAACCCCCGCCCCGCTTGTGACCTGACCAAAACTCCGGCCTCGGCCTTCCCGTCGCTTCGGCGGGCAAAGCCAATCTCGCCGGGCAGGCGGTGTCAAGCCTCGCATAAGCGACCAAACACCCAAAGGGTCGGCTTGATACCGCCTGACCGGCGCAAGGCCGCGTACTTAAGGTTTCGGCTGGGCTGTGAGCTGGGTTTTTGCCG
>JABFXP010000428.1 GCA_013361685.1 Catenulispora sp.
GCGCGGGCTGCGCCAGCGGCTGGGCCGCCTCGGCGCGCCCAAACTGGCCGCGCTGGGGGCCGGTGTGGTGATCGTGGTCGGCGGGGCGGCCTGGGGCACGACCGCGGCCCTGGCCTCGTCGAACTCCTCCCCGGCCGCGCAGGCCCAGGGCCAGGACCCGAACCAGGCCCCGGCCGATCCGGGCGCGACCACCGGCGGCAGCGGCAAGAAGGGCGCCAAGGCCGGTGCCAAGTCCGAGGCCAAGGCCGCCCGCGTCACCATCACCAAGATCGACGCGGGGTCCTTCACCGGGACCGACGCCAAGGGCAAGACCGTCACGGTCGTCTACGGCGACGACACCAAGTTCGGCACCAAAGCCCGTCCGCTCAGCGTGGACCAGCTCCAGGCCGGCATGGCCGTGACCGTCGCCGGCACCCGTTCGGGCGACACGATCACCGCGCTGCTGATCGCCGCCCCCGGCCGGAAAGCCGAGCCCACAGCGTCACCGGCGACCTAGGACGAGCGGGACGGACAGGATCGGGATAACAAAACTTGAAATCTGTCAGCTGTCAGTCGTATCGTGGAGTCATGACGACCGACGGCACCCCGAACGCTTCCCGTACCTCCAGCACCTCCCGCACCCTCCGCAAGCTCGGCAGCACCGGCCCCGAAGTCTTCCCCCTCGGCCTCGGGGCCATGGGCATGTCCGCGCTCTACGGGCCGACCGACCGCGACGAGTCCATCGCCACCGTCCACGCCGCCCTGGACGCCGGCATCACCCTGATCGACACCGGCGACTTCTACGGGATGGGCGACAACGAGCTGCTCCTCGCCGACGCGCTGCGCGGCACCGACCGCGACCGCTACCAGCTCAGCGTGAAGTTCGGCGCGCAGCGCGGCCCGGACGGCAGCTGGCTCGGCTACGACGCCCGGCCGGCGGCGGTGAAGACCTCGCTGGCCTACTCGCTGCGCCGGCTCGGCGTGGAGTACATCGACGTCTACCGTCCGGCCCGCCTGGACCCGGAGGTCCCGATCGAGGAGACGGTCGGCGCCATCGCCGAGATGGTGCGGGCCGGATACGTCCGCCACATCGGCCTGTCCGAGGTCGGCGCGGACACCCTGCGCCGGGCCGCGGCCGTGCACCCGGTCTCGGATCTGCAGATCGAGTACTCCCTGATCTCCCGCGGCGTCGAGGACACGATCCTGCCGACCGCGCGCGAGCTGGGCATCGGGATCACCGCCTACGGCGTGCTCTCCCGCGGCCTGATCAGCGGCCACTGGAGCAAGGACCGGTCCGGCGCCGGCGACTTCCGGTCCGCCTCGCCGCGTTTCCAGGGCGAGAACCTGGACCACAACCTGGCCCTGGTCGAGACCCTGCGTGCGATCGCCGAGCGCAAGGGCGTCACCGTGGCGCAGCTGGCGGTGGCGTGGGTCGCGGCGCAGGGCCCGGACATCCTCCCGCTGGTCGGGGCCCGGACCCGGCCGCGGCTGACCGAGTCGCTGGGCTCGCTGGACGTGGCCTTCAGCGCCGAGGACCTCGCCGAGATCGAGAAGGCGGTCCCGGCGGGCAGCGCCGCCGGCGACCGGTACGCCGCCGCGCAGATGGCCCACCTGGACTCGGAGAAATAGAGTTCAGCGATGACCACCCCCGGACCCTTGACCCCCGAGCGCATCCTCGACGCGGCGGAGGAGACCCTGCGCCGCTTCGGGCCGGCCAAGACCACCGTGGTCGACGTCGCGCGCGCGCTCGGGGTCAGCCACGGCTCGGTGTACCGGCACTTCCCGACCAAGGCGGACCTGCGCGACGCGGTGGTCGACCGCTGGCTGCAGCGGATGCACCCGGCGCTGGCGGCGGCGGCCGCCGGCGACGGCGGCGCCCCGGACCGGCTGCGGCTGCTGCTGTGGACGCTGGCCGAGACCAAGTGGGCCCGCGCCCGGGACGACCCGGAGTTCTTCGCGGCGTTCGCGGAGCTGGCCGACGAGTCCCGGACTCCGGTGGTGACACACGTGGACTTCGTGGTCGCGCAGCTGGCGACGGTGATCGCCGAAGGCGTGGAACGCGGCGAGATCGCTTCGGAGGATCCGCAGGAGACGGCCCGCGCGGTGTTCGACGCCATGCTGCGCTTCCACCACCCGGCGGCGCGGTCGGGCTGGGTGCGGCCGGAGATCGACGAGGGTTTCGAGCGGGTGTGGCAGCTGATCCGCAGCGGATTGCTGCCGCG
>JABFXP010000274.1 GCA_013361685.1 Catenulispora sp.
CCTGCGCAGCGATCCGGCCAGCGTGTCGAGGGCTGTCGCGGCGACGTCGGGTTCGGTGTCGAGGAGATGTTCCAGCGTGCCGCCGGTGACGTCTTCGACGACGGCGACGTCGGCTGGATACAGGGTGCGGCTGCGGTCGGCCAGCAGCAGGTCCGGGCTGCGGACGCCGAGGGATCGCAGGCGGCTGCCGGCGGCTTCGAACAGGTCCAGGCCGGAGGCATGGGAGAACGGATCGGCCGCGTCGGCGGCGCCGTCGGCGAGCACGTCGTGCCAGTAGTCTTCGTTCGGGTCCCAGATGTAGACGACGGCGCGGGTGGCGTCGTCCAGGCGCAGCCGGTAGACGCCTTTCTTGGAGCCGTTGGGCAGGCGCCGCAGCTCATCGATCCGGCGGTCGGTGCCGAACGTGGCCTTGACGAGGTCGGTGAGGCTGGCGGCGTCGGCGAAACGTCGTGTGGTGCTCAAGGCGGTTCCTCCCCGAAGACGAAGTCGTCACCTTTCCATGCGGCTGCTCCGGCGGGCAAACGGTTTCCCGCCGCCGACGGAATCGGTGACTTGAGCGACGCGATCAGGCCGTCGGCCAGGCCCGCATGGCGGTCCTGGCGATCCCTTCCAGGTCATCAAGCGTGGCACCGTCGCGCGCCCTGGCGGACATGCCCTGGATGACGGCCTCGTAGTAGCTGGCGAGGCCGTGGACGTCGGAGTCGCCCGGCAGTTCACCGGCTTGCACGGCGTCCGCGAATTTGGCCTCCAAGGCGCGGGCGCCGGCGGCGCGGACGTCGCGCAGGTGCTCCTGGATATCAGCGGACTGCGGTGAGCAGTTGGTCGCGGCGGTGATCAGCATGCAGCCGGGCGGGCGGTCCGGGCGGGTGTAGGCGGCGGCCGCCTCGTGCAGGAGGCGCTCGACGCCGGCCCGGGCCGTCGGTCCTTCGGCCACCGCGCGCGCGGCGAAGGCTCCGTCGGTGTGCAGGTAGCGGTCGAGCGCCTCGAGGAACAGGGTGCGCTTGTCGCCGAAGGCCGCGTAGATGCTGGGTGCGCCGATGCCGAGGGCCTCCTTGAGCTGAGCCATCGACGTGGCCTCATAACCGTGCCGCCAGAACAGCGCGATCGCAGCCTCCAGGGCTTCGTCACGGTCGAAGGAGCGGGGCCTGCCGGTGCGCATGCCGTCATTCTATAACGATCGTTCGAGAAGTCTGCTACCTTACTTCTCGAACGATCGTTATAGAAGTTGGGAGAGCTCTGATGGTCACCGTGGGACTGCTTCTGCGCATCGAGGCCGAGCCGGACAAGGCCGACGAGGTCGAAGCCATGCTCGCCGCAGCCGTGAACCACGTCCGGCACGAGACCGCGACAGTGGTCTGGTTCGCCTTCCGGCTGGGTCCCACCACGTTCGGGGTCTTCGACGCCTCGGTCGACGAGGCCAACCGCCAGGCGCACCTGGACGCCAACATGGGCGCGCTGCGCGGCGAGCTCGCCGCGCGACTCTTCGCGGAATCGCCGTCGGTCGAGAAGGTCGATGTCATCGCCGCCAAGATCCCCGGCATGTGACCGGCGATCGGCGCTGGAGACCGGCCGGCCTGGATCAGAGGGCGAACTCGCGGGCGATCGGTTCCAGCCCGGGGCGGTCGGTCTCGTGGTCGATGAACACGAGGCGGTGCCTCAGTGTGAGCGCCTGGCCGGGGTGCAGGTCGATCTCGGTGTCGAAGGCGGGTGAGGGGTTGAGGCAGGCGTACGGCTCGCTGCGGGAGAACCACTTGATCGGAACGTTCGCGGAGGAGGTTCCGGCGTAGACCAACACGGTCGCGCCTGCGTCGACCTCGTCGTGCTCACCGCTGATCGCTGCCCAGGCGCCGGTCGAGCCCATGACGTCTTCGGAGCCGTCATCGCCGACGCCGTCGGCGATGACGCGCGCGCAGGTGAAGGCTCGGGGGCCGCGCCAGAACAGTCCGGTGTAGCCGGCCTGGGGCCGGCCGTGGGTGGTGGGGCTGCCGAGTTCCAGGGTCTGGGTGTGCGTGTTGGTCAGCTCGGTGGTGAAGTCCAGGGCCCAGATGCCGCGCGCGGGGTCGGCGCCGTGGAATCGCAGGGTTCGGATTTCGGCGAGCCAGTTCTCGTCGGTGGAGGTCACCCAGTGCAGGCGGTGGGTGATGGTGGCTTCGGTGCCGTCGCAGTCGATCCGGTCGAAGGCGTGGTGACGTTGGCTGCCGTGGTTGTCGCGCCAGACGTATCCGGGTTCGGGCGGGCCCTGCTCGAAGGTGGGGCCGCCCCAGAAGTTCTGGCCGGAAACGTGGGACAGGGTCATTTGCAGACCCTTGTGCCAGCGGTGGTCCCACGGCCGGTACACGGCGAGCGGGGCTCCGGACAGGGTGCGCAGCGGGTAGATGTAGGGCTTGGGTGATTCTTCGCGGGAAGTGTCGGGGCGGTAGTTGTAGGTGGCGATCGGTGTGTCGGCGGCGGTGACGGTCAGGGCTGCGGCCTGGACATCGTGGCGGAGGTGGAAGCCCGTCTCAGACATGGATGTCCTGGCTCTGGGCGCCGGCCGGCGCCAGCGGCTGGCCGTTCATGCGGTGGTAGAACGGGTTTTCCGGGGTGATCTGGTCCGGGGTGACGGGCTGGCCGGTGTGGGCCGCCTGGTAGAGGGCTGCGATGAAGGCCAGGACCCGTCGCCCGTCGTCGCCGCTGGCCTCCGGGCGCCGTCCGTGGCGCAGGTCGGCGAGGAGTCGGCGTAGCTGGACGGTGTGGCTGCTCGCCTCGTTCTCCTCGGGTGCGCCGAGATCGGCCGGGGTGTCGCCGGCCCGGTGCGGTGCGGGCGTCCAGCGCCAGTCGGTGTTGTCGTAGCCGTACAGGTGGGTCAGCTCCACGGTGGCTTCGGGGAAGTCGAAGCGCAGGTAGCTGGCTTCCCGGGGGGACAGCACGCTGCTGACCATGGAGACCATGGCCCCGGAGGCGAAGCGGACGATCGCCATCGAGGCGTCCTCGGTCTCCACGCGGCGGGCCAGGGTGCCGGTCGCGGCGCGCACCTCGGTCCACTCCCCCATCAGCGAAAGCATCAGATCCATCTGGTGGATGCCGTGGCTCATCGTCGTGCCGCCGCCCTCGGTGCTCCACTTGCCGCGCCACGGCACCTCGTAATAGGCCCCGGCGCGGTACCACAGGGTGTGGCAGATGCCGATCAGCGGTGTTCCGAGGCGGCCGGTGCGGATGTGCTCACGCAGGGCCCGGGCGGCGGAGCCGAAGCGCTGTTGGAAGACGTAGGAGACATATGGGCCGCCCTCCACCTCGTGCGCGGCGATCTCGTCGTACTCGGCGAGCGAGAGTGTCGGGGGCTTCTCGCACCACACCCAGGCTCCTGCTTCCAGGCAGGCGAGGACCGCTCCACGATGGGCCACCGGCGGAGTGCACACGATCACCAGGTCCGGTGCGGCCTCGCGCAGCAGCTGCTCGACGTCGTCGTAGACGGCCGGGATGCCCCAGCGGTCGGCGAAATCCCGCGCCCGCTGAAGGTCCAGGTCCACTACGGCCACGGCTTGAACGCTCGCATCCTGAGCCCGGATCGCAGGCAGATGGCTGGTCTCGGCGACGCTTCCGGCGCCGACTATCGCCACCCGGACAGGATTGAGACGGTCAGTCATGGTGGTCCTTCGTTGTCGTCCGCAGGCCCTGCGAAGTTTTTGCCGGCACCGCTCAGGGAGTTTATGGCGCCGGGCTCGTCACGACATGGCCCCCGGCCATGCCAGGAGCGCGAGCTCTGCGACGGCACCGAGTTCGTCGGCGCCGGCTCCGTCCTGAGCGCGTTGCGACATGCCCTGGAACACCGTCGCGAAGTACTCGGCGAGGGCGTGGGGGTCCGCGGCCGCCGGCAGCTCGCCCGCGGATCGGGCCTCGACCAGTCGCTGTTCCATGGCCGCCACGTTGTCGGCCCGCAGTTCGCGCAGATACTCCTGCACCTCGGTATTGACCGGCGAGACGTTCGTGGCGGCGCTGATCGTCATGCAGCCGGCCGGATGTGAGGGGTCGGGGAAGATGCGCGCGGCTTCGCGCAACATTCGGGCGATCGCTCCGTAGGCGGTCGCCTCCTCGGCGAACGCTCGGCCGACGAAGGCGCCGTAGGGCGAATCGCCGTAGCTGGCCAGGGCCTCCTTGAACAGCGACTGCTTGTCGCCGAAGGCGGCGTACAAGCTGCCGGACTTGATGCCCATGGCGTGCGCGAGTTCGCCGATCGAGGACGCCTCGTAACCGCGCTCCCAGAACAGCCTGGTCGCGGCGGCGACGGCGGCGTCGCGGTCGAACTCACGAGGGCGGCCCCTGCGGGGCTGCCCGGTCGGGGTCTCGGTGGCCATGGATTCATTCTAGAACGAGCGACCAAGAAGTGTGTTAGCTTGTTTCTTGGTCGATCACTCAAGAAATGGAGACCCACCGATGAAGGTCGCATTGGTCACAGGAGGCAGCCGCGGCATAGGCCGCGCCATCGCCGAACGGCTGGCGCGCGACGGCGCCCACGTCGTGCTGACCTACGCGCGGGACCAGGCAGCCGCCGCGGATGTCGTGGCGCGGATCGCCAAGGACGGCGGTCGGGCGGATGCGATCGAGGCCGCGTTCGGCCGGCACGGGGACGCCGCGCAGCTGTGGCACGACTTCGACGAGCTGACCGGACGGGGCGGCGTCGACATCGTGGTGAACAACGCCGGGATCGGGCGCAGCTCGGATATCGCGGCGCTGACCGAGGCGGAGTTCGACGAGGTGTTCGCGGTCAACGTGCGGACGCCGTTGTTCGTGGTCCAGCACGCCCTGTCCCGGCTGCGCGACGGCGGACGGATCGTGAACGTCTCCAGCGGCGCGGCCCGGCTCGCGATGCCGGAGATCCTCGCCTACAGCGCGACCAAGGCGGCGCTGGACAATCTCACCCTCAACCTGGCCAAGGCGCTCGGCCCGCGCGGGATCACGGTGAACTCGGTGGCGCCCGGCATCGTCGACACCGACGTCAACGCCGGCTGGCTGCGCGGGAACGAGGAGGCGCAGGCCTACGCGGCCTCGGTCTCGGCGCTCGGCAGGATCGGGCAGCCGGAGGACATCGGGGACGTCGTGGCGTTCCTGGCCTCCGACGACGCGCGCTGGGTCACCGGCCGCGTCATCGACGCGACGGGTGGCTCAGGGCTCTGATCTTCAAAGGACTGAGAGGCTGAGGGCCCGCGCCACCCGACGCCGACGGAGCCCCCGTGGGGAGACTGTCATTGCAGAACAGTCTCGCCCGCAAGGGCTCCGCGGCCTTCCTCAGCAGGCGGCCTGGCGCCGCCGCGGAGGCCTACGCGGTACTACAGGACACCGATGGCCATGTCCATTGGCCGTTTGGTGAGATCGTCACCCCGAAGTTGTTGCCGCTGCCGTTGGGTTTAGCGACCATCACATACTGGCTGGGCCACGTTGCGCTGACGTTCCAGGTGTTGTACACCACGGCCGGCGCCACCAGGTTCATCGTCACGGTCCAGGTGTTCGAACCGGTCACCGAGACGTTGAGGTTGTACCAGTTGCTGCCCTGGGAACCGGCCGACAGGGTCGCGGTGCAGCTGCCGCTGCCCCCGCCGCCTCCGCCGCCGCCGGTGCTGGTGCCGGTGCTCACCGAGACGTTGGAGCTGCCGCTGCCGCCGCCCCAGGCCTCGGTCGCCAGGATCTGGTAGTTCAGGGTGCCCAGGTTCATCCCGTGGCTGGCCCACGCGTTGAAGAAGTTGGACAGCGTGATGGTGCCGCTGGAGACCGGGGAGGTCCGGATCGCCAGGTACTGCTCGAAGGTCGCGGTGCCCTGGATCGAGGGCTGGTTGACCTGCTGGTGCTCGTAGATGTTGAACGTGCCGCCGTCACTGGTGACCTGGCCCATGTAGGTGCCCGCGGTGGGCGGCGAGCCGACGTAGTTCTCCATGACGTAGTACTCGACCAGCGGACCGGTCGACCACCCGTACAGCGATACCAGGGAGGTGCCGCCGGAAGCGTTGAGGCTGCCGGTGAAGGACTTCGTCGCGTTGTTGCCGGGGTTCCAGCCCACGCCGGCGACGAAGTCGCCGATGCCGCTCCAGCTGCTGGAGTAGCTGTTACCGGAGTTCAGCGTGATACAGGCCGAGCCGGAGCCGGCGGTCCACATCTGGTAGTAGTAACCGCTGTTGGTGCCCGTCTGGTTCGAGCAGAGGGTGGTGGCCGCCGAGGCCGTGGTCGGCGGCAGCACCGTGGCCACGATCAGGGCGAAGACGGTGGCCAGCAGCAGCCGCAGCCGGTTCCCGTGACGGGCTCTGGCGACGGGGGGTGGCGGATTTCCGTGCATGCGTGGTACGCCTCCTGTCTGCGGTGGGGATCGTCACGCGGTGACGACCTGAGAATCAGGCCCCAAGGCCTAACCGGCAGTGTTGGATTCGGGCGCACGCCAGTCAATATGTTTCGACAAGGTTTCGGTAAATCAATATCATGATCAATCGATAGTTTCGGAACCCGGGCCCGCGATCAGGCGAAACGCGGCCGCGCGCCGGTGAACGAGGGATCGACCCGCCGCATGTGCGTGGCGTCGTCGCGGCCCCGGATGCCGCAGCGCACGTACTGCTCGTGCAACGCGGCGAGCGCGTCCTCGTCGATCTCCACGCCCAGTCCGGGCCCGGTGGGGACACCGATCGCCCCGTCGCGGAACGCCAGCGCTCCCGGCCGGATCACCTCTTCGGTCTTCCACGGCACATGGGTGTCCAGCGCGTAGGTCAGGTTGGGGGTCGCGGCGGCCACGTGCACCATCGCCGCCAGGCTGACGCCCAGATGGGTGTTGGAGTGCATGGACAACCCCAGGCCGAACGTCTCGCAGATCCCGGCCAGACGCTGACAGGCGCGCAGTCCGCCCCAGAAGTGGTGGTCGGACAGCACCACCTGGACGGCGCCCAACCGGACGGCCTCCGGCAGGTCGGCGAAGCAGACCACGCACATGTTGGTGGCCAACGGCAGCGAGGTCCCCGCCGCGACCTGCGCCATGCCCGGGATGCCCGGTGTCGGGTCCTCCAGGTACTCCAGCTCGCCTTCCAACTCGGCGGCGACCCGCGCGGCCACCTCCGGCGACCAGTTCGCGTTCGGGTCCAGCCGCACCGGCCGGTCGGGGAACGCCTTCCGCAGAGCCCTGACCGCCTCGACCTCCTCCTGCGGCGCGAACACGCCGCCCTTGAGTTTCAGCGAGCCGAAGCCGTACCGGTCGACCATCGTGCGGGCCTGCGCGACGATCCCGTCCGGGTCCAGGGCCGCGCCCCACTCGTCGGGCTCGAACGCGGCGGTGCCGTCCGGATGCTCGGCCCACTTGTAGAACAGGTAGGCGCTGAAGTCGACGCGGTCGCGCACGGCGCCGCCGAGCAGATCCGCGACCGGCCGTCCCAGGGCCTTGCCCTGCGCGTCGAAGAACGCGACCTCGAAGGCGCCCACGGCCAGGGCGACCGTCTTCTGCAGCGACGCCGGGCCGATCAGCTCGGTGAACATCGGGACGGTCTGCGTGCCGACGGCCTCGACCACCCGGCGGGTCAGGCCGTTGAGATCGAAGGCGTCCAGGCCCGGCAGCACCGCCGCGACCCGGTTCAACAGCTCCAGCGTGCGATCGTCGCCGTAGGCCTCGGAGATGCCGACGATCCCGTCGGCCGTGCGCACCCGGATGATCGAGCGCAGCTGGAACGGTTCGTGGCAGCCGGAGGCGTTCAGCAGCGGCGGATCCTTGACCGCGACCGGGACGACCTCGGCGCCGGTGACGACCAGGCCGGGCATCACAGCGCCACCGCCCCGGCCGCGGCCAGGATCGCCCGGCCCGCGCCGACCAGCGCCCACAGCCGCTCCACGTGCTCGGGCTTCGGCGCGGTGAGCGGCGCGCGCACGGGACCGGCGTCCGGCCCCTCGAAGCCGACACCGGCCTTGACGAGCGAGACCGCGTACCCGGCGCCCAGGTTCCGCAGCTCCACCAGCGGACGGTAGAAACCGTCCAGCAAGGCGTGCATCAAGGCCTGGTCGCCGCCGCGGTAGGCGCGGTAGAACCCCAGCGCGATGTCGGGGGCGAAGCAGAACACCGCCGAGGAGTATCCGGGCACGCCGATGCCGGCGTAGGCCGGCTGCGTCAGTTCGGCGGTCGGCAGCCCGTTGAGGAAGTACAGCGCGCCCTCGCCGTGGCGCGAGCGGACCGCCGAGACGATGCGCTGCATCAGGTCCAGGTCGCCCCGGCCGTCCTTGAAGCCCACGATGTTCGGGACCTCCGCCAGGTCCGCCACCGTGTCCGGGGTGAAGACCGCGTTGTCGCGCTGGTAGATGATCACGTCCAGGTCGGTGGCGTCCGCCAGGGCCCGGTAGTGCTCCCGCAGCCCCTCCGGGCCGCCGGCCACCAGATACGGCGGCATCGCCAGCAGCCCGTCGGCCCCGGCGGCCCGCGCCGCCGCGGCGAAGCGCACCCCGAGC
>JABFXP010000588.1 GCA_013361685.1 Catenulispora sp.
GGCGGGGCCGCCGCCGGCGGTACCCCGGCCGACGCCGCGGGCGTCGATCTGCACTGGCTCGACGGCGCACCGGCGGCGACGACCGGCGCCGCCTTCGGAGTCCCCTGGCCGAAGGGAGCGCTCACAGGCGGGGCGGATTTTGCGTTGGCCGACGCTTCAGGACAGGCGGTCGCGATCCAGTCCTGGCCGCTGGCGTCCTGGCCGGACGGTTCGCTGAAGTGGACCGGCCACGCGGTCGATCCGACCGCGACCGCCGCCGGGTTCCGGCTCACGCCGGGAGCGCCCGCGAGTCCGGCGAACCCCGTGGCGGCGGTGCGGCACGGCGACACCGTGACGCTGTCCAACGGCGTGGTCCAGGCGGTGATCGGAGCCGAGGGCCCGGTCGTCATCAGGTCCCTGACCCGCGGCTCGCGCCTGACCGCGCAGGACGGCCGGCTCGTGCTGCTGCTCCAGGACCGGCCGGACGGCGACGACGGGGAACCGGGCGCCGCCGCACGCCGGTCGCAGTGGTCGGGCTTCGCGGAGTCCGTCGCCGTCGAGCAGTCCGGGCCGGTGCGCGCGGTCGTCAAGATCAGCGGACGTTTCCGGAGGTCGGGAGGGGACGGGCCCGGCGGCGACGACCGTTCGATCCTGCCCTGGACCGCCCGGATCTGCCTGAGCTCCGGCGCCGAATCGCTGCGGATCGTCCACGCCTTCGTCTGGGACGCCGACATCGAACGGGACTTCATCCGCGGCCTGGGCCTGCGGATGACGGTGCCGATGGCGGACGAGCCGCACAACCGGCACCTCCGGTTCGGCACCGCGTCCGGCGGCGTGTGGGGCGAGCCGGTCAGGGTCCTGACCGGGCTGCGCCGCGATCCGGGTGCGGACGTGCGCGCCGCCCAGGTCGCCGGGACCGCCACGCCTCCGGTGTCGCAATGGAGCACGCAGGTCCAGGCCGGTTACCAGAACCTGCCGTTGTGGAATGACTTCACGCTCTTCCAGGGCGATCCGGACCACTTCGCGGTCTGGAAGCGCACCACCTCCGACGGCAGCTGGCTCAAGCACGCCGGCACGGGGACCCGCGCGTCAGGGTTCGGATACGTCGGCGGGGTCTCCGGCGGCCTGGGCTTCGGGCTGCGCGACTTCTGGCAGCGCTTCCCCCGCGGTCTCGACGTGCGCGGGGCCGCCGGCCCCGAGGCGACCGTCACCGCCTGGTCGTGGTCCCCGCTGGGCGGTGCGATGGACCTGCGTCACTACGACACCGTCGCACACGGCCTGGACCTGGCCTACGAGGACGTCCAGGCCGGGTTCAGCACGCCGGAAGGTATGGCGCGCTCCAGCGACTTCGAACTGTGGGCGTTCGACGCGACGCCGTCCCGCGACCGGATCAGGGACCTGTCGACGACGCTCACGGCACAGCCGCAGCTGGTCGCGAGCCCGGAGCGGTACCACGCCGCCGGGGTCTTCGGGCGCTGGTCGCTGCCGGACCGTTCGACCCCGGCCCGCGCCGCGCTGGAGGACGCGCTCGCCGGGGACGTCGCCTTCTACCGCAAGGAGGTGGACCAACGCGAGTTCTACGGGTTCTGGCACTACGGCGACGTCATGCACACCTACGACGCCGACCGCCATACCTGGCGCTACGACGTCGGCGGCTACGCCTGGGACAACGCCGAACTCGGGACCGACGCGATGCTCTGGTACGCCTTCCTGCGCTCCGGGGACCCTGGCGCCTTCCGGCTGGCGCGCGCCATGACGCAGCACGTCAGCGAGGTGGACGTCCATCACGCCGGACGGTTCGCCGGCCTCGGCTCGCGCCACAACGTCTCGCACTGGGGCGACGGTGCGAAGGAGGCCCGGGTCAGCGAGTCCTTCACCAAACGGTTCGCCTACTACCTCACCGCCGATGAACTGCTCGGCGACCTGATCCGGACGTCGCTGCACGCCGATGACACCCTGACCCGGATCGACCCTCTGCGCGAGGTGTTGCCGCCACAGACACTCGCGCCGGCGCGCGTCCGGATCGGCCCCGACTGGTACGCCCTGGTCTCCAACTGGATGACCGAGTGGGAGCGCACGGGCGACGTCCGCTGGCGGGACCGGATCCTGACGGGCATGGCCGACATCGCGGCGCTGCCCGCCGGCCTGTTCACCGGCGAGGCCGGCGGCGCGGTCGGCTTCGACCCGAAGACCGGCCACATCGTCGGTTTCGGCAAGGGCGACTTCGACGGCGGCTACAACCTGGCGATGGCGTTCTGCGGCGAGCAGATCCTGTGGGAGGCACTCGACCTGCTCGGCGACGACCCGGCCGCCGTCGCCTTCCGCAGCACCCTGATCGACTTCGCGCACTACGTCCAGAGCACGTCGGCCGAGAAGATCGCCCGCTACGGCCGCGACTTCAACCCGCAGGTCTTCAAGACGATCTACTCGCGCGTCACCGCCTGGGCCGGCGAACAGCTGGCCGACGCCTCACTCCGCCAGCGCGGATGGACGGCCTTCACCTCGGATCCGTCGGGCAGACCGTGGCCGCCGGCGGTCTCGGTCGGCGGGACCGCGGTCCCCGAGCCCATCACCGAGATCCCCGCGACGATCGCCACCAACGACGCCGCGCAACGCAACCTGGCGATCATCTCGCTGCTCGCGATAGCGCCCCAGGAGGCGCCATGAGGCTGTCGCTCACCGGTCCGGCTCGATAAGGCATAGGGCATGCTCGGCTTCATGGAAAGCATCGAAGTTGTGGAACGTGTGGCCGGCCGGGTGATACTGCTCGACCCGGATGACAGAGTGCTGCTGTTTCAAGGGTTCGACCCGAAGCGGCCGGATCAGCGCTGGTGGTTCACACCCGGCGGCGGCCTGGAACCGGGAGAGGCAGAACGCGAAGCCGCTGTGCGGGAGCTGCGGGAGGAGACCGGTCTCACGGTTCTGCCCCAGGATCTCGGGGACGCTGTGTTCAGTAACTACGTGGAGTTCATGTTCGACGGCAAGCTGCTGCGGCAGCACAACCACTTCTTCGCCCTGCGGACCGGTCTGTTCGAGGTTTCGACAGCCGGGTTCGACGCCATGGAGCAGCAGACACATGTCGCCCACCGATGGTGGAGCGTCGAGGCACTCCGCGGGACCGAGGAGACGATCCACCCGGAGAACCTGGCCGATCTGGTGGCCGGAGTCCTCGTGATTTAGCCCGACGCATCGCCCTCGACCGGTGCCACCGATACGAGGACTCGACTGTCGAAAGAAGCATGCGAATGCGCAGACTGATCGCCGCCCTGAGCGCCATGGTGCTGGTGACCGCCGGACTCGCCGCCGTCGCCAGGGCCACGACCGCGATCCCCACCGTTGCCGCGGCGGCCGCCAACCAATACCGCACGGTCACCGACTTCGATCCCGGCTGGCTGTTCCACTACGGGGACGCCAGCGGTGCGAGCGCGGCCTCGTACGACGACAGCGCCTGGCGCGGCCTGAGCGTGCCGCACGACTGGAGCGTCGAGGGCCCGAACCCGCCGGCGGACCCGTTCTCGTCCTCGGCGGCGAGCACCGGCCGGGGCGGCTACCTGCCGTCCGGAATCGGCTGGTACCGCAAGCACTTCTCGCTCGCCGCGGTACCCGCCACCCGCAGGGTGTACATCGAGTTCGACGGCGTGATGGCCAACGCCAGCGTGTACGTCGACGGCGTCTTCATCGGCACCCACCCGAACGGCTTCACCAGCTTCCGCTACGACATCACCTCGGCGGTGAAGTACGGCGGCGCCGACAACGTGATCGCCGTCAAGACCGACACCAGCCTGCAACCGGCCTCGCGGTACTACACCGGCGCCGGCATCTACCGTGACGTGCGGCTGATCGCGACCGACCCGGTGCACGTCGACCAGTGGGCCACCTCCGTCACCACGCCGAACGTCAGCACCTCCACCGCGACGGTTCACGCGCAGACCACTGTGATCAACAACGGCGGCACCGCGGCGAGCGTCAGCGTCCAAGGCGTGCTGCGCGACCCGGGCGGCACGGCGCTGCCCGCGGTCACCACCGCTTCGAAGACCGTCGCCGCCGGGTCCTCGGCGACCTTCAGCTACGACCTCACCGTGAGCAATCCCCGGCTGTGGGATCTGAACAGCCCGAACATGTACTCGCTGGCGACGAACGTCCTGGTCGGGGGCACGCCGGTAGACGACGACATCACGCCGGTCGGCATCCGCAGCCTCACTTTCAGTCCCTCCACGGGGATGAGCCTGAACGGTCACAGCGTCAAGCTGCAAGGCGTGGCGATCCATCAGGACTACCACGCACTCGGCATGGCCGCGCCCCAAGCCGCCATGCAGCGGCGGCTCGCGCAGCTCAAAGCCCTCGGCGTCAACGCCATCCGCACCGCCCACGAACCGCCCAGCCCCGCCTTCCTGGAACTGACCGACAAGATGGGGTTCCTGGTCCTGGACGAGTTCTTCGACACCTGGACCCAGCACAAGTACACAGACGTCGGCGACTACGCGACGTACTTCAGCAAGACCGCCTCCGCTCCCACGGGAACCCCGGCCGTGCCCGGTGCGAGCGGATCAGTGCCCTGGTACCAGGTGGACACCACCGGCATCGTCATGCGCGACCGGGACCATCCCAGCGTGGTGATGTGGAGCGCCGGCAACGAGATCCGCGATCCCCTCTCCACCCGCGAGCCGCTGCTGACCACGATGGTGGCGATCGCGCACGCCCTGGACCCGGGACGCCCGGTCACCCAGGCGCTGTTCCGGCCGGCCGACAGCGGCGACGTCACCGGTGCCACACGCACCACCCTGGACGTCTTCGGCGGCAACTATCGGCCCGACGACGTGCTCCAAGCCATGAGCATGTCCCCGACGCGCCCCGGCCTGCTCACCGAGATGGGCACCAGCACGTCGTACTGGACGACGGTGAAGAGCAACCCCGGTCTCATCGGCGAGTTCCTGTGGACCGGCGCCGACTACCTCGGCGAGGCCGACGGGCTGTGGCCCACCGTGGGGAGCTCGGCCGGCCTGATGGACGCCGTCGGGACCGTACGGTCCATCGGCTACTCCTGGCAGAGCACCTGGGGCGCGCCCCACACCTCCCCGCCGCCGACCGGCACCACCGCCGGCAAAGTCCTGCTCAGTCCGGAGCACAGCAGCGTGTCCACGGACGTCAACGACATCGCCTACGTCAAAGCGACCGTCGCCGACGCCTCCGGCCGGGTCGTGACCGGCTCCTCCGCCGCCGTCACGTTCACCGTCAGCGGCCCGGGCCAGATCGTGGCCGTGGACAGCGGCAGCCAGACGCAGGAGAGCTTCCGCGGCAACGTCCGCAAGGCCTACCAAGGCGTCGCCTACGTGCTCGTGCGCGCCACCGGACCCGGCACCATCACCGTCACCGCCCAAGCCGGCGGCCTCGCTGCCGGCACCACCACCCTCACCGGCACCACCGCTCCGTTCGTCCCCTGCTCGGGAGGCTGTAACTGACCGGAACCACATCCGGTGCCCGCGCCGTCCCCCACGACGGGCCGGCGCGGGCACCGGACCTGTTCGCCACGGAAATCGCTGGTCAGCGGGAGACCGCAGCGGCGTACCCGGCTACACTCGTCGACACCGCCGGGAGAAAGCCGCGATCCGATGCCGCCATCGTTCTCGTCGCCGTCCTCGCGGTCGGCGACCGACCGGCTGCTGGCCGTGCTGGACGCGTTCGACCACGGCCATCCCGCGCTCACGCTCACCGAGATCAGCCGCCGGGCCGGACTCACGCTGACCACGGCACACCGGCTGGTCTCCGACCTGACGGCGTGGGGCGCGCTCGAACGCGACGAGACCGGGACCTACCGCATCGGGCTGCGGCTGTGGGAGGTCGCGGCGCTGGCGCCCCGGGGACTGGTCCTGCGCGACGTCGCGTTGCCGTTCCTCGAGGATCTCTATGAGGCGACACACGAGAACGTGCATCTCGCTGTGCGGGACGGCCTGGAAGCCGTCTACATCGAGCGGATCTCCGGACGGTCGGCGGTCGGCGTCCTGAGCCACGTCGGCGCGCACTGGCCGCTGCACGCGACCGGCGTCGGCCTCGTGCTCCTCGCCCACAGCTCCGCCGAACTCCAGGACGCGGTGTGCGCGGGCGAACTGGCGGCGTTCACGCCGTACACGATGACGGACGCCAAGCGGCTGCGGCGCGTGCTCGCCGAGGTGCGCCGCGAGGGGTGCGCGATCAGCGACCGGCAGATCACCGACGACGCGGTGTCGGTGGCGGCCGGGGTCCGGGGCCCGCGCGGGGACGTGGTCGCGGCGGTCTCCGTCGTCGTCCCCGCCGAGACGCCGCAGGTCCGGGCGCTCATCCCGGTGGTGCGGCTCGCCGCCTTCGGGATCTCGCGGGCCCTGGGGTGGCAGCCGCCTTCCGCCTGACGGAAGTCGCATTGCCCTGTGCCTTTCGGGATCAGAAGTCTGTTCCTCACCGAGAGGAGTCATGCCATGGCGGCATTCGCGAAGAACCAGTGGTACGTCGCGGCCTACAGCGACGAGATCGGACGGGAACTGCTCGGCCGGACCATCCTGGGCGAGCCGATCGTGTTCTACCGCGCTGAGGGGGACGGCGCCGTCGTCGCGCTCGCCGACCGCTGCGTCCACCGCCGGTTCCCGTTGTCGGAGAGCCGCCTGGACGGCGACACCATCGTGTGCGGCTATCACGGCTTCACCTACGACACGACCGGCGCCTGCGTCTACGTCCCCGGGCAGAAGCGCATCCCGCGCACGGCGCGCGTCGGCGCCTATCCGGTGGTCGAACAGGACACGCTGGTGTGGGTGTGGATCGGCGACGCCGAGCCCGCCGACGCCAAGACGATCCCGCGCGCGCCGCACCTGGGCGACCCGGCGTGGACGACGGTGCGCGGCATGGAGCCGATCGACGCCGACTACGGTCTGCTGGTCGACAACCTCCTCGACCTGTCGCACGAGACCTACCTGCACGGCGGCTACATCGGCACCCCGGAAGTCGCCGAGACCCCGATCAGCACCGAAGTCGACGAGGGCGCCGCCATCGTGCGCGTGAGCCGGCACATGGACGACGCGGCATGCCCGCCGTTCTATGCGAAGTCGACCGGTATCGAGGGGCGCATCAGCCGCTGGCAGGACATCGAGTACTTCGCGCCGTGCCTGTACCTGCTGCACAGCCGGATCGTCCCGGTCGGCGCACCGCCGCCGGGACCCGACGGCGAGGACTCGCACGCCTTCCACACCGAGATCACGTACGCGATCACGCCGTCGGCGGAGGGGAAGGTGTACGACTTCTGGGCCGTCTCGCGGGACTTCGCGGTGGACGACGAGGAGGTCACCGAGTTCCTGCACGCCTTCAACCACAAGGTCGTCATGCAGGACGTGGACGCGCTGAACCTGTTGCAGAAGGTGCTGGCGGACGAGCCGGAGGGCTACCAGGAGCTGAGCATCAACATCGACACCGGGGGACTGGCCGCGCGGCGGATCCTCGCCCGGCTCGCCGGCTGATGAGCGGGCAGAGCGCCGAGGTCTATCGCATCGACTGGGTGCCCGGGAGCGACCTGCTGCACGGCGTGTGCCACTGCGGGGCCGAGCACCTGGCGTCGGATCCGATCGCGATGTGGGAGTGGATGCTCGCCCATCCGCTGGGCCATGAGGGCAGCCAGGGGATCCAGGGGAGCAGCCAGCAGAGCAGCACGGAGATCAGCCCGCAGATCACCGCCGGAGAAAGCAGCAGCGATGGGCGTCATGCCTGAACACGAGGACGACCTCGTCGTCGACCGCAGAACCGAAGCGGCCGACGGCGTGGTCGTCCTCACCCTGCGCCGTCCGGACGGCGGCGAACTGCCCGCCTGGGAGGCCGGCGCGCACATCGACCTGCTGCTGGAAGACGGCCTGACGCGGCAGTACTCGCTGTGCGGCGACGTGGCGGACCGGCACGCGTGGCAGATCGCGGTGCTGCGCGAACCGGCCGGGCGCGGCGGCTCGGAGTTCGTCCATGCCCGGCTCGCCGAGGGCTCCCCGGTGCGGGTCCGCGGGCCGCGCAACCATTTCGCGCTCCGGCCGGCGCGGCGGTATCTGTTCATCGCCGGCGGAATCGGGATCACCCCGATCCTCCCGATGATCGCCGCCGCGACGGAGGCCGGTGCCGAGTGGACACTGCTGTATGGCGGCCGCAGCCGGGCGTCCATGGCGTTCGTCGACCGCCTGGCGACGGGCACGGACGACGGCGAGGGCCAGATCCTCATCCGGCCGCAGGACGAGCACGGCCTGCTCGACCTCGCCACCCACCTCGCCGAGCCCGCCGCCGACACCCTCGTCTACTGCTGCGGCCCCGAGCCGCTCCTCGCCGCCGTCGAAGACCACTGTCGCGCCTGGCCGCCGGGATCCCTTGTCGTCGAACGCTTTCAGCCGCGCGCCGCCGATCCGGACGCGGCGGCGACGGCGTTCGAAGTCGTGCTGGAGCGGTCCGGCAAGACCGTCACCGT
>JABFXP010000566.1 GCA_013361685.1 Catenulispora sp.
GCCTCCGGGGTGGCGGCGCGGCCCACGGCGGCGCGGACCTCGGCCTCCAGCACCGGGCGGGCGCGCGGGACCATGTTCGCCGGATCGCCCAGGATCGCCACCGCCTCCGGGGCGCGCAGCAGCAGGTCGGGGGCGTAGCGGCCGGAGGCCAGGACCCGGGCCAGGTGTTCGGCGGCGGCGCCTTCGTCGCGCAGCAGCCGCAGGTACCAGTGGGTGTCGCCGAGCGCCTCGGAGGTCTTGCGGAACGCCAGCAGGCCGCCGTCGGGGTCGGCGGCGTCGGCGAACCAGCTGAGCATCACCGGCAGCAGGGTCCGCTGGATCGCGGCGCGGCGGCTGACGCCGGAGGTGAGCGCGGTCAGGTGCCGCAGGGCGCCGGCGGGGTCGGTGTAGCCGAGCGCTTCCAGGCGGGACTGTGCCGCCTCGGGGGTGAGCTGGGCGGCGCCCAGCGCGGCCTGGCCGGGGGTCAGGCGCGCCACCGCGTCGAGCAGCGGGCGGTAGAACAGCTTCTCGTGCAGGCGCCGCACTTCCCGCTTGTGCCGCCGCCACTGGGCGTTGAGCTGGTCGATGGGGTCGGTGCGAAAGCCCATGGAGCGGCCCAGGCGCCGCAGTTCGACCTTGTCCTCGGGCAGGGTGTGGGTGCGGCGCAGGCGGTGGATCTGGAGCCGGTGTTCCAGGGTTCTGAGGAACCGGTAGGCGTCAACGAGGGTGGCGGCGTCCGCCCGGCCCACGTAGCCGCCGGCGGACAGCGCGGTCAGCGACTCCAGGGTGCCGCGCCTGCGCAGCGAGGTGTCCGTGGGGCCGTGGACCAGTTGCAGCAGCTGCACCGCGAACTCGATGTCGCGCAGGCCGCCGGAGCCCAGTTTCAGTTCGCGTTCGGCTTCCTTGGCCGGGATGTGCGCGACGACGCGGCGCCGCATGGCCTGCACGTCGGCGACGAAGCCGTCGCGGCGCGAGGCCGCCCACACCATCGGCGTCACCGCCTCGACGTAGCGGGCGCCGAGTTCGGCGTCGCCGGCGGCGGCGCGCGCCTTCAGCAGCGCCTGGAACTCCCAGGTCTTCGCCCAGCGCTCGTAGTAGGCGACGTGGCTGGGCAGGGTGCGGACCAGCGGCCCGTTCTTGCCCTCGGGGCGCAGGTTGGCGTCGACCTGCCAGATCGAGCCCTCGGAGGTGGTGTCGGAGCAGACCCGCATCATGGTGGCGGCCAGCTGGGTGGCGGTGCGCAGGGACAGGTGCTCCTGGCCCGGGTCGGTGCCGTCCGGGGCGGCGGCGACGAAGACCACGTCGACGTCGCTGACGTAGTTGAGTTCGCGGGCGCCGCACTTGCCCATGGCGATCACGGCCAGGCGGGCGGGCGGGGCGTCGGCGGGCAGTTCGGCGCGGGCCACCGCCAGTGCCGCGTCCAGGGTGGCGGTGGCCAGGTCGGACAGGTCGGCGGCGGTGCGGTCGTAGCTCTCGGTGGCCTCCACGGCGGCCGGGGTGCCGATGTCGCGGGCGGCGATGCCGAGCAGCGCGTCGTGGTAGGCCACGCGCAGGGCGTCGCGGGCCGGGATGCCGGTGACGGCGGCGACCGGGTCGGCCGAGGCCGGGTCGGCGCCGACGGCGCTGAGCATCAGCTGCCGGAAGGCCGGGGCCAGGTCCTCGATGTCGAACTCGACCAGCGCACGCCAGCCGTCGGGGTGCCGGGCCAGGTGGTCGCCGAGGGCGACGCTGAGCCCCAGTACGCCGAGCAGGCGATCGGAGAACGGCCGCGCCGCGGCCAGGGTGGCGGCCAGCGTCTCGGTGTCGGCGGCGGCCGCCAGCAGCCGGGCGGTGGCGGCCAGGGCCAGGTCCGGGTCCGCGGTGCGGCCCAGGGCCTCCGGGAAGAGCGGGTCGCGGCCCAGTTCGCCCAACGGCGCCTCGGCCAGGGTGGAAAGGGCCGTGTCCGGATCGGTGAAACCGAGCCTGACCAGTCGTGAACTCGCCGACTCTCCTGCCCGGCCGTGCGCCGCCGCCGTCTGTGCCACCCCGCCACATTACCCAGACGCGGGCGCGACCGGCCTCCCGTGTCCGGGAGCCGGTCGCGTCGCGGTGCCGCGCGGCGCTCCCCCGGTCGCCGTGCGGACGTGCTGGGGACGCGGGCGGGGCTGTGGGCCCCGCCCGGGTCCGGTGCTGCTCAGGTACCTGTCCTGGTGCTGTTCAGGTACCTGTTCTGGTGCTGATCTGGCGCTGTTTCATGGGCGCCCGCTGTCGCCTAGTGCTTGGTGACGGCGCCGGAGGCCGGGTCCAGCAGCACCTTGCCGCCGCGGCGGTGGTCGAAGTCGAACATGCCGTTCAGCGAGCCGGCCAGCGCGTCGTAGGAGGAGTCGCCGATGCGGCCGGTCTTCCAGTTGTCCTCGATGAAGCGCAGGATCGAGGTCTGGTCGGTGATGCTGTGGTCGATGTAGTCCTCCTTGGCGTAGGGGGAGATGACCAGCAGCGGCAGGCGCGGGCCGTAGCCGCAGCGGTCGGCGTAGCCGCCGAGCGGGGCCCGGCCGGTGCCGCAGGAGCCGGCGCCGTTGAGGGCGTCGTCGCTGCTCGCCGAGGTGTTCACGATCGGCGGCATGACGTGGTCGTACCAGCCGTCGCTGTCGTCGTAGGAGATCACCACGGCGGTGTTCTTCCACTCCGGCGACTTCTGCAGCTTGTTGATGGTGTCCACCAGGAAGTGCTGCTCGTCGATCGGGTCGGAGTAGCCGGCGTGGCCGTCCTGGTAGTTCGCGGCCTTCAGGAACGACACGGCCGGCAGGTTGTCGTGCGCCAGCGCGGCGTCGAAGTCGCTCAGGTCGTACTGGTGGTTGGCCTGGTCGGTGTGGCCGATGGCGGCCACCGAGGTCGGGGGCAGGTGATGCGGGTTGCTGGTGGACTGGTAGTACTGGAACGGCTCGTGGTGCGCGTTGTAGTCGCCGCGCACGGCGCCGCCGACGTTGGTGTGCGAGGCGCCGCACACGGCCGGGGAGGTGGCGGTGGCCGCGACGGTCGGCTTGAAGCCGCCCTGGAACCAGCCCCAGGTGACGCTCTTGTCGTTGAGCAGGTCACCGATGTTCTTGCCCTGCTGCAGCAGCCGGTTCTTGGCGTTGCCGCAGTCGTCGAAGGCGCCGTCCGGGTCCTCGATGACGGTGCCGACGCCGTTGGCGTCGGCCTGCGCGACCACCGTGGGGTCGGTGACCTTCTTGCCGGTCTTGGGGTCCACCGCGTAGCCGCCGTGGGTCTGGCCGGAGACCAGGTTCAGCGCGCCGGGGGTGGAGGGGCCGAACACGGTGCCGTAGGAGTTGTCCGACATCGCGTAGTGCTGCGCGTAGTTCCACAGGCCGGTGACGACGTTGCCGTCGTAGTAGTCCATGACCAGCCCGGGCGCGGACTTGTCCGGGGCGGCGCAGGACTCGGTGTCGGTGTTCTCGACGAACTTGTTCATCAGGCCGCCGTTGAAGGCCTTCTGCTCCGGACCGTAGTCGTGGTCCTGGTCGCAGGTCAGCAGCATGTCGGTGCCCAGCCGCTGCGGGTTCGCCGAGTTCGGGTTGTGGGCCAGCAGGTCGCCGCCGCCGAGCAGGCCGTTCGAGCTCGGCGTGTCGCCGTGCGCGTAGAACGGGGTGCCGTCGGTGTTGGCGGCGTTCGGGTACGTGCCGAAGTAGTGGTCGTAGCTGACGTTCTCCTGGAAGATCACCACCACGTGCTTGATCGGCGTCGCGGTGGAGTGCGACCACGCCGGCTCCGGGTCGCCGAAGCTGGGGCCGGCGGCGGCGAAGGTGAGACCGGCCGCGGCGCAGGCGGCCAGCGCGGCGGCGGTGACGCGGCGGCGCTTGGAGCGCAGCACCGCGGTGGAACGGGTCTTGGCGGACAAGATTCCTCCCGAGGCAGTCCGTTGGCGCCGCTAAGGCTGGCGCCGCCGAGTGTCGGCTCGGTCGGATACCCGGTGAGGGGCAGGTGGCATCGAGGTGAACAGTTGCACTGGGGTTCGCAGTCGGCCGGCGGCGGCCGGACCTGCCGGTCCCGGACGGGACCGGCAGGTCAGGGGTCTGCGTCAGGCTTCGCCGCGCAGTTTCGCGTAGAAGTACAGGCTGTCGGGGCAGTAGTCGTTCTCTTTGATGCTCTGCGCGAGTTCGGCCTCGGTGAGGAAGGCGAACCACTCGACCTCCTCCGGCTGCGGCACGACCGGGCTGGAGACGGTGGCGGTGTAGACGGCGGCCCACTGCGGCACCTTGTCGTGGTCGAAACGCCACTTGCCCAGCGGCCGCAGCACGACGTTGCGCTGGCCGACCTCCTCGCCGCCCTCGCGGCGCGCCGCCTGGTCGTAGGACTCCCCCGCCGGGACCATGCCGGCGACGAACATGTCGTAGTACTTGGGATAGACGCGTTTGGCCTCGGCGCGGCGGTGCACCAGGATCCGGCCGGACCGGTCGCGGAACAGGATGTAGACGCAGCGGTGCCGCAGGTTCTTGTCGGTGAGTTCGCCGCGGCGGACGACACGCAGGATCTTGTCGTTCTCGTCCACCTCGTAGACGAGTTCTTCGTCGGGGTTCACCGCTTCATCAAAACATGCGGCGGACGTGAATCCTCCGCTGGGGCGCGGGTCTCTTATCGGTGAGTCGGCGCGGTGCCGACCGGAGGCCGATCGGAGGCGGACGAGATGGTGTGGGGCGTGGTGGCAGTGGTCGGGGCGATCCTGGTCTGCATGTGCACGGTGACGCTGGCGCGCAGACGCGGACGGGGGCGGGCTCGTGGGTGAGGCGGTAGGCGAGGCGGTGAGTGACGCGGTGGTGACGGCGGTGCCCTGGCCGGGCGAGCAGTTGGTCCGCGCCGCGCAGTCCGGGGACGCCGAGGCGGTGCGGGCGCTGGTGTCGGGGTCCTATCCGCACGTGCTGCGGTTCGCGAGGACGCTGTGCGCGACGCCGCAGGACGCGGAGGACGCCGCGCAGGAGGCGCTGATCATCCTGTACCGCCGGATCGGGATGCTGCGGGCGACGGCGGCGCTGGCGTCGTGGATGTTCCGGATCGTGCGGAACGAGTGTCTGCGGCGGGCGCGGGTGACGGTCCGGCGGCACGCGGCGCACCGGGAGGCCGCCGCACAGCAGGCGGTCTCGGAGGCGGCGGCCGGCCGGGGGCCGGAGGACGACGTCCTGGGGCGGTTGGAGGCCGAACGGGTGGTGGACGCGATCGTCGCGCTGCCCGAGGACCTGCGCAGAGTGCTGATCCTGCGGGATGTGCAGGGGCACTCGGGGCGGGCGGTCGCCGACGAACTGGGGCTGAGCCTGGCGGCGATGAAGTCCCGGCTGCACAGGGCCCGCGGGCTGGTGCGCGGGGCTTTGCGGCCGGAGGACGACGAGTGTGGAACGGATGGGGACCATGGGTGAGGGTGACTTCGCGAGCAGTTCGCTGCCCAGGCATGTGGCGCGGGGCGTCGTCGGGTTCGGATCGCTGATCGGGGGGCTGGCGCTGCTGCCGGTGGCCGGCGTGGCGAGCCTGGCGCTGCTGCCGGTCGGGATGGTGGCGCTGCGCGGCTGTCCGATGTGCTGGACGATGGGGCTGATCCAGACCGTCTCGGCCGGGCGGCTGCGGCGGCGGTGCGGGGAGTCCGGGTGCGAACTGCACTGGGAGCGGCCTGACGAGGCGGCGGAGGCGGCGGGGACGGCGGGGGCCCCAGCGGCGGACGCGCAGGCCGGGGCGGCGGCACGCGCCCGGGCATCGGGATCAGGGGAAGCCGAAAAGCCGGGCGATCTGCGGAGCCAGCCAGGGCTTGCGACCGTACGGGATCATCCGGCCGGCGGCTATCTGCCGGTTCCGCGACGCCCGGCCGGTCGAGGCGAGCAGGAACGCGACCGGGTCCATGGAGACGTGGCAGTCGGCGCGGCCGGGGCCGGGGTCCCGCACCGTCTGGACCTTGGCGCCGTCGACGTCGACGCCGATCGTCACGCCGCCGCGCAGGTGCAGGTGGACGACGGCGTGCAGCTTCGCGGCCCGCTCGGGGTCCGCGGTGCGCGGCATCATCTCGGGGAAGGCGAGGGAGGCGATCAGGCGCGCGGTGCCGGGCGGGACCGGCCACTTCTGGTGTGAGGCGCGCGCCGCGTCGAGGGTGTGCAGCAGCGTCTCGCTGAGGAACAGACCGGCGACGGTGCCGAGCCGGAGCCGCACGTCCTCGCCGAACCACGGCGCCCGGCACGGTTCGGCGGGGTCGCGGCCCGCGGTGGCGGCGACGATCGCCTCGGCGGCGGCCTTGATGCGGGCCGGGGTGGCGCGGTAGGCGTCGGGGCCGGACCGGGCGAGGGTCAGGGCGTTGAGCTCGCCGACGCGGTCGATGACGGCGGCGTCGGGGAGGGCCGCGATCAGGGCGTCGAAGCCGAGTCCGGCGGGAGGTTTCGGGGTGGTGGCGTTGTTCTCGGCGTCGGCGGCGTTCTTGGCGACGGCGGCAGGGTTCTCGGCGGCACCGTCGGCGGCAGCGTTCTCAGCGCTGATCCGGTCGAGCACCCCGAAGTCGCCGACGGCCGCGGCGGCATAGGCGGAGCACGCCAGGCCGAGATGCACGGCGACGTCGCCGACGGTCCATCCGGGCAGCGGCGAGGCGGCGCGCGGCTCCCGGATCCGGGCGAAGACCTCCGACGCCCGGTCGGCGAGGTTCGGGATGACCGCGCGGGCGGCCGCGAAGTCCTCGGCGAGGCTGGTGCGGGTGCTCAGCATGGCGGCTCCCGGCGGCTGTCGGCGGACGGCTGGCGACGGACCGCGTCCGGTCGGACGCGATGCCTGCTACGACAGCAGCCGGGAGCGGCAGGGTCAAGACGTGGGCCGCTCCGCGAGCAGTTCCTTGCCCGCGGTGGTCAGGCGCAGCCCGTTCGGGAACAGCTCCTCGGAGGTCCACGCCGCCGTGATGGCGTCGTCGTGGGCCACGAAGACCACCACCGGGTCGGCCGGGTCGCCGGTGGCGTAGGCGAGGGCGTTGCCGTGGCGCCAGGACGGCGGTCCGAAGGCTTCGACGACGTCGCACTGCCGGCGGCGGTCGGCGAGCCAGGGTTCGAGGGTGGCGAGCAGGTCGGTGTGGGCTTCGGAGGTGAGGACCGCCGAGGGCCGGAACCAACCGCGGCGGTGGAACTCCGGCAGGTGGAGCGCGAAGTGGAGATTCCCATCGGGATCGGGCACCTGCCGGTCGACGTACCGCTGCGGGCTGCGGGCGTCGGAGTCGACGACCCGGATCCGCCGCTGGTCGTGGCCGTCGATGAAGGCCAGCTGGCCGGCCGTGACGTCAGCGGCGATCCAGCCCCCGTACATGCCGGGCCGCCTCATCATCGAGTTGAGTTGATCTATCAGATGCTCGCGGATCTCCTCAGCGGAACGCATGCGTCATTGTACTGCTTTACCCGTTGTGAGCAGCGTTTTCCCAAGAGCTTGGCGTGATTCGATCACCGTGTGCGCATCGGCGGCGCGCTCCAGCGGGAAGCGCTGCCCGATGACCGGACGCAGCCGCCCGGCGGCCGCGGCGGCCAGCGCGGATTCCGTGAACCGCCGCATGTCCTGCGGCCCCGCGCTCGGCCGCACGATCGAGACCCCGCGCGCCGCCGCGTCGTCCTCGGACAGCGCCGTCCACTGTCCGCTGGCCAGTCCGTAGGACACCATCCGGCCGCCGCGCGCCAGCTGCTCGAACGCGGTGCGGCCGACGGCGCCGCCGACGCCGTCGAAGACGACGTCCACCGGCCCGCCGAGCTGCCGCGGCCACTGCGGGTCGAGGTAGTCGATCGCCAGGTCGGCGCCGAGTTCGGCGGCCAGCTTGGTCTTGCGGTCGCCGCCGGCCAGCGCCACGACCGTCGCGCCGGCGGCCTTGGCGAGCTGGGTGAGCAGGCTGCCGACACCCCCGGCGGCGGCCTCCACCAGGACGCGTTCGCCGAGGCGGACCGCCGCGGCGGACAGCACCAGCGAGGCGGTGCGGCCGTCGGCGAGGACGGCGACCGCGGCGTCGAGGGCGAGGCCGTCCGGCACCCGGTAGAGCACGTCGGCGGGCACCAGGGCGAACTCGGCGTAGCCGCCGGCGCCGCCGGTGGACCCGACCACCCGGCTGCCGACCAGGGACGGGTCCAGACCGGTCCCGACGGCGCGCACCACTCCCCCGACGCCGTTGCCCGGGATCGTCGGCAGCTGCGGGTGGAACGGCCCGTTCCCCGACCGGATCTGGGTCTCGACGAACGTGATGTTGGCGTAGACGACCTCGACGAGGGCCGTCTCCGGTCCGGGCACCGGTTCCGGGGTCTCCTCGAGCCGGAGGGTGGCCGGAGCGCCGAATTCGCGGAGCCAGACCGCTCGCATGGGATTCTCCTGAGGTTGGGGACCACGTCCCCACGATCCTCACCGGGCAGCGCCGGCCGCACCACGGACTGCGGTCTTCGGGCGGATGGGACTTTGGTCCTAGG
>JABFXP010000688.1 GCA_013361685.1 Catenulispora sp.
GATGAGCGGTTCACGGTGCGTGTGCTCGCCGTCCCAGTGGTTCTCCAGGTTCTCGGCGAGGTGGTGCTCGGCCACGACCTCGCCGTCGCGGTGGACCCGCACGACCGGGTGCAGGTAGGCGGCGTCGTGCGCCTGTCCGGCGTCGTTCTGCGCGGCGCGGCGCTGGGTGATGTCGAAGGGGTCGACGCGGTCGTGGTCGGGGCCGTACTCCAAGGTGACGGCGATCAGCAGGGCCTCGGCAGGCAGCCCGTTGCCGGGGCGCTCCAGGCCGCCGTCCAGGGCGTAGCCGACCGGCACCTCCTCCAGGTAGTAGGCGTCGCCGTCCTGCGGGACCAGGAGCACGTCCGCCATCACGCTGAACTGCTGCCAGAGTGCGGAGCTGCGGTTGACGCGCGCCAGCACCGCGTCGGCCAGCGCCGCCGGCCGGGACGGCAGGACCCGGTGCGGCCAGGGGACGCCGTACCCGCGCTGGTCGAGGATCCGGGCCAGGGCCCGCACGGTGTAGCGGAAGCCGTGGATGAAGCCCGAGGTGGCCTTCTTGAAGTCGCGCTGCTGCATCAGCGTGCCGGCGAAGTACAGGCCCGGCACGTTCACCGACTCGTAGGCGCTGGTCAGCTCGGCGAACCGGTCGTCGATCACGAGCTCGGGCCGGCACTCGCCGGCGAACGGGGTGGTGTCGAGCCGGAAGCCGGTGCAGCACAGGATCCGGTCGTAATACAGCTCCTTGACGACCTCGTCGGCGCGGACGAAGGAGAAGCGGACGTCGAAGCCGCCTTCGGGGCGCGGAACGATGCTCTGGACCGAGCCGTCCAGGATCGCGTTCTGCGACTTGAGCTGGTAGGTGTCGAGGAAGTTGTTGTTGACCGCGCGCAGGTGGCCGACGTAGTGGCTCTGCCAGGCCAGCCGGACCGAGTGCGGACCGGCGACGTGGATGACCGCGGCCTTCTCGATGAGGTTCTCGGCGGTCTCGAAGGCGGAGTTGCCCTTGCCCAGGATGAGCACCCGCTGATCGGTGAACCCGTCCGGGTCGACCGGCATCGTCGCGTACTGCTCGGCGTGTTCGATGCCGGGGACCGACGGGATGTGCGGGGCGCCGACTCCGCTGGCGACGATGACGACGCCGGCCCGGTAGCGGCTGCCGTCCGCGGCCGTCACGACGAACGCGCCAGCCGGCTCGGGCCGCTCGATGCGCACCGCGCGGGTGTTGTAATGCACCCGCAGGTCCAGCGCCGCGGCGTAGTCCGCGAGGTACCGGAGGAAGTCGTCGGCGGCCGGGAAGTAGCGCTCGCTGTAGCGGGTGAACAGCAGGTCGGGGTCGGAGCTGAGTAGGGAGTTCCAGTCCATCCGGAGGTTGAGCTCCGGGTCGCTCGTGCCGGTGTGCGTCTTGTTGTTGGAGATCATCCTGCGGTGGCGGGGGAACGTGGCGAAGAAGGTGCCCGGAGCCGGTCCGGCTTCCAGCACCGCGTAGTCGCGGCCCGCTTCCTGCAGATGACTGGCGAGTTGCAGGCCGGCCGGGCCCGCGCCGATGACGAGGTGGCTGTAGTCGACCGTGGTGGCTTCGGTCATGCTGACCTCCGGAGTCGCTGTTGCGAGATGGTGGGCCCCGTTCCCGCGCTGAGCATCGCGCGGGAAAATCAGAGCTTTCTCAGAACGTTGACTCTTGGAGGTCGGGCTCGGGCCGGCGGCCCTGGTACGCCCAGGGGCTGGCTAGCCGTGCAGCAGTTCGGCGAGTGGCTTTCTGATCTCTGCCGGATGCAGATTCAACGCGTCGAAAGCTTCTGCCGTCACCCACATCAGTTCGTGGCTGTTCGTCGGGCCGTTGGACTTCGCCTCGTCGCCGGACAACACCGCGCTGCCGCTGACGTCGGTCATCAGGAAGTACGACGCCGGGCGGCCGTTGTGCGTGCCGCTCCACAGCAGACGGCTGATTCTCGCCTCGAGTGTCGTCTCTTCGCGCAGCTCGCGAAGCGCCGCCTCTTCGTGGCTCTCGCCCTCTTCAACGTGACCGCCCGGAAGGACGGCGTAGTGATGCCCGGGGCACCCTGGCGCCGTCCATCCGCTGTCCGCGCACATCACGCAGTGACTTGATACTTCGTGCTTGAGGAACCGCTTGATGAGCAAGACCGTCGGCCCGTCGACGACGACGGCAACCGCTCGAGGAACAGCCATCGGGCCATGATGTCATCTCAGGCTGCCGCCGTCGCCGCGGCTCTCACCCCTGGCCGGATCCGGTGCTCGCCGCCAGCACCCGCGCGAGTTCGGCCGGCCGGGTGAGCATCGGCCAGTGCCCGGAGTCGATGTCCACCAGCTCCAGGTGCTCGATCTTCGCCAGCTCCGGCACGTCGCCGGAGGCGATCCAGGTGCGGACGTCAGCCGGTGTGAACTCCGGGCACACCACCACCGCCGGCACGCCGTACCGCCGCTCGTCCCTCAGCCGCACCACGCCGGTGGCGACCTTCTCCGGCACGGGGATCGCCGCCGCCGCGAAGGACCGCCGGGCTTCGTCGTCGAGGTCGGCGGAGTCCGGTCCCTCGAACGGGCCCCATCCCGGGAAGGGCATGGCGCCGTCCACGATCTCGAAGAAGGGGGCATAGGCCCGGCCGTCCTCGGCGGGGAAGCCGCCGATGAAGACCACCTCGGCCACTTTCTCAGGCCGGGCGTCGACAGCCAGCCAGGCCAGGGTCGACGCGGCCGAGTGGCCGACCACGGCGACCGGTCCGGGAGCCGCGTCCACCGCCGCGACGACGGCGGCCAGCTGGTCGTCGAGGGTGGCCGACGAGGCGCCGTCACCCTGGCCGGGGAGGGTGAGCGCGGTGGGGCGGTGGCCCAGGGCCGTCAGCTCGGGCACCACGCGGTCCCAAGCGGTGCCGTCCAACCACAGTCCGGAGATGAGCAAGATGTCCATGGACAGCAGGCTAAGCACGATTCCGGACGATCGGCTTCCGGAATGTGTCACCGGGACGTAGCCTGCGATCATGCCCGCCGTCCCGAGCCCCACCGCACGGGCTCTGAGCACCTTGGAGATCCTCCAGACCCGGCCCGGCACCACCGCCGCGGAGCTGGCCGGACGGCTGGGCGTGACCGAACGCGCCGCCCGCCGCTACGTCGCGATCCTGCGGGAGGCCGGGATCGCGGTCGACTCGGTGCGCGGTCCGCACGGCGGCTACCGGCTGCGGCGCGGGACGCGGCTGCCGCCGGTCGTCTTCACACAGGAGGAGGCGCTGAGCCTGGTCATGGCGGTGATGGATGCTCGACCGGCCACGGCTGTGTCAGCCAAGGCCGCGAGCGCCGCTGCTGCTGCCGCCACCACTGCCGACGCAGCCGTGACGGGTGCCCGGCCGACCACCGCTGTGTCCGCCACGACCGCGAACACCGCTGCTGCCGCTGACGCCGCCACCTCCGAGCCCGAAGACCCCACCCACACCGCGCTGACCAAACTCCTCCGAGCCCTTCCCGAATCGACCCGCCTGCCCGCCGCCGCTCTGCGCGAACACGCCGCCGCCGCACCCGATCGCCTCGCCGCGCGCGCCGACCCCGCGACCGTCAGCGCGCTCGTCGACGCCGTGACGGCCCGCCGCCGCGTCCGCATCGCCTACCGCAGCGAGGCGGGCAGGGATTCGGAGGTGGAGGTCGATCCGTGGGCGGTCGTCGTCCGCCACTCACGCTGGTATCTGCTGTGCCACTCCCACCGCGCCGACGCCGTCCGCACCTACCGCGTCGACCGGATCGCCGCCGTTCATCAGAGCCCGCACACGTTCGATCCGCCGCCCGGCCTCGACCCGGTCGCCACGCTCGAGGAACACCTCGGCACGGGCTGGGCCCACCCGACCCGCGTCGTCTTCGATGCCCCGCTGGACCAGGTCGCCGCCTGGATCCGGCCGCCGATGGGCCGGCTCGAACGCCTCGAAGCCGAAGCCGGCCGCTGCGTCCTCACCGGCAGCACCCGCAATCCCCAGATGTACGCCCAGGAATGGCTTGCGACCATCCCCTTCCCTTTCCACGTCGAGGGCGGCGGCGAGCTGCGCGCGGCGGTGGCCGAGGTCGCCGCGCGGTTCGGCCGGGCGGTCGGTCGGGACCGAGACGGAGACTGAGACCGGCTCAGGCCCGCGCCGCCGCAGCGAACCGATCCGGACGGAAGTCCGCGAGCGCCGCGGCCTGTTCCGAACCCAGCACCTCGTCCGCGACAAGCCGCGCGAGGTACTGCGCAAGCGTGATCCCGCTGTGCGTCACGACGACGTACAGCCCGGGCACGCTCTGGGTGAAGCCCGCCACCGTGAGCCCGTCGGCCGGGATCGACCGGACACCGACGCGCACCGCGTCGAGCATCACGTCCGCCATGGCCGGGAACAGCTTCCGGGCCCGTTCCAGCAGCCGCGGCCCGTTCTCGAACACCGCGTCGTCGCTGCGGGGGACCCGCGACCCGGCGCCGTCGCCGCCCAGGACCGCGCGCCCCTGGGCCGAGGGCCGCAGGCCCAGGTCCGGAGTATGGACGACGCGCCGCAGCGGAGTGCGCAGCGGGGCCGTGAAGGCCAGGCCGCCGACGGCGGTGTAGCGCTCGTCATCAGGCGCGCGCTGCTTGCGCTGCTGCTCGGAGATCATCGGCACCCTGATGCCGGAGGCCTCGAGCAGTGTTTCGGTGGCCGTCCCCGTCGCGCACACCACGTAGTCGGCGAGCACCTCCTCCCCGTCCGCCAGCAGCACCTTCGTCCGAGGCCCGGCCTGTTCGAACCCGACGACGGCCCGGTGGGTGCGGATCTCGCCGCCCGCGGTCCGGACGTCGGCCAGCGTGTCCGCGATCATCGCCTCGGCGTCGACCCAGCCCTCCTCCCGGAAGTAGGCGGCGGCCACGATCCGGTCGGCGTCGATGAACGCTTCGAGATCGGCCGCCTGTCGCGGGGTCACGAGTTCGGCCGCGTAGCCGCGCGCGGCGAGATCCGCGACGGTCGCCTCCAGCGCCTCCGCCGAGCGGGCGTCCACCGCGACCTCGACGTTGCCCACGGCGTGGAACCAGCCGCTTCCGATGCCGGCCTCGGCCAGCCGCTGGTATTCGGCCAAGCCGTCGGCGTTGAGGCGGAAGTAGGAGTCAGGCCGCTTCTTCTGCGCGTTCGCCCAGGCGAAGCTGGTCGAGCTGGTGCCGGAGCCGGGCACCGCGGCGTCCAGCAGGGTGACCCGCGCCGAGCGGGCCGCGCACCGGCCGGCGACGCACGCGCCGAGGACGCCGCCGCCGACGACCACCACATGGGGCCGGTTGTTCATGAGTGGGTCCTCTCGATCGTCGCGACCTGGGCGGCCGGCCGGTCGGCGCCGGTCAGGTTCACCAGCACCACGGAGTCCGGCGGCAGCATCCCGTCCCGCGCCGCCTGGATCACCCCGGCGAACGCCGTCGAGCTGGCGTAGCAGACGTCGACGCCGACGGTCTCGGCGAGCAGGCGCCGCGCGTGCCGGATCCGGTCCTCGCCGGCGGCCAGGATCCGTCCGCCGCTGGTCAGACACAGGTCTCTGATATACGGGTAGGTGCCGGTGGGGTCGCCGCGCAGGATCGCGTGGGCCAGGCCCTTGGGGTCGCGCACGACGTGCCGCGGCGCGATCTGGTCGGCGTCCTCGGCGAAGGCGTGCGCCATCGGCGAGCAGCTGGCTTGCTGGACGGCCATGAACGACGGCACCTTGCGCAGCCGCCCCAGCTCGCGGTACTCCACCGCGCCCTTGTACGCACCGACCAGGCCCATGCCGCTGCTGACGGCCTGGAAGACGAAGTCCGGCTCGGCCGCCATCTGGTCGTAGGCCTCAAGGTAGGCGACCTTGAGGCCCTCGCGGCGTCCGAGGTTGAAGAAGCCGCCCTCCCAGAAGTAGCCGTTGTCCTGCGCGAAGCGCTCCCCGACGCGGCCGGCGGTGACGAACTCGCCGTCCACGACGTGGGTGATGACGCGCGGGTGGTCGGCGTAGTTGAGGCGGTTGACGAACGCGCGGCCGACGAAGACGTGCAGTGTGAAGCCGGGGATCAGCGAGACGGCGCGCGCGTACGCGGTCGAGCTGTTGCCGGTGGAGGACATCACGAGGTCCCGGACGCCCAGTTCGTCGAAGCGGGACAGGCACACCGAGGCGACGCGGTCCTTCGTCGAGGAGGTGGGGTTCGCCGCCTCGTTCTTGAGGTAGAGCCGGCCGATGCCCAGCGTCGCGGCCAGTTCGGGAACCTCGAAGCACGGGGTGTTGCCCTCGCCGACCCAGCGCAGCGCGCCGCGCTCGCGGACCGGGAGCAGGTGGAAGTAGTGCTGGAGGGGGTCCGGGCCCTGCTTCTGCGCCGGGATCCGGACCTGGTCGAGGTCGTAGACCGCGTCGATCGCGCCGCCGCACTCGGTGCACTTGTTGAACTTCGGTTCGATGAACTCGTGCTCGCAGCGCACGCAGAAGTACCGGATGGCTTTGGCCCCGCCGGCTCCGTCCGCCGCGGTGCCGCGGACTTTGCGGATCAGGCTCTCGTAGTTTCCGATGAATGCGGCCACGCCGGTTCATCCCTTCCCGCCTCGGGGTGCGAGCTCTGCTCGCGGACCAGGACCCGATCGACCTTTCCGTTGGCGTTGATCGGGAATGCGCGCCACCGCGTGAGGGTGGCCGGAACATGGGTGGGGGTCATCGCCCGCGCGACGTGGTCGCGCAGGACGTCGTCGGCCGGCGGGTCGTCGTCCCGCAGCACGACGGCGGCGTGCAGCTCGCCCAGCAGGTCCGGACCGCGGTGTCCCCAGACGCAGGCGTCGGCGACGCCGGGGTGCCCGGCCAGGACCTTCTCGACCTCGATCGGGTGGACGCGGGTGTCGTGCACCTTGACGACGTCGTCCATCCGCCCGAACAGCCGCAGGTAGCCGTTGTCGCCGATCCGCCCGAGATCGCCGGTGTGCACCCAGCCGTCGCGCAGGACCCGGTCGGTGAGCGCGGGATCGGCGACGTAGCCGAGCATGTTGTTCGCACCGCGCACGACGACTTCGCCGAGGTGCCCGGCCGGCAGGCCGCGGCCGGATTCCGGGTCGCGGATCGCCACCGTCAGGTCGGTCCGCGGACGCCCGACGGTGTCGAGCAGCTCGGCGACGTCGTGGTCGGCGGCCGTGAGCATGGCGATCTGGCCGGTCTCGGTGGTGCCGTAGGAGTGGTGCAGGACGCCGGGGAAGACCTTGACGGCTTCGCGGACGCGTTCGGGCGAGGCGGCGCAGCCGATGTAGAGCAAGCGGCGCAGCGAGGAGAGGTCGGTGGTCGGGGCGTCGGGGTGGCTCGCGAGTTCGTAGAGGAGCGGGACGCCGATCAGGGTGTCGGTGACGCGGTGGTCGGCGATGTCGCGCAGGAACGCCGCGGGTTCGAAGACGGTGCGCAGCAGCGCGCTGCCGCCGGAGGCGATCGCCATGTCGGTGAGCAGGCCGCCGGTATGGCTGACCGCGCTGACCGCCAGGAAGGTCTTGGCCGGGGCGCGGGACGCCTCGCCCAGGACGACGTCGTTCCAGGCGACGAAGGGTTTGACCACGCCTTTGGGACGGCCGGTGCTGCCGCTGGTGTAGATGACCATGGCGCGGGCGGGGGTGCGGGGTGTCAGGACCGCGTCGTCCGCGGCCGGCGCGGCGATCGGCCGGCCGCCGACGGACACCGCGCCGGACAGCGGTGTGCCGAGGGCGCAGAGGCCGAGCGCCGTCTGGGAGGCGAGCATCGCGCGGATGCCTTCGGCCTCGGCGGCGTTCTCCTCGTCGAACAGCAGGACCGACGCTCCGGTCTCGCGCACCATGCGGGCGCGGGTCTCGCGGGTCAGGCCGTGGGTGGTCGTGCCGTGGTTCGAGCCGCTGACATAGACGACGGTCGCGCCCAGCAGGTGGACGGCGTAGCGGGTGGCCAGCATCCACGGACTGTTCACGCCGGTCAGGACGGCGACCGTACCGCCGTCCCCGACGCCGAGCCCGTCCAGGGCCGCCGCGACGCGTGTCAGGGCACTGCGCAGCTCGGCGGCCGGGATGACAGCGTCCTGCCAGCGGATCACCGGCCGGTCGTCGTCGAACGCGAGCTGTTCGAGGATGCGGGCGACGTAGTGGCCCGGATCTTTCATGGTCTACTCCCCACTGGCGGACGGCGCCGCCGGGCGGCCGGCGAGATAGCCGCCCTGCCCGGTGATCGCCGACGCCTGATCGCTGATCAAGAATCCGGTCAGGGACGCCACGCCCTCGGAATAGGACGAGGAGGCGCCGCGGGCGGCCGCGGGCAGCGGCGGCGCGGGGGCGTGGGCGGGACCGGCGGGATAACAACTGCTCGGTGCGATGTAGTTGGCGGTGATGCCGTAAGCGGCCAGCTCGAGTGCGGCGGACCGGGTGAACCCGACGAGCCCGCCGAGCACGGTCTGCCCGTCGCGCCACTGCCGGTCCTGCGGCTGGT